>JALSIN010000415.1 GCA_026989935.1 Polyangiaceae bacterium | reverse complement strand
ACAGCCGGCCGCCCGCGCGCTCGTCTCCTGCGCGCCAGGCGTCGAGGAGTTCGAAGTCGTCGGGTGTGCGGGGCACGTAGGGGGCGATTCTACCGCGATTTGGGGCGCGATCGCGTGGTATCGTCCCGGCCATGGATGATGCCGGTCGGCTCGACGGCCTGCTTTCGGGCCTTCGCCCGCCGTCCGACGACGTCCAGGCGCGCCTTTGGATCGCCGAGGCCGAGGCCCGGTTGTTCGGTGCGCCCACGGTCGGTGTCCGCATCGGCCGCTATCGCTTGCTGCACCGGCTCGGCGGCGGCGGCGGCGGCGTGGTCTTCGTCGCCCACGACCCCGAGCTCGACCGGAAGGTGGCGATCAAGCTGGTGCGCCCGGCAGCGGCGGCGGCCGCAGACGACTCGGACGCTCGCGCCCGGCTGGTGCGCGAGGCCCGGGCGCTGGCGAAACTGGCGCACCCGAACGTCGTGGCGGTCTACGACGCCGGCACCTGGGCCTCGCAGGTCTACGTGGCCATGGAACTCGTGTCGGGCCAGACGCTCGCGGCCTGGCTGCGCGCCGGCACGCGCTCCTGGCGGGCGGTCGTCGAGGTCTTCCTCCAGGCCGGGTGGGGGCTGGCCGCCGCCCACGATGCCGGGCTCGTGCACCGCGACTTCAAGCCGTCGAACGTGGTAATCGGGGCGGACGGGCGCGCCCGCGTGTTGGACTTCGGGCTGGCCAAGGCCGCGTCACGGGGTGGGGCGCCGCCGGCCGCCGACCGGCAAGCTCCGGGGGCGTCCGACACCGTCACCGACCCCGTCGCCGCGGTGGGGACGCTGGCGTACATGGCCCCCGAGCAGCACGACCGTGCCCAGGTCACCCCCCGTGCCGACCAGTACGCCTTCTGCATCGCGCTGTGGGAGGGGCTGTTCGGCGAGCGGCCCTTCGACGGCGCCACACCGGCGGCCCTGCGGCGCCAGAAGGTCTCCGGGCGCCCGGTGCGCCCGCCTCCGCGGACGCGCCGCCGCGTGCCCCGGCGCGTACTCGAGGCGGTCTTGCGCGGGCTCGCCCCGGATCCGGCCGCCCGCTGGCCGGACATGCACGCGCTGCTTCGTGCCCTGCGCCGTGCCACCGCCCGTCCGGGCCGCCGCTGGGCGTCGGTCGCCGCGCTGGTCGGTGTGACGGCGCTCGGGCTCCCGGGGCGCCCACCGGGGGCCACCCAGGCGGGCGCGTGCGAGGTGGAGGGGGATGCCGCCTTGTCTTCGATATGGGACGAAGGGAGGCGAGCGCGGTTGCGGTCCCTGGTGGAGACCCGGGCCGCCCCCGCGCGCGCGGCCGAGGTGTGGTCGCGCATCGAGACCGCCGTCGATCGCTACGCGGCCGACTGGCGCGCACGGCGCTCCGAGGCCTGCCGGGCCCGCGACGGCGCAGGGGCGCGCGGCTGGGCCGCCGCTTCGATCACGGCGTGCCTCGACGAACGCCTGTACGATCTGGCGGAGGTCCTGCGGGTGGTCGAGCAAGCCGACCTGGCGGGGGTGGACGACGCGCTGTATGCGGTGGCGTCATTGCCGCCTCTGCGTGTGTGCGACGGTCGCCGGGTCGTGCAGGCGGTGGCGGAGGAAGCCGGCGCTCCGGCGGCCGACCGCGAGGGTGAGGCCCGCCTGGCGCGGGCCCGTGCCCTGGAGCGTGCGGGCGCCTACGAGGACGGGCTGGCGGTCGCGCGCGGGGCGGTCGCCCGTGCGCAGGCCCGCGACGATGCGCGCCTCGAGGCATCCGCGCGGCTCGTCGAAGGCAAGCTCCTCGAAGCCACCGGCGCCTGGTCGGACGCGGAGTCGAGCCTGCACGAGGCGCTGCAGGCCGCGGAGCGGACCGGGGCCGACGACGTGGCGGCGCGTGCCCTGGTGGAGCTCGTCTACGTGGTGGGCCGGGATGTCGGCCGGTTTCCCGAGGCCCATCGTTGGGCCTCGCTCGCATCCGGCAAGATCCATCGTCTCGGCTCGCCCGAGCACCTCGAAGGCGAGTACTGGAACGTGCTGGGCGCGGTGCTCGAGGCGCAGGGGCGTTACCGCGACGCCGAGGCGGCCCATCGCCGGGCGATGGACCTTCGCCTGGCGCAGACCGGCCCCGATCACATCCTGGTGGCCTCGTCGCTCAACAACCTGGGGAACGTGGCGTTCAAGGAGGGCCACTGGGTCGAGGCCCAGTCGTTCTACGAGCACGCGCTTTCGATCTACGAGGCGGCGCTCGGTCCGATGCACCCGCGGGTCGCACCCGTGCGCGTCAACGTCGCCAACGTGCTGGCGGCGCAGGGACGAAACGACCGTGCCCAGGCGGCGTACGAGCATGCCTTGCGGGCGCTGCTGGCCGCCTTCGGGCCCGACCACCCGCAGGTGATCGCCACCCGGAACAACCTCGCCACCTTGCTGCGGAAGGTCGGGCGATTCGATCGTGCGCGGGAGGAACTCGAGGCTGCGCTCGCGGGGGCCCGCGCGGCTTACGGCGAGGACCACCCCATGCGCTGGGGCCTGTCCACGAACCTGGGCGAGGTGGCGCGGTTGCAAGGGGATCTCGCAGAAGCGCTCGCGTACCAGAAGACCGCGGTTGCCGGGCTCGAGCGCCTCTATGGCCCGCATCACCCCGACCTGGCGCTGGCGCTCATCAACCTGGCCCGGGTGCACCTGGCCCGGGCGGAGCCGGCCCTCGCCCGACGGCTGCTTCGCCGGGCCGAACGGATCGTGCGTGCGTCCCTGCCGCCCGAGCACCCGTGGCTCGCGGAGATCGACGCGCTGATGCCGCAGGGCCGGGGCGGCCGCGCGCGGAAGCCGACTCCCTGACGAATCGGCCGCAGGTGCCCGAGACTCGCGTTTTACGGCTTGCGCGTGATCGATTCGCGGCGCGGGGCGGTCTACCGAAGTCGGAGGATCCCATGCCGCCACGCTCCACCGTCCTGTGTCTTGCCTGTGCCCTCGGCTCGACGGCCTGCGGCGCCGGAGCCACATCCGACTCGTACGGTTTCTCGGCCACCGGCACCGCCACGGGGGGCTCGACCGCGGGTGGTCCAGCCGGGGGTACGGCGGCAGGCGAAAGCGAGGGATCGACGACGCACGCCGGCCCCAAGTTCGACGTGGGGACGATCCTCGACGGCGGCGGGCCGGGCGACCCGTCGCCGACCTGCAAGGTGGTCGATGGCATGGACGCGGTGGGCGAATGCGGCGAAAAGGCCCCACCGGACAGCTTCGAGCCCGCGATCCAGTGGGCGTACGGGGCCGACGAGGCCGCACCCGAGGGGAAGCTTCCCTCGGTGGTGACCCCGCTCGTCGGCAACTTCACCGACGACAATGGAGACGGCGAGATCGACCTGTGCGACACACCGGACGTCGTCGTCGTGATCGGGTCCGGGTACAACAACGTGTGTGAGATCCACGTCCTGGACGGCGCGACGGGAACGCCGCACTTCGTGATCCCCAAGTCCGAGAAGGTGACGTGCAGCACCACGCCTGCGTTCGGTGACATCGATGGGGACGGGCTTCCGGAGATCGTGACGACCTGGGTGGACGACGGCCAGGATCCCTACCGGCCCGCCTTTCGTGTCAAGGCTTTCGAGCACGACGGGACCGTCAAGTGGACGAATACGAAGGACGGGGATGTGGCGAGTGGTCTGCTGACCACGGCGGCGGTGCAGGGGCGGCAAAGCGGCGCCGTGGCCCTGCACGACCTCGACGCGGACGGGGACGTGGAGATCGTGTTCAACCACGAGGTCTACGACCACGACGGTACCTTGTTGTGGGAAAAGCCCTACCACGGCACGATCGGCGAGGGGGAGGCCAGTGTCGGGGTGGACCTCGATGGCGACGGTGACATGGAGGTCCTGACGGGGCACGCCGCCTACCATCACGACGGCACGGTGATGTGGGACCTTTGGCCGACGATCTCCGAGTATGCGATCCCGCAGGTCCTCGACGCCGATGACGACGGTCTGCCGGAGGTATTCGTCACGGCACACGAGGGGCTGTTCATGGTGGAGCACGACGGCACGATCAAGTACGGGCCGGTCTTGCCGACCGGGGTGGGGACCGGTGGCAACACCGAGGCATGGGCGCGGCCGGGGACGGTGCACGACTTCGACGGCGACGGAAAGGCCGAGTGGGCCAGTTCGTCGCGGCAGTGGTACGCCGTCTACGAGGGGCCGACCTCGGCGGACATCCTGTGGAAGGCCGAGGTGGACGACGCGACGGGGATCGCGGGTGGCACCGCGTTCGACTTCCTCGGCGACGGTGTGGCCGAGGCGATGTACGCCGACGAGAAGATGCTCCACGTCTACGACGGCGCCACGGGCGAGGTCGTGCTCGAGGTTCCGCGATCGAGCGTGACGATGGTAGAGTACCCAGTCGTGGCCGACATCGACAACGACGGATCCGCGGAGATCCTGGTGGTTTCAAACCCCTATGCCCTTTTCTGGAAGGACTATGGGATTCGAGCCGTACGGGATGTTCAGGACCGTTGGATCCAGGCAAGGAGAATATGGAACCAGCACGCCTACTACGTCACGAACGTGCGGGAGGATGGCACGATCCCGCAGTTTCCCGTGAACAATTGGGAGACCCTCAACACCTACCGCACGAACGCGCAGATCGAGAACGGCAGCCTGTGCAAGCCCAAGCCCGAGGGATGAGGGGGCCGAGGTCCCCGTCGGGGAGGACTCGCATGCCCACGTGGCACACGGGGGGCGTGTGTGCACTGGTGCTGTCTTCGCTCCTGGGGGGGGCGTGCGGCGACGGGACCGATCCGGCGACGGGATCCTTCGGGACCGCAAACGGCGCGACGCAGACCGATGGCAGCGGTACCTCGATCGGATCCGGGATGAGCACGAGCGCACAGAGCGGCGAGGCATCCGGCGCCGCCACGAGCGACGGTACGACCGGGACGTCCGGTGGCATGGCCGGCAGCAGCGGGACTGGCACTGGTGCGGGAGCTTCGTCGAGCAGCGGGGCAACCACTGGCGCCGGTGGCGGTCCGAGCTTCGGGCAGTCGAACTTCGGCAGCGTGACGGAGATGTTCGACTACGTGAACATGGAGCGGCAGGGTTATGCGCCGCACGATCGCTACCGGGGGTTCCCGTTTCAGGGCGAGTACCATCCGATGACGACGTGGCCCCTCGTGCTCGAGTGGGACGATGCGGCGGCGGAACTGGCGCAGGCCGAGGCGGACGCGGTGGCCGGGGGCGCCGCGCCGAGCGGGCAGCCCACCTTCGCGAACCCGGGGGTGGAGCCGATCTACGTCAGCGGCGTCAACACCGACACGTACATGGTCAGCGGGGTCGAGCGGCCCGGCCTGTTCGAGACGGAAACCTGCACGCTGTGCAACTCGAACCCGTTCATGCGCATGGCGGTCTTCTACCACGACCCGGGCGGTGCGGGGCCGGTCCTCACCCGGATCGGGATCGGCGCGGCCGACATGGGGAACGGGAACACCTGGTGGGTGTTTCGGTTCGCACCGTAGGAGGCGCCGCCGCTCAGCGGGGGACGACCACGACCTCGTAGCCGTCCGGGACCGTCCGGACGACGGCGAGGTCGCGTGTGTCGCCGTCGCCGTTCGCATCGACGGCGACGGCGCCGTGGACCGTATCGAGGTCGGCGAGTGTCCGTTCGAGGCAGTCGAACCGGGGGGGGACGTTCAAATCGATCTGGAGGACCGACAAGGGCAGGCCGCCGCTGCCGAAGACCGCCACCCGGGCGGGCTCGGCGTCGTCCCCGTCGAGCCCGACCACGCGCGGGTCGGAGGCGGAGTCGGGGCCGGGAACGATGCGGGGTAGCACCCCCGCGCCCACGATGGAAACGGCCGGGGTCCCCTGGATCGTCAGGGCTTCGACGATCCAAGGACCGTCCGAGGGGATCTGAACCCCCGTCAGGGCGCGCTTGCCCTCGCCGTCGAGCCCGTCGTCGGTTTCGACGCCGACGGCCCCGAAGGTGCCGTCGCCGTAGCCGTGGTAGCGCCACAATGCGTCCGGGACGGCGGTGACGTACAGAAGGTCGATGGGGCCGTTCTCGGTCCGTCGGCCAAGGGTCGCCGATGCACCCATGGGCTGGGGGTCGCTGGATGTCCACAGGCTCGCGAAGGTGCCACTCGAGGCCGAGATGACCGTGCGCAAGAGGCTGTCGGGAACACCGAGGAAGACCTCCTCACCGGCCGTTTGCGGCGCAACGTCGAGTGCGACACCCACGAGGTCGGCACCCGCGCCGTCGATCCCGTCGATGGGCAAGGTGCTGGGAAGTGGCGTGAATCCGCCGCCTACCTCCCCCTGGAGGAGTCGTACCCCGGGATTGGCGCCTCCTTGCGCCAGGAGGAGGTCCACGATTCCGTCCCCGGTGAGCTTTCCGCCGAGGATCCAGAAGGTTTCAGGTGGGACGGCGATCGTCTGGTCGAGCGCAGCGGTTTCGGAGCCCACGTCCAAAGTCCATATCTGGACTTCGTTGGCGCCGGCGTCGAGCAGGGCGATGCGGCCGGGGCCCGCCTCGGTGACCACCGGGGGGGCGGCGAGGCCGCCGGACAGCACGAAAAAGGTGGCGTAGCCGGGGGCCGGGTCCGGCGCACACATGGGCAAGGGGTCGGGCGATTCGCATTGGTACTCGTACCTGCAGTACTCGCCGGGCGCACAGTCGGCGTTGACCGTACATTCGGGGTATGGATCGCAGTGGGTCACGCCCAACTTCGGAATGGGGCCGCAGCATGGGTCTCCGCAACACGGGTCTCCGCAGCATGGGTCCCAGCAGCACGGGTCTGGGTCTCCGCAGCACGGGTCCGGGTCTGCGCAGCACGGGTCCGGGTCTCCGCAGCACGGGTCTTGGTTTCCGCAGCACGGGTCCGGGTCTGCGCAGCACGGGTCCGGATCTCCGCAGCATGGGTCGCCTCGACACGGATCCGTGGTCGTCGAGCCAGTCGTCTGGGGGCTGGAGGTGTTCGTGGCGGGTCCAGTGGTGCCGTTGTCGCCGGACGTGGGCGCGCCGCCGCTCAGGGCCACCTGCGGCCCACAGGCCGCAAGCACCAGCGAAAGGAGCCACCCGGCCGGCGACGCTGGCGCGGCGCGTGGTTCGAGTCCAACGTAGGCCATGCATCGATGGTAGCAGAGCGGGGACCGGAGCGCGGGGACGGCGGCCGGATGGGTTCCACCGAGCTGTGGGGCTGGGGGCGAGCTGGGGCAAAGTGCGCGCAATCGCGCAGAGCGCGAGGCGCCGCATGGGCGGCCGGCGCCGTTTGCGGTACGGTGGGGGCATGATGCGGAACGGAACCGAACGAAGCCGGGGCCTGTGGGGCGCGGCCCCTTGGCTTCTCCCGCTGGCGCTCGTCACGGCCTGCGGGGGGGACGATTCGAGTCGATCGGGCGGGCAGACGGCGACGGCGACGGCCGGCAACGGGACGGCGACCGCGGGCACCGCGTCGGGGTCCACCTCGCAGGGGTCGGCGACGGGGACGGCCGGCGGCACGACGGTCGCCACGGCCACGGCCTCGGCCGGCAGCGACACGGGCACGGCCGGAAGCGGAACCGCGGGTACGACGGCCGGGACCGCCACCGGTGGCACCGCCGGTGGTGGCACCACGGGCACGACGGGGGCCGGATCCGCCGGGTCCGGCGGCACGACCGGGGGGATGCCCGGCCTGCCGCTGTGGATCCTCGCGGTGGAGGACCGCGCCGACGACACCCACCGGCTCCTGCGGATCAGCGTGGACCCGATGGACCTGGGGGCGATCACGGAGATCTGCGCCGACCTGACCTTTCCGCCGTCGATCGGCCAGCAGACGAACGTCACGTCGCTTACGTTCAACAAGAGCGTGCTCTACGCCTCGGTGCGCAAGAACACCTACGGGGACACGCTGGTCATCGTCGATCCGTGCACCTGCACGACGACCGAGGTGGGCGAGTACGGCTACACGGCGGTCAACGGGATCACCTCGAACGTGGCCGAGGACATGCGCGGCGTCTCCGCCGACCAGGACGTGATCCTCGACATCGACCCGATGAGCGCCATGTCGTCGGTTCTCAACAACCTCCCCGGCGACTGGGGATCGAACGGCCTGTCCTGGTCGGATCCCATGACGAACTACCTGTACGGGATCGACGCCGCGAGCGACCGGCTCTACACGTTCGACGGCACGGACGGCTCGCTCGTGACGAGTGTGGACCTGTCGATGAACTTCGGGTCCGTGGGCATCGAGTACCACCCGGATCTCGCCACCTTGTTCACCTGTTCGAACCCCGGGGACCTGTGGTCCGTGGACATCCCCACGGGGACGGTCACCGTGGAGGCCGACCTGAACCTGGAGAACTGCGACAACCTCGCGGCTCCGTTCGGGCCGGTGGCGTGCATCCCGCAGTAGTGCGCGGCTGGGGCGGTTCCGCGCCATTATGCCTGAATTGCGAGCAATGCGCGGGTCCTATCTCGCCGCGGCTGGAAATCGACCGTGGACCGGGGGTCCAAAGGGCATGGTGGGGCCAGGCAATTCCATACGATCTTCCGTGGTGCTCGGGGCGCTCCTTGTGGTTGGTTGCGGTGGGGAGCCGCAGGAGGGGGCGGGGACGGCGGGGGGCACCGAGGGCGCGACGTCCGCAACGGCGGGCACGGGCACCGGGTCCGGCACGAGCACCGTGACGGCCGGCGGCGTCACGTCCGTGGGCTCGGCGTCCGCCGGGTCCGGCAGCACCGGCACGGCGACGGCGACGGCCACGGCCGGCAGCGCGACCGCGGGTGGGGGGAGTGCGACGGGCGGGGCTTCTGCCACGGCGGGTTCCGGTGGGAGCGCTGGGGCCACGGCGGGCACCGGTGGCAGCACCGGGTCGATCTGCGCCGACCAGGACGTGACCTTCGACGTGCAGACGCCCACCGTGGTGCTGCTCATCGACCAGTCCGGCAGCATGACGGCGAGCTTCGGCAACACGAGCCGATGGGAAGCCGTGCGCGACGCGCTGACCGATCCCGTGGACGGCGTCGTCGCGCAACTCGCGTCCCAGGTGCGCTTCGGCCTTACGCTCTACACCAGCTTCGACGGGTTCGACGGCGGTACCTGCCCGGTCCTTACGGAGGTGTCGCCCGCCCTCGACAACTACCAGGCCATCGCGGACACCTTTGCGATGAACCAGCCGGAGGAGGACACGCCCACGGGTGAGAGCATCGAGGCCGTCACACAGACCCTGCTCGCCGATCCGTGGCCCGACGACAAGATCATCGTCCTGGCCACGGACGGCGAGCCGGACACCTGCGCCGTGCCGGACCCGCAAAACGGACAGGCCGAGTCCATCGCCGCCGCCCAGGCGGCCTTCAACCAGGGGATCAAGACGTTCATCATCGGCGTGGGCAACCAGGTCAGCCAGCAGCACCTGCAGGACATGGCGAACGCCGGGCAGGGCGTGGGGCCGAACGATCCCGACGCTCCCTACTACCAGCCCGCCGACAAGGCCGCCCTCGTGCAGGCATTCGAGGACATCATCAACGGCGTGCGAAGCTGCGTGCTCACCTTGAACGGGATGATTGTGCAGGGCATGGAGGAAAGCTGCACGGTCACGGTCAACGGCATGGACGTGCCGTACGACGATCCGAACGGCTGGAAGGTGAACTCGCCGAGCGAGATCGAGCTGGTCGGCCAGGCCTGCGACGCGATCCAGGAGGGCACGGTGGAGATCGACGTGGTGTGCACCTGCGACGCGATCATTCCACAGTAGTAGGAAGACGTAGCGGGCAT
>JALSIN010000414.1 GCA_026989935.1 Polyangiaceae bacterium | reverse complement strand
GGGGCGCCTGTTCGTCACGTGGCACCACCGGGGTACGCTGGTGGGCTGCCTGGGGCAGCTCGAGCCTGCCGAACCCCTCGCACGGGCCGTCGCCCGCCTCGCGGTGGACGCGGCGATCCACGACCCGCGCACCCCTGGCGCGACGCCCGAGATCTTGCCGTCCATCGATGGGGAGATCTCGCTGCTGTCGGAGCCCCGCCCGCTCGACGCGGTGGGGCTTGCCGCCATCGCCCGGCGACTCGTGCCGGGGCACGACGGCCTGCTGCTCGAGTGCGACGGGCGCCGGGCGTTCTTCCTGCCCCAGGTGTGGGAACAACTCCCGGAGCCGGCCCGGTTCCTGGCGGCGCTCGTGCGCAAGGGCGGCATGGATCCCGAACGGGCGGCCGCGGCCGCGCGGGGATCGGTCTTCGAGGCCGAGGTGCTGCCGATCCCCCCGGCGGCCGATGCGCCGCCCGCGGGCGTCGCAGGGTCGTCGGGCGGCGCCCGGTGACGTAGGCTCCGGCCCGTGCCCGAACCCAGCCGCCTGCTCGAAATCGCCGTCGAGGCGGCGCGCGCCGGCGGCGCCGTGCTGTCGGCCCGCCGCGACGCCGCGCTCGAGGTGGCGACGAAACGCGGGGCCCTCGACCTCGTCACGCAGGTGGATCGCGAGGCCGAGCGCGCCGTGTGCGACGTGCTTCGGACCCGCCGGCCCGACGACGGGATCCTCGCCGAGGAGTCCGGGCGGACCGAGGGGACGGGGATCACGTGGCTGGTCGATCCGCTCGACGGCACGACGAACTTCACCCACCGCCTGCCGCACTACGCCGTGTCGGTGGCGGCCTACGAGGGGGGCACCGGCCTGGCCGGTGCGATCTACGATCCGGTGCGGGACGAGCTGTTCACCGCAGCCCGCGGGGCGGGGGCGTTCGCGGTGGTTGCGGGCCGCCGCCGCCGCCTGCACGTGGCCCGGCCCGAGCGCGTCGAGCGGATGCTGGTGGCCACCGGCTTCGCCTACCGCAAGCACGGCGAGACGGTGAACGTGCGCGAGTTCGCCGCGGTGCTCGGGCGGGTGCAGGGGATCCGTCGCGCCGGCGCGGCCACCCTCGACCTGGCCTACGTGGCCGCCGGCCGGCTCGACGGGTTCTGGGAGTATCGTCTGGGGCCATGGGACATGGCGGCCGGCGCCGTGCTCGTGCGTGAGGCGGGCGGCGTGGTGGTGCGGGTGGACGGGGACGACCCGTGGGATCCGTTCGCGCCGAGCGTGGCGGCGGGCCACCCGGAGACGCTCGCGCGCCTGCTGCCCATCGTGCGGGCGGCGCGGCGCGCGGGCGGCGAGCCCGACGGGACGCCCCTGCCGTGACGGTCCATGGCTTCTTCGCCCCGACCCCGCGCGGTCTCGAAGGGGTGCTGCGGCGCGAGCTCGCCGACCTGGGGGCCCGCCGCGTGGAGCAGGTGGCCGGCGGCGTGCGCTTCGAGGGGCCGCTCGCGCTGGGGTTCGAGGCGTGCCTGTGGCTGCGGACGGCCAGCCGCGTGCTCGTGCATCTTGCGCGCGTGGAGGCGCCCGACGCCGACGGCCTGTACGCCGCGGTGCGCGCCCTGCCCTGGGAAGGCCACGTCGATCCGGCCACGACGTTCGCGGTCCGCACGACGGCGCGCCGCAGCCCCTTGGATCACCTCGGGTACGCGACCTTGCGGATCAAGGACGCCATCGTGGACCGCGTGCGCGCGGTCCGTGGCCGGCGCCCGTCCGTCGATCGGGACGACCCGGACGTGCCCGTCGCCGTGCACCTGGCGGGCCGGGTCGCGCACGTCTACGTGGACCTGTCCCGCGGCAGCCTGCACCGGCGGGGCTACCGCGCCGACCCCGGGCCGGCGCCCCTGGCCCCCCACGTGGCCGCCGGCCTCGTGGCGCTCGCGGGCTTCGACCCGGCGCGGCCGGATCTCGAAGACCCGTGCTGCGGCGGCGGGACGATCGCCGTCGAGGCCTGTCTTTGGGCCCTGGACGGAGCGCCGGGGCTGTTTCGCGCGCAGGCACCGGCGCTGGCCTGGCCGCCGGCGGACCGGGCGACCTTCGAACGGATCGCCGCCGCCGCGCGGGCTCGGTTCGACCGCGCCCGGGCCGAGCGCCGGTTCGTGCTGCGGGGGTTCGACGTGTCGGCCGGTGCGGTGGCGCGTGCGCGGGACGTGGCCGCGCGGGCGGGGCTCGCCGATCACCTGACCTTCGAGCGCCGCGGGGTGGACGAGCTGGCCGCCGACGACGGCGTCGCGCGGGTCGTGACGAACCCGCCCTACGGCAAGCGGCTCGCCGGCGGGGGCCCGGCCGAGCTCGCCCACCTGGTGGCGCGGCTGCGGCGGGTCCGCCCGGCCGCACGCCTGTTTCTGCTGCTGCCCGAGGACGCGGTGGACACGGTGGCGGGCGACGCCGCGGTGCGCGCCAAGGTCCGCAACGGACCGATCCGGTGCCGGTTCGTGGAACTTACGCCGCCGGGCCGGACCGAAGCGGGGGCACCGTCTTCGCCGGAGGACGCCGGTGGACGGCGCCCTGCCCGCGACGCGGACCTTGAGGCGTTTGCCCGCCGGGTGCAAAAGCGCGACGCACACCTTCGCAAGTGGGCGCGGAGGCGGGGGGTCGAGGCCTATCGCGTCTACGACGCCGACGTGCCGGCCTTCGCCTTCTGCATCGAACGCTACGGCGACCACGTGGCCGTGTGGGAGTACGCGCCGCCGCCGTCGATCCCCGAGGCGAAGGCGGCGGCGCGGCGCCGCGCGGCGCTCGAACGGCTGCCGTCGCTGTTGTCCGTCCCCCGCGAGCACGTCGTGTTCAAGACGCGCCGGCCGGTGGCGGGCGGGCGCCTGGCCGCCCAGGCGGCGCGGGCGCCCAGGCCCTTCGTCGTGCGCGAGGGACCGTTTCGGTTCCTGGTGGACCTCGACGCGCACCTCGACACCGGGCTGTTCCTGGATCACCGCGGCACCCGAGCGCACCTTTGCGAGGTCGCCCGCGGCAAGCGGTTCCTGAACCTGTTCTGCTATACCGGCTCGGCCACCGTGGCGGCCGCCTGCGGCGGGGCCGCCCGGACCGTCTCGGTGGACCTTTCGCGTACGTACCTGGCCGTGCTCGAGGAGAACCTGCGGCGCTGCGGCGCGGCGGGGCCGCGGCACGCGCTCGTGCGCGCCGACGTGATGGACTTCGTGGCGTCGCTTCCCGCCGGCCCCGACCGCTTCGACCTGGTCTTCGTGGATCCGCCCACGTTCTCGGCCTCGAAGAAGATGGCGTCGTCCTTCGAGGTCGAGCGCGACCACGTCCGCTTGCTCGGCGCCCTCGTCCCCGCCCTCGCCCCTGGCGGGCGCATCTACTTCGCGGCCCACAAGCGCGGGTTCCGCCTGGACCGGGCGGGGCTCGAGGCGGTGGGCCTTTCGGTGGAGGAGTGGACGGGGCGCTTTGCGCAGCCGGACTTTCCACTCAAGAAGGGCAAACCGCCGCCGCACCGCCTGTTCGTGCTGGCGCGGACCGGTGGGCGCGGTGGGGCGCGCAGGTGACGCGGCCGGCCCGTGGGGCTTGCGCTTTCGGCGCGGAGGCGAAACCATGGCGGCCGGAAGGACCCGCCATGAAGCTCGCAAGCAAGACGTTCGAAGATGGAGGACCGATCCCGCCGCGTTGTGCGTTCGGGGTCTACGACCCGAAGACCCACGTGCGGCTGTCCGACAACCGCAACCCGCATCTTGCCTGGTCCGACCTGCCCGAGGGCACGCGGTCCCTGGTGATCGTGTGCCACGACTCGGACGTCCCCTCGCGGGGGGACGACGTCAACCAGGAGGGGCGCACGGTGCCGGCGGACCTTCCGCGCGTGGACTTCTTTCACTGGGTGCTCGTGGATCTTCCGCCGGAACCGGCGGAGATCGCCGAAGGCGAGGTCTCCAATGGCGTCACCGCCCGCGGCAAGCCGGGCCCGGCGGCGCTGCGGGGCGCCCGGCACGGGATCAACGACTACACGGGGTGGTTTCGGGGGGATCCGGACATGGAGGGGACGTACTACGGGTACGACGGCCCGTGTCCGCCGTGGAACGACGAGATCGTCCATCACTATCACTTTACGGTGTACGCGCTGGATCTCGAAAGGCTCCCCGTGGAAGGGACCTTCGGCGGCGACGAGGTGCGCCGCGCCATGGACGGGCACATCCTGGGGCAGGCCCGGATCACCGGCACGTACCACATCAACCCGAACGCCCGCGCGCACGGGTAGCCGGCCGCGTCGCCCGGGGCCCCGCGCCGTCGAGCCCTAATAGAAGAAGATCCGGCGCACCTGGCCCGGGTCGAGGACGTAGGCGAACAGGATCGCGCGCTTGTCCTCGGTCTGGGCCACGTCCACCTGCTCGAAGAACTCGCGGGTGTCCGGATCCGTCTCGTTTTCGGGATCCAGCAAGGTCTTCGCCAACTGGACCACCAAGGCGGACTTGACCGCGTTGTCCGACGGCATGCGCACGAACAGGCCGAAGTACTCCTGGATCACGGCCGCCACCTGCAGCCCCTTCGGGCGTGGCAGGAGCGCCCGGAGGATCCGGCCGGCTCCGCGCTGCGTGGCGGCGTTCCACAGGTCCATCATGGCGTCTTCGGTCATGACGAACAGAAAGGGCGCATCGCGTGGGACGCCGTCGAGGAGCTTGCGCAGCTTGCGGTTCATCGTGCGGCGGCCGTGACGGCGGGCGGCTTCCACCTCGGCGACGAGGCGCTTGCGGGTGATCACCACCTGCTCGAGATCCAGGTTCGCGGCCACGAGGGGTTCGCCGTCCACGACCATGCCCGGAACCTCGTAGACCGCCGGGCGCAGGCGTCGCAGCGTGCCGTTTCGTACCCCGCGTTCGAGCAGGGCCTCGAGGCCGGGGATCTCGATCACGAGGTAGGAGCGATCGAAGTCTTCGTGGCTGATCGCGCTGGCCACCTTGCGCCACGAGGCCATGTCCTCCTGGCCGAGGGCACGGGCGAACGGGCACAGGACCTGGGTCGTGATCGGGGTGCCCTGGGCGGGCGGGGCCGGCGGGCCGCTTCGGGCCCGGGCGCGGGCCGCGTCCTGCTGCTCGTAGATCACCTCCACCGGGGTGGTGCCGCGACGGGCGGCCTCCCGCTCGGCGCGCTTCCAGCGGCGGCGTTCGGACAGCCAGGCGCGCTTGCCCGAGTCGCAGGTGGTGACCCACGCCGCGGCGTCCGGGCCGAGGGCGCGGGTGATCGGGGCGCGCAGGATCGCCGCACCGTGGACGAAGAACACGATGTCCACGTCGCCCGGCAGGACCTGCAGCAGGTACGGTACGTGCCCGGTCTGTCGCTGGGAAAGACCGGCCGTCCAGAACCTGCGCAGCAGGTGGCGGACGTCTTCGTCCCGGTCCTGGTCGCGGTAGAGACGGACCAGGCGGACCATGGCGTCGGTGACCAGCTCGCGGCGGTCGGTCCGTGTCACGAGGAGTTCTTCGAACCGGTCGATGGCGCAGGCGGGCCGTTCGATCTGCTCCATGCAGAACACCCCGCGCCGGTGCAGGTACTCGGCCCGCGTCTCGTGGCGCGGGGCGCCGGCGAGCCCCGCGGCCGCCAGGAGCGCAGGGTGGAGGAAGGGCCACATCGCGTGGAGCATGGGCGAGACGGTGCGGGGCTGCAACGCACGCGCGGGCATGGGCGCTGGCGCGCCGGTCAAGGCCGGTCGCGGTCCCGGCGGCCATGGGCGCAAAGGGCGCAATCAGGCGGCACCGGCATCCCAGCCGGGCAAATACTGCGCATGCTACGGAACCTCCCTCCGCCCCCTTGCGCGCAACGTCCATGGGCCTACTATCCGGCGCCATGAGCACGCCGTTTCGCGTCGATCTCGACGACCTCCGCTTCGTCCTCTTCGAGCAGCTTCGCATCGACGAGACCCTCCAGCGGGTCGATCGCTACAAGGAGCTCGACCGCGACCTCTACGACGCCACCTTGGAGGAGGGGGCGAAGATCGCGAAGGAGGTCCTGCACCCCGTCAACCGGCCCGGGGACCTGGAAGGGTGCACGCTCGACGGCGACGGCAACGTCACGACGCCGAAGGGCTACAAGGATGCGTGGCGGCGCATGGCCGAGGGCGGCTGGATCGCGCCCACGGCCCCGCCGGAGCTCGGCGGCGGCGGCCTGCCCGCGGTGATGGCCATGGCCCTCAACGACATGTTCATCGGAGCGGCCACGGCGTTCATGATGTATCCGGGCCTTACGGCCGCCGCGGGTCGGATGGCGCAGGCCCACGCCCCGGAAGCGCTGCGCGCCCTCGTGGCCGGCAAGCTGTTCGCCGGGCAGTGGGCCGGCACCATGTGCCTGACGGAGGCCGGCGCGGGCAGTTCGGTGGGGGACAACCGCGCCAAGGCCACCCCGACGGACGAGCCTGGCGTCTACGAGCTCGAAGGCGAGAAGATCTTCATCAGCGGCGGGGACCACGATCTCGCCGAGAACATCATCCACTTCGTGCTCGCGCGCACGCCGGGCGCGCCGGCGGGGACGAAGGGGCTGAGCCTGTTCCTGGTGCCCAAGTTCATGTTCGACGAAAAGACCGGCGCTTTGGGGGAACGCAACGGCGCCAAGGTGGTGGGCATCGAGCACAAGATGGGGATCCACGGCTCGTCCACGTGCGTGCTCGCCCTCGGCTCCGACCGGCCGTGCAAGGGCTGGATCGTGGGCGAGGAGTGTGAGGGGATCCGCCTGATGTTCCAGATGATGAACGAGGCGCGGATCGGCGTGGCGGCGCAGGGGGAGTCGATGGCCGCCGCCGCCTACGGCTACGCCGTGCAGTACGCGGCCGAGCGGGTGCAGGGCACGGACATCCGCGAGTACAAGAACCCCGAGGCGCCACGGGTGACGATCGACCGGCACCCGGACGTGCGGCGGATGCTCATGACCCTCAAGGTGCACGCCGAGACCATGCGCGCGGCGATGCTGCGCCTGGCGATGAACTTCGACATGTCGGAGCAGCTCGACGACGAGGCCGACCGCAAGCGCCTGTTCGGCCGCGTGGAGCTCCTGACGCCGGTGCTCAAGTCGCATTGCACGGACACCGGGTTCGAGATGGCCGTCACGGCGGTGCAGGTCTACGGTGGGTACGGCTACATCGCGGAGTTTCCCGTCGAGCAACTCGTGCGCGACGCCAAGATCCAGTCCATCTACGAGGGGACGAACGGGATCCAGGCCATGGACCTGCTCGGACGCAAGATGCGCATGGAGGGCGGCGCCCTGTTCATGGGGTGGATGCAGGAGGGGCAAAAGCTCGTGGCCGAGGCGAAGGCCGCGGGGCTGGCGGCGGCCGACGCGGTGGGCAAGGCCATCGGCCAGCTCGGGGCGGCCGCCATGCACCTGTCGAAGCTGGCCGCCGGCGGCAAGATCGCCGAGGCGTTCTACATGGCCGTGCCGTTCCAGTCGGCCTTCGGGATCGTGGTGTGCGCCCTGGAAGCGCTCGACCAGGCCCGGATCGCCAAGGCGAAGATCGACGCGGGGGACGAGCGCCCGCTGTTGCGGGGCAAGCTGCGCAACCTCGAATTCTATACCGCGCACGTGCTGCCCAAGGCCGTCGCCTTCGCCAAGACGGTCCAGTCGGCCGACGCCAGCGCCCTCGACGAGAGCCTGTTCCCATAGGGGGCGTCGGGCGGCCGGTCGGGTGCGGGTGCGTGACCCGAACCGTCACCCGACCGGCTTCGTGGTCGGCTTCGAGTCGCCGTCGCAACCCCACTGGAAGTTGTCGAGGAAGACGTAGCTGTCGAGGATGGAGTCGGACAGGTCGAAGATCGCGAACACCACCGTGATCTGCTCGCCGGGAACCACGCCGGCGGTGGTGGACAGCCACTTCGTGCCCGCGTGGTAGCGCATGCACGTGCCCGCCAGGGCCGGGAGCGTCCCCGCGTCGTCGCGGTAGTCCAAAAAGCCCGCGTTGAGGGAGATCGGGTTGCCCATCTCGTCGAACGAGACGTTCCCCGTCCAGATCTCCGACTGCAGCCAGCCCACGTACATGTCGTTGAAGGCGCTGCCGTAGTAGTAGGGGTACTCCGTGGAGAAGAAGGCGAAGTCGTAGCTGAAGCTCGTGACGGTGTCGGGCACCGTGGCCGAAAAGCGGATCTCCGTGTAGTCGTTCGCCGAGTTGCCCTGCGAGAATTGTCCCTGGATCGTGTTCGAGCAGTCGCCGGTGCCGATGAGCGAGGGATCCTCCGTGCAGTCCACGGCGCCCACGTCGTTCGTCATCAACGGCGGCGGAAGCATGGTGCCCGGGTCGTACTCGGGGCCGAGATCGTCGTTGCAGTGGGTCGGGCCTGCGTGGCCTGTCGCCGCATCCGCCTCAGGGGTGACGTTGTCCAGGTCGGCGATGAAGCCGCTGCCGAGGACGGCGAACTTCTCGCCTTCCCGCGGGACGAAGACCCCCGCCGTGCCGAAGTTCGAACGCACGCCGATGGCGCCGGGGTGCTGGGGCACCGTGTTCTGGATCTCCACCGTGGGTTCCCCCGGGCAATTGAGGCCGATGGCCGCGATCGGATCGTTGTTCCCGTCGCAGGGGGCGTGCTCTGGGACCGTGCACTCTGGGCAGTTGCCGCCCTCCGAGCAGTCCGATCCGCCCGTGCCCATGCCCACGTCGAACTTGATCTCCCCCGATCCCCCGCCCCCCGAGGATGCCCCGCCGGTGTCGGCCCCCGTCCCGATCGTGGTGATCCCCCCCGCGGTCACGCCCGAGGCCGCGGTCTCCTGGGACGGCGGTCGGCCTTCGCAGGCCGCGAGCACGAGGCCGAAACAGACGAGAGGCCAAGGACGCTGAGAATGCAAGTAGGCAAGCATCGCATGAGAGCATAGACCGGGAGCCTTGGCGTTTGGAAGGGTGGTTTTGCGTGAATTCGGATGCACCGTGGAGGCCGTGGAGTCAGCGTTTTTGCGCATCTGGCGCAGATCGGTGCACGAGGCCCGGTCGGGGCCCGGGTTTGCTACACATGCGGGCATGAGCGGCGCCAGCGGGCACGGGCCTTTTTCGAGCCGAGGCGGGCAGCCCGGTGCGCCCGGCGAACACGAGGGGGGCGGCCAACCCGTGTTGCCGGGTCTTGGCGACGACGACACGCCACCGCCCGACCCGTTTTTCGAGTCACTCGGCCCGCGGTTTCGCACGTTCGTCGATCGGCTGGACCGACCGGTGGCGTTCTTCGACACGGAGACCACCGGCACGGACCCGCAAAAGGATCGGATCGTCGAGATCGCCATCGTGCGCGTGGCGCCGGGCGCCCGGCGGATCGATGGCCCGTGGACCTTCCGGATCGATCCGACGGTGCCCATCCCGCCGGAGGCGACCGCCGTGCACGGGATCTCGAACGAGGACGTGGCCGGCTGCCCCACGTTCGAGGCGGCCGCGCCGAAGATCCGCGCCCTCCTGGAGGGCTGTGATCTGGCCGGCTTCAACGTGCTTCGGTTCGATCTTCGCCTGCTGGAAGCGGAGTTCGCCCGCGCGAACGTTCCCATCGATCTGCGGTCCGGGCGCGTCTACGACGCGCAGGTGATCTTCCACAAGAAGGAGCCCCGCACGCTGTCGGCAGCGGTTCGCTTCTACCGCGGCAAGGAACTCGAAGGCGCGCACGGCGCCGAGGCGGACACCCTCGCGTCGCTCGAGGTGCTCGCCGGCGAGCTTGCGCGATACGACGATCTCGAACCCGATCCGGACGCCGTCTATGAACTCTCCATGTCCAACGAGCGCGGCTACGTGGACTCGGGCCGGCGCTTCGTCTGGCGCGGCGACGAGCCAGCGTTCAACTTCGGCAAGCT
>JALSIN010000413.1 GCA_026989935.1 Polyangiaceae bacterium | reverse complement strand
CCGCCAGCGAGTCCTCGTAGGCGGCGGACCGGGCCTCCGCTCGCTTCTTCCCGGCCCGGCGCTTCTTCCCGCGCGTCCGCTTGCGGGCGGGCGGCTCGGGTGCCGAAGGACTCGCCTCGGGTGCGGCCGGCCTCGCCTCGGACGCCTCGGGCACCGCCGCCGCGACCCGGTCGCTCGCCTGGGGGCCGCGGCCGACCGAGGGCGCTGCGGGTGGGGCCTGCGCCGCAGGGGCCGATGGCGCAGGGTGTGGGGCGGCCGGCGCCCCGTCGCCCCGCACCAGCGGCACCCCCACCGCGACCGCCCCCGCGAGCACGACGGCCCCACCCCATCGCAGCCACGCGCCGCCCCCCGCCGTCCCACCGGAGCCCCCGCCCGGGCCGTCCGGCGGGGGCTCGCCCCCCTCGATCCGGCGGCGCAGGTCGGAAAGTCCCGCGTCCAGGCGCGACGGCGTCGGCTCCGTCGCCGCCACCCACGCCTCGATGAGCGCGCGCATCGTCTCGTCGTGGTGTTGCGTCTCGGTCATTCCTCTCGCTTACTCCTTCGTCCCGCGCCGCCGCCGCCGGGACCGGCCCGAAGCGCCGCGCGCTGCCGCTCGACGAACCGGGCGAGCTTGGCCCGCGCAAGCCGAACCCGGCCGTAGACGCGGTCGGGGGGGATCCCGAGCGCCCGGGCGATCTCCGGCGCCGACATGCCGTCCACCTCGTAGAGGAGGAAACACGCCCGCTGGTCGTCGGGCAACGCGCGAAGAAAGCGCTCGAACAGGGCCGCCGCGTCCGCCCGTGCCGCCGCCTCGTCCGGTGCCGGAAAGGCGGCCGGGGCGGGCGCACGGGCCTCCCGGGTGCGGCTGCGCCGCCGTCCCCGCCGGTGGTTCGCACACACCCGGCGCACCGTCTGGAACAACCCGCTGGCAGACGGCACCGCGCCCCCCTCCAGCTTCTTCGCCACGGTCAGGAAGACCTGCTGCGCCACGTCCTCCGCCTCGCCCGCCTCGACGCCGTGGGCGCGCACCCAGCGCACCACGCGACCGAAGTTCTCCCGGTAGTAGGTCTCGAGCTGGGGGTTCCATGCCATCTCCGGGCAGGCGTCCTGGCGGCCAGGCGAGAGGTCCACGGCCTCCACGCCCCCTTCCCTGTCCGCCGCCGCGCCCCCTCGGAACTTCATTTTCGCCCCTGCGTTCAAAACCGCGCGAGCACGCCCCCGACGGCCCGAAACGCCCCCGGGCCCGCAAGCAGCGCGCGCCCGAGCCCCTCCGCCTCGAACTGGGGCCGCAGCAGCCACACCGAGCCGTCCACGGCCAAGTAGAGGCCCCAGCCGCGCCGGCTGCGCCAGGCGATCTCCGGCCCCACGCCCACCGCGACGAGCGGCCGGTGGGACGTGCGCACCTGGGGCAACCCCACGCCCCGGGCCCGCAGGGCCCCGGCCTCGACCTCCGCGCACAGGGGAAACTCCACGCGGAACACCGCCGGCACCACGCAGGCGCGGGCGGCGACGCTGCCGCCCATGACCGAGACCCCCACCGCGGGGTCGCTCGGGTAGGGGTGCGAGGTCCGCGGTGCCAGGTAGCGGCCGGCGACGGCCACCCGCAGCATGCGCCGGACGAGCGCGACCTCCACCGCGGCGACCCCCGAGACCCCGGGCAGGACCGCCGCCAGCAACCCGCCGCCGAACCGAAGCTCCGCCCAGGTACGTCGGACCCGCCGGGGGGGCGGCGGCTCGGAGGGCTCGGGCCGGCGCGCCTCGACCTTCAAGCGCGCCTCGGCGCGGAGCGGATCGAGGGCCACCGCGACGATGAGCGCGGCGGCGGCGGCGAGCCGGTCGCACGCGGCGGCCGCCACCTCCCGCTGCACCTCCCCCACCGGCAACACGACCCGCACCCGCAACCGGTAGGGCGCGCCCCGCCGCGCGGGCGCCTCGACCTTCGCCCGCACACGCACGGCGGCGATCGCCTCGCTGTAGACCGCGTGCCCCAGGTACCGCCGAAGGTGCCCGCGCACGTCGGCCGAACCGGGGCAGCCCTCGGGTGCTTGCCAGCGAAAGTCCAACTGCTCCAGCCCCGGCTTCGACGGCCCGACCACCAGCGCGAGGACGAGGGACGCGAGCACCACACGCAGTCTACCAGCCGGCTCGGTCCGGTCTCCACCGAGCGTCCCCGCGGCCGAACGCTCCGGACGCCCGGCGCCGTCCTGGCCCCGCACGTGCCAGGCCCTTGGCCCCTCGAAGCCCGCCCCAGGCGGCACCACGGTCCCGACCGGCCCCTGCGCACGCCCCCTTCGTCCCGGATTGGCGCCATCGACCGGGGACGATCCTCCGTCACCGACACGCGGCCCGACGGCCGGCTCCCGGCCCCACGGCCCGGCCCCCGCTCGCCCGCGCCACGACCGCCCGCGTCACCACCCGGGGACGGCTTCCGGCGCGCCGGAAGCGGCGGAGGTCCGGGGTGCGCGTCGGCCGGGGTCGGGCGACACCGCGCGTCGCGTGTCCCCCGCCGGCGCCCGGCCCCCCGCGCACCGATCCCCCGGTCCCGGACGCGCTCGAACGACGGGCGCCCCCGAGACTCGCGGGCCGCGGGGGCGTTCGCTAGGATCCGGGGCGATGCGGACCTTCCTCGTACCGTCGCTGCTGCTGTCGGTCCTTCTCGCCGTGCCCGGGCAGGCCCGCGCCGCCGAGCCCGAGCCGGCGCCGTTCGAGCCCTCCATCGTGCTGGAGCTTGCGGGGTTCGAGGACCAGGCGGTGGACACGGGCTGGATCCCCCAGGGCTCGCCCGTGCAGATGCGGCTGTTCGTGTCGGCGGGCAACTCGGTGGCCATCGACATGCCCGGCCGGGCGCTGTACGACTGGGACGCCGAGGCCGTGCGCTTTGCGGGCACCGCGGGCGCCGGGCGCTTCGCCTACGACGTCGGGGTGCGGATCGAGGCCAAGGTTCGTTTCGACGTGCAGGGGCAGGTGTGGGAGTCCGACTTGCTCGGCCCCTACGACTGGGCGATCCAGGACGCGGCCGTCTTCACGCCGTACCTGCTGCCCGGCCACCCCGAGCGGCCGGTCCAGATCGAAGACGACACGGACGACGTGGACGTCGCCTCGATCCCCGTGGCGCCGAACCTGCTCATCGCCTCGGGCACCCTCGACATCGCCCTGCGCGCCCAGGTCGAAGGCCGGCTCGAAGGGATCCACGTCGAGGTGGTCCCCCAGACCGCGCCGGGCCCGTCCACCTTCGTGACCGAGACGGGCGCGTTCGCCGACCTCCCCGCGGGCCCCGGCCCCGGCCCGGTCGAGGCCGAGGGCCGCACCCTGTGCCGCGTCCGGCACGCCCCCACCGTGGTCGTCTACCCGCACCTGGTGCTGACGGTCCTCGGCCAGGCCTTCGACATCGCCGGGATCGAGGTCCCCGTGCCCCTGCCCCCGCTCGACGACACCGTCGCCCTGTCGCCGGAGCCGATCGCCTTCGAGGCGCGCCCCGCACCGGCACCGGGCGGGGACACCACGGGTGCGGCCACCGGCGACCCGACCGACACCGGCACCGACACCGGCACCAGCACGGGTGCGGATCCGGCCGGGACCGGCACCGACAGCGCGGGCGCGGCGGCGGCGAGCGAAGGCTGCGGATGCCGAGCGCCGCGCGGCCCCGGACGCCCCGGCGCGATCGTCGGCGCGCTCGGCCTGGCCGCGCTCCTGCCCGCGCGACGGCGAAGGGCCGGACGCCGTGGCCGCCGGCGCCCGCCCCCCGACCGCCGGGCGCACGGGCGCCGCGCCGGACCGGGTGCGGGTGCGTCGGCACCGGGCCAGACCGAGCGCGGGTGAGCCGCCGCCGGGCCGGCATCGAGGCTCGCCCAGGCCGCCCCCGCTCCGTCGCCGCGGGCCCGCGATGGCGCCCCGCGATGCGGTCTACCCCGGCGAACCGGCCTTCGGGCGGCGCTCGTGGCGGCGGTCCGGGTGTTCGTTGTACCAGGCCTCGAGCGACTCCTCGGTGATCTCCACGACCACGTCCCGCTCGTCGAGGAGGGCCTGGCACCCGAGGCGGGAGTTGGGCCGCACGTCGAAGGCCATGTCGAGGCGATCCTCCTCGGCCTCGCTCATCTCGGACAGGCTGTCCTCGCCCTCGCGGATCCACACGTGACAGGACGAGCAGGCGCACACGCCCCCGCACGCCGAGCCGAGCTTGACGTCGTGCGCCTCGGCGATCTCCAGCAACGATTGCCCCGGCTCGCCCGTCACCTCGGTGACGGTGCCCTCGGGGTCGATGAAGCGTACGGTGGGCATGGGCGTGGGCTCGGTCCTCCGGGTCATTCGGTCGCGGGCGCGGGCGGGGTCATCGTGGGGTGGTGCCCCCCGCGGCGTTCGTCGAGGGCCTTCGCGTCACCGACGGCGCGCTCGACCTCCGCGACGCGGCGGCCGGCCATGCGCTCGGCCAGGGCCCGCTCCATCCGCCGGCGGGCGAAGGGCTCGCTTTCCGCCTCCAGGCGCTCGCGCAGCCGGCGAAGCTCGCCCGCGGGCCGGGCCGGATCGCCCAGCGCCGCGGCCGCCTCCTCCAGCGCCGCCGCAACGGCACGGCGCTCGTCCGGCGGCAACAGGGCGGCGTCGTCCCCGTCCGCGGCCAGGGCCCGCCGCACGGCCGTGCACACCCGGTCGAGCTCCACCCGCGCCTCGGCCCGGTCGCGGGCCTCGAAATCCTCGTCGGCGTGGTCGAGGCTGTCGAGCACGAGCCGCTCCACCTCGTCGTCGGACAGCCCGTAGGTGGGCTTGACCTCGACCGTCTGCGACACCCCGGTCATCAGCTCGCGGGCCGTCACGGTCAGCAGCCCGTCCGCGTCCACCTGGAACGAGACCTCGACGCGCGCCATGGACGGCGGCAGCCGCGGGATCCCCGAAAGCTCGAAGCGCGCGAGGCTGCGGCAGTCCGCGGCCATCTCCCGCTCGCCCTGCACCACGTGGATCGTCATGCCGGTCTGCTCCTCGCTGTAGTTCGTAAAGACCTGGCGCGCGCGGATCGGGATCGGGGCGTTGCGCGGGACGATCGTCTCCACGAGGCCGCCCATGGTCTCGACGCCGAGGCTCAGCGGCACCACGTCGAGCAGCGTGACCCCTTCGCGCGGGTTGCCGGACAGGATGTCCGCCTGGATCGCCGCCCCCTGCGCCACCACCTGATCCGGGTCGATGTCATCGAGGGGGGGACGGCCGAACAACCGCTCGGCCAGCCGCTTGACCGCCGGGACGCGCGTCGCCCCGCCCACCAGCACCACGCCGTCGATCTCGTCCTTTTCGACCCCCGCGTCGGCCAGCGCCCGCCGGGCCGGCGCCCGCAGCCGGCCGAGCACCGGGCGGATCATCGCCTCGAACGCCTCCCGCGTGACCTCGAAGCCTTCGAGCCCCGCCCGCGGCAGCGTCGCCGCCGCCACCGGCTGGGTCGTAAGCGCGTGCTTGACCGCCCGCGCGGCCGCCAGGGCCTCGGCCCGGACGTGCTTCGAGGGCGTTTCGACCTTCGCCGCCCGCAGCAGGTGCTCGGCCAGCACGCGATCGAAGTCGTCGCCGCCCAGGTGCGTGTCCCCGGCCGTGGCGAGCACCTGGAACACGCCCTTGTCGAGCCGCAGCACCGACACGTCGAACGTGCCGCCGCCCAGGTCGAACACCACGAACACCCCCTGCTCGGAGCGGTCGAGCCCGTAGGCCAGCGCGGCCGCGGTGGGCTCGGCCAGCAGCCGGTACACCTCGATCCCCGCGATGCGGGCGGCGTCCTTCGTGGCCTTGCGTTGCGCCTCGTCGAAGTAGGCCGGCACCGTGATCACCGCGCCGTCGGGCTTCGCCCCGAGCGCCGTTTCGGCCCGCGCCACGAGCACCTCCAGGATCCGCGCCGACACCTCCGCCGGCGTGACCAGCCGGCCCCCCACGTCGAACCGCACCACGCGACCGTCATCCCCCGGACGCTCCCCGAGGGCGTAGGGGATCGGCTCGTCGATGTCCGAAGGCGCACGCCCCATGAAGCGCTTGACGCTCGACAGCACGCGGTCGGGGTGCTCCACCTGCAGGGCGAGCGCCTCGGCGCCCACGCGCGGCGGGTCGGTCACGTATGCCACGACCGACGGCAGCAGCGCCCGGCCGGCCTCGTCTTCGAGCACCCGCGGCGGGGCCCCGTGCGGAGCGATCGCCACCAGGCTGTGGGTCGTGCCCAGATCGATGCCGATCCCGAGGCCCGCCGCGCGTCGCTTCGGCGCCCCGGCATCGGGCTCCTCGATCTGAAACAACCCCGGGGCCGCGCCCGGGTCGTGTTCCGTGCTCATGACATCGCCTCCTCGATCTCGTCGAGCAGCCGCGCAAGGTACCGTCGCCGCACCAGGGCCCGGGCGGCCGCGGCCACGTCCCCGCCGGCGAGGGCGCGGCGGGCCTGCGCCACCGCCTCGTCCGCCTCGTCCTCCACGGCGTCCCGAAGATCCTCCAGGGCGCCGGCCCCCGCCCGGCGCGCCGCCTCGATCGCCTCGCGGCGCTCGATCATCTCCGTCAGGAACGCCGTGTCCGGCATGGGCGCGCCCCGCTTCGGGTCGGACGAGTCGAGATCGATCCCACCCAGACGGCACAGCGTCTCGAGACGCCCCACGGGCGTACGCAACGCCCGGTAGGCCTCGTTGATCCGTGCGGCGGCCAGCTCGGCCCGCCGGCGCGCGGCCTCGTCCCCGCCGGCGACCTTGTCCGGATGCGCGGCCTCGAGGGCGGCGAAGTAGGCCCGGTCCACGTCGGCGCGGCCGAGGTCCGCCGACCGCGGCAGCCCGAGAATGGCGAAGGGGTCGTCCATGGGGCCCTCGTCCCGCGGGCGCGGCCCCACGCGGGGCGCGGCGGCGCGGGGGTTCAAAACGAGACCGACTCCCCGCACCCGCAGTGCTCGCGCACGTTCGGGTTCTCGAACCGGAACCCGTGCCCGCGGATCCCCGTCTCGAAGTCGATGACGGTGCCTTCGAGCAGGCGCATGCTCTTGGGATCGACGCATACGCGCACCCCGTTCTTCTCGAACACGCGGTCGTGCGCACGCGGCGGTCGGTCCTCGAACTGGAACACGTAGCTGTACCCGGTGCAGCCGCCCCCGCGGATCCCGAAGCGGATCGCCGCGTCGGGCGTGCCCCGCTTGACGAGCTGGTCCCGCATCACCTTCGCGGCGCGGGCGGTGATCACAACGCCCCTGCGCGCGTCCTCCGGCGCGGACGGGCCCGGCCCCGGCTCGGGCACCGGCTGCACCGATTGCGGGGTGGGGGTCACGACCCGGTCGCCTCCTCGGCGGCGCTCGCCTCGGCCTGCTGCTTGCGCTGGTAGTCCTCGATGGCCGCCTTGATCGCGTCCTCGGCGAGCACCGAGCAGTGGATCTTCACGGGCGGCAGGGACAGCTCCTCGGCGATCTGCTTGTTCTGGATCTTCGTCGCCTCGTCCACGGCCATACCCTTGACCCACTCGGTCACCAGGCTCGAACTGGCGATGGCCGAGCCGCAGCCGTAGGTCTTGAACTTGGCGTCCACGATGACGCCGTCTTCGACCTTGATCTGGAGCTTCATCACGTCCCCGCAGGCGGGCGCGCCCACGATGCCGGTGCCCACCTTGGGGTCCTTCTTGTCGAGAGATCCCACGTTGCGCGGGTTTTCGTAGTGATCGATGACCTTTTCGCTGTACGCCATGGCTCGCGTCCTTTGCAGGGGGGTTCTCGGAAATCCTCAGTGCGCCGTCCACTCGATGGACGAAAGATCGATGCCCTCTTGCACCATCTCCCACAGGGGGGACATCTCCCGCAGCCGCTCGACCCGCGCCTTGAGCATGTCCACCACGCGGTCCACCTCCTCGCGCGTGGTGGGCCGGCCGATGCACATGCGCAGGCTCGAGTGGGCCAGTTCGTCGTCGAGCCCCATGGCCCGCAGCACGTAGCTGGGTTCGAGGCTCGCGGAGGTGCAGGCCGAGCCCGAGGAGACGGCCACGCCGCGTAGGCCCATGATGAGCGACTCGCCCTCGATGTACTTGAACGAGACGTTGAGCGTGCCGGGCAGCCGGTGCTCGACCGAGCCGTTGATCACCACCTCCGGGATCTCGTCCTCGATCCGCCGCCGCATGTGCTCGCGCAGCGCCAGGATCCGGGCCGACTCCTCCTCCATGGTCTCGGCGGCGATGCGGGCGGCCTCGCCGAAGCCCACGATGAGCGGCACGGCGAGCGTGCCGGAGCGGTTGCCCCGCTCGTGACCGCCGCCGTGCAGCAAGGGCACCACGCGCACCCGCGGCCGGCGGCGGCGCAGGTAGAGGGCGCCCACGCCCTTGGGGCCGTAGATCTTGTGGGCGCTCATGCTCAGCAGGTCGATCCGCATGGCGTCCACGTCGATGGGGATCTTGCCGAAGGCCTGCGTGGCGTCCGTGTGGAACAGCACGCCGCGCTCGCGGCAGATGCGGCCGATGTCCGCCACCGGGTGCACGACCCCCGTCTCGTTGTTGGCGAACATGATCGACACGAGGATCGTGTCGTCGCGGATGGCGTCCGCCACCGCCTGCGGATCGACGCGACCGTCGGCCCCCACACCGAGGATCGTCACGTCGTATCCCTTGCGTTCGAGGTACTTGCACGGGTCGAGGACGGCCTTGTGCTCGGTCACGCAGGTGACGATGTGCCGGCCCTTGTCGGCCAGGTACTCGGCCACCCCCTTGATCGCCAGGTTGTTCGACTCGGTGGCCCCGCTCGTGAAGGTGATCTCCTTCGCGCTCGCCCCCAGGACGCCGGCGATGCGCTCGCGCGCGATCTCGACGGCCTCCTCGGCCACCCAGCCGTAGCTGTGGGTGCGCGAGGCCGCGTTGCCGAACTTCTCCGTAAAGTACGGCAGCATGGCGTCGAGCACGCGGGGATCCACCGGGCAGGTGGCCGCGTAGTCCATGTAGATGGGCGGCTCGGCGGCCGGCTTCGAGACGGGCCCGACGGACCGATCGGAAGTCTGCGGTTGCGCGGTGGTCATGGCTTCGGGAACTCCTCGGTGGGGGACGGACGGCGGCGCACCAGGCCGGCGACCAGCGAAGGCGCGGCCGCCACGCCCGCGTGCACGGTGCTGCACGAGGCGCACACGTCCGCGGCGGCCTCCTCCTCGCAGGTGCGGCAACCTTCCAGGTAGGCCAGGCTCTCCTCGAGGTCGCGCTCGAGCTCGCGAAGACGCGCGATCTGACTGCGCGTGGCCTCGAGCTTGCCCTTGAACAGCTCGCGTACGGACTCCATCGCCTCGGGGGCGCGACGCGAGGCCTCGACGGTGCGCAGGAGGCTGCGGATCTGGGCGAGCGAAAAGCCGAGGTCCTGCAGCTTCGCGATCCAGTACACGCGCACCAGGGCATCCGGCCCGTACAGGCGAAAGCCCCCGCGGGAGCGGGCCGACGGGGCGAGCAACCCCTCGCTTTCGTACAGCCGAAGCGCACGCACGGACTTGCCGGTCCGGCGGGCGACCTCGCCGACCTTCAGCAGGCGCGCCTTGCGCGCGTTCTGTTCAGTGCGTTCCGTCATCAACTCTAACCCTTACGTAAGGGTTTGGCTCGCACCAGCACTATGGAGGTTGGCCGGGTCCCTGTCAACCGCCGCCAACGCGCGGGCCCCGGATCGGTTTGTGCGGACTTTGCGCGCGTTGCGCCGGCGCGGGCGGCCTCGGTCACGGATCTGCGCCCGGCGGGACAAGTAGCAAGGAGAGAGGCTCGTGGGTCGCCCAACGGGGGGACGAACGGCGCGACCCGCGAGCCTCTCGATGTTCCCTCGTGGGGGGCGAGGGAAGGATCGGGTCAGGAAACCCGTCGCTTGCGCGTGACGAGCGCGAGCAGGGCGATCGCCAGCCCTGCCGGGGCGCCGGACGGGCCCGCCGGGAGCGCGCAGCCGCAACCGTCGCTCGTGTCGTCGATCCCGAACCCCGGGGGCAGCGCGCCGCTCGGTGGGTCGTAGGGATCACCGCCGTCGCCGGCACCG
>JALSIN010000412.1 GCA_026989935.1 Polyangiaceae bacterium | reverse complement strand
GGTCCGAAACTCCGTGCGGGTCTGCACACGTCCCACGGCATCCCGAGCATACCGCACCCGCATCACCTCCGCACCCGATGCCCGCGTCACCACCTCCGACACCTCCCCCAGCGGCCCCCGCACCACCTCGGTCTCCACCACCCCCACGGTCGCACCCGACAACAAGCCCGTCACCGGGTCCCACACCAGCACCTCCTCTCCTACGACCACCGGCTTCCCGTCTCCATCGTACGTCACCATCACCACGTCCCCGCCGCTTACGGCCTCGCTCGACACCCGCAGGTGGTCGTCGTAGGTCCACGACACGGCACCGGACACCGCCCCCGACATCGTCTCCGAGACCAGCAACCCGCCGTCGTAGCCGTAGTCGAGCGTCACGCCGGATGGGCCCGCCACCTGCACCAGACGCCCCTGCCCGTCGTAGGTGTACGACACCACCCCCGCGTCCGTCGTCACCTGCGACAGCCGACCGCCCCCATCGTACGCCAGGTCCACCGTCCGGCCGTCCGGGCGCACGACGCTCGTCAGCGCACCGTCCTCGTCGTAGGTGTAGACCGTCCGGTCCGGTGCCAGCCCCGGCACGTCCGGCGGGTCGTACGATGCCAGCAGGTCGCTGCCGTCGTAGGCCATCGCGTGGACCGGACGGTCCGGCGGCGCAACGCTCGTCACGTTCCCGTTGCCGTCGTACGTCAGCAGCACCTCCTGCAGGTCCGGGCGCACGACACGCACCAGCCGCCCCGCGCCGTCGTACTCGAACGACGTCGTCCGCCCCACCCCGTCCGTCACCGACGACACGAACCCGTTCGCATCGTAGGTTACCTGCACGCTGCGCGTGACCCCGCCCCCCTGCTGCTGCGCCGACACCAAACGCCCCCGCCCGTCGTACGCCAGCGTCACCGGCGCAAGGTCCCCGAGCTGCACGCTCACCGGCAGGTCCTGTCCGTCGAGCTGCACCAGCACCGAACGCCCCTCCGGCGTCGTAAGCTCCCACGTCCGCGACGCCGCATCCCACACCCGGCTGTACGTGTCGCTCCCCACCGTCCGCGTCTCCTCCAGCGCGGTCACGCTCAACAGGTCCTGCGGGTCCGAAAGCGTCACCGACCTCGACCGCGTCTCCGTACGGGTCTGCGTGCCGCTGCGCACCTCGGTCTGCCACACCGGCGACGCCAGCCCGAACCGCGGATCCCCGGCCATCCGGCGCTCCACCTCCGTCCCATCCGCCAGCGTCGCCACCGTCACCCCGTCCGGCCGCCGCTCCACCTGGGCCACCGTCCCGTCCGCAAACGTGTTGACGTTGCGCCGGGCCCCCGCGTCGAGCGTCTCCACCTCGTACGACCCCGTCCGGCCCAGGGTCGTCGTGTGCGTCACCGTCAGGCGGTCCGCCTCGGACGTCCGCGCGAGGCTCTGCAGCCTCGTCTCCGGGTCCTCGTCGAGCGTCAGCCGCCCATCCGCGTCGTATGCAAACGTGTGCACCCCGCCCCGCGGGTCCACCATCGCCTGCAACAACCCGCCCGCGTCCATCGTAAGCTCCGTGCGGTCCCCCGCCGGCGTCGTCACCGCCGACACGTACCCCTGGAGGTCCACCTCCAGCTCCGTGCGCAGCCCGTCCGGTGAGACGACCGCCAACGGCTCGCCCCCCGGGCCGCGCTCGATCGTCGTCACCGCCCCGAAACGGTCCGTCACGCTCACCAGGCGCCCGTCTGCGTCGTATCCGAACGACCACCGCAGCGTGCCCGTCACCGGATCCACGGTGCGCAGGTGCCGCCCGTCCCCGTCGAACACGTACAGCTCCGCCCCATCCTCCGACGGCAGGGCGATCTCCGTGGTGCCCGCGTACCCCGGCATCCCGCTCGACACCCGCCGCAACGCCCCCACCGGCGACTCCACGAACACCACCGCCCCGTCCTGCGTCCGCACCAGGCCCCCAAAGTTCCCCGGCGAAAGGTCGGCCTGCAGGGCGGGGCCGCCGTCTCCGCCCGTGCCCGTGACGCCGCGGCCGGCCAGGGTACGTATGATCCCATCCGGCGTCACATAGCGCACGCGGGCGTGTTCCCCGGTGATCCACGCGGATTGCAGGATGTACAGCGTGCCGTCCGGGTCCACGTCCAGCCCCAGCGGCCGATACAATGCGGCCTCCGTCGCCGCCAGCCCGTCGCCCACGCCGTCGGGCGGCGCCCCACCGCCCGCCACGACCGAGACGACCCCGTTCGGCGCGATCCGGCGCACCACGTACGGGTAGTACTCGTGCGCGAGGTACAGCGAGCCGTCCGGCGCCGCCGCGATGCTCGAAGCCCCCTTGGCGCACGTCGCCGCCACGCTCACGCCGCTGTCCTGCACGTTGCCGCAGGTGTCCGACCCCGTGACGGCCGACATCGTCCCGTCCAGGTCGATGCGCCGCACCGCCCCCGCGAACGGGCCGCCCGTGACGACGTACACCACGCCGCCGGCGCCCACCGCCACGTCGTGCGGCCGCAGCATCGAAAGTGTCGGCCCCGGGCCCACGGCGTCCGTGAAGGCCAGCGTTCCGTTGCCCGCCACCGTCTCGAAGGTGCCGTCCGGGGCGATCCGCCGCACCTTGCCGTTGCCCCAGTCCGCCACGTAGACCGATCCGTCCGGCCCCACGTCGAGACCCGCGAGGGTCCCCATCCGCGCCTGGAGCGCCGGAACGCCGTCCGGCCCGTCCCCGGGGTCGTCGGCACTGCCGGCGAACGGCACGAAGGTTCCGTCCTCGGCCACGATCTCCACCCCGCGGCCCCGGGTCACGTACAGGGTCCCGTCGGGCCCTTCCGCCACACCGGACGGAGCCGCTGCCGGCGACGGCATCACCGCGATCCGGTCGATCCGCCGCACGTCCGCCACGTCGCGCCGCGTGCGGCCGTCGCCCCGCAGCAGGGTCCCGATCTCCGGCAGGTACGTGTGGTGCACGGACAGCGTGAGCCCACCCAGACCGTCCGAGGCCGCCGCGGCGTCGAACCCGCCCAGGGGCCAACGCCCGGCCGCCCAGGCGGACCGCTCGCTTCCGCCGCCGACCTGCACGCGCCGCACCTCCTTGAAGATCGAGATCAGCCCGGACAGCCGCGCCACCGCAGCCCCCACCCCCACGCCGCCGCCGAGGTCGATGGGCCCTCCGATGCCCGCACCTCCGAAGCCTCCGAAGCTGACGCTACCACCGCCGCCGCCGCCACCACCACCGCCGCCACCGCCACCGCCGCCCCACGCGACACCCTCGAGGTACTGCCCCTGGTAGATCATCTCCAGCAGCACACGCGCCGGCATGGGGCCCTGCACGCGCCGCCCGAACACGTCGAGGCCGTCCCAGGTGACCGACCCCACCCCGCCCGTGATCTGCGGCAGCGGCGCCGACAGGTGGCGCCCCGCCACGTATACGTGCATCTTGAACCCCAGCAGGCTCGCAGGAAACTCCGTGTTCTGCACCTCGATCTCGAAGGTGTAGGGCGCCACGTGCCCCTGCTGGCGGTGGCTGCGGTAGTCGAGGAAGAACGGCGTCCCCGCCACCGGGAACCGCTGGCCGAGGCTTTGGTTCTGCACCCCGAGGATCGATCCCTCCTTTTCACAGGTGCCCGGGCCGTCCGGGTCCGGTGGCGGCCGCCCCTCGGGCGGCACCGCGTCGTCCGGCGGTGCGATCCCCCAGTTTTTGTCCCACGCCGAGAAGTGGTCCACCTCGAGGCGCCAAAGCGCCTGGCCGATCGGATACCGGGCCGCCAGCTCCATCCGCTCGGCGTCGGAGATGCCCAGCGCCGCCAGGGTCGCCGCATCGGCCGCCTGGCCCGACCCGTCCACGTCCAGTTCGGCGCGCCCGTCGAGATCGAGGCCCAGGATCCGGACCACGCGCCCGTCGGGGGCGGGGATCCACGCGCCCCGTTGCCGGTCGTAGGCACCGGCCGGCACGACCCCGCCCACCGCGAAGCCGAGGAAGTTCTCGACGTAGGAGACGACGGCGGGGGAAAAGTCCACCCGCACGGCGCCGAGGGCCTCCGCCTCGTCCACGGTGTATTCGACCGCGTAGGTGTAGCCCGACGTCGGGGGCAGGTCGCCGGGCATGGCCTCGCGCCCGTCCGGACCCACGGTGTACTCGGTCGCCCGCACCGTGATCGACGGCAACGGGACGGTCGAGCCGTCCGGCAACACCGCGGTCGCCGTCGTCCCCTGCCGAAACAGCAGCAACTCGGCGCGGACGCCGTCCTCGTCCGCCCGCGGCGTGGCGGCGTGCGCCTCGATCGGCGCCGCGAAATCGATCACCGTGTCCGCGAGATCGTAGGGGGTGACGGCCAGGTCTCCCAGGTCCACGGTCCCCTGCCAGTCCACGCGGCGCGTCCGCTGCACCGGCGGAGCGTCCTGCGCTGCCACCTCGATCGTCTGTACGCCGCCTCCGTTGACCGCGAGATCGAAGCGCCCGTCCGCCCGGCTGCGTGTCCAGCCGAGCTCGGGGTGCCCCACGACCGTCACGAGGGCGCCCGGCACCGGGTTCCCGGCACGGTCGCGCACGCGCCCGCGCAGGAGGGCGACGCGCACCGGGTCGATGGTGCCCGGATCGACCCCGGCCTGCACCGGGTCCGGCCCCTCGAACAGGAACCGAACCTGATCGAACAGGTGGGTCGGCACCGTCTCGTCGAGCGGCGGCGGGTCGAGCACCGGGACGTCCCCTCCGCCCCCGGTCCCGCTGCCCCCGCCACCACCGGTGCCCCCACCCGTACCGGATCCCGTCGCGGTGCCCGCACCACCGCCGCCCGTGCTCACGGTCCCCGAGGGGCCGCCGCCCTGGGTGCCGGTCGGCCCGACGCCGGTCGCGCCCCCGGTCCCCGTGCTCGTCCCCGTCGGACCGCCGCCCCCGCCGGTCGCAGCCCCCGTCCCCGTCGGACCGCCGCCCCCGCCGCCGGTCGCACCGGCCGTGCCCGTGCCGGTGCCCGCCCCCGCCGCGGACCACGAAAGGCGAAGACGCGCGCCGGGCCCGGCCTCCCGTGCCTCGAACTCGACGCGACCGCTCGCGCCCTCGTCCATCTTGCGCAACAGCCAGCCGTGGTACGGCCCCTGCCCATCGAGCAGCGCCCGCACGTCCGCCGTCACGTCGATCGCCACCGTCCCCGCGTCGCCGTTTCGGATCAACGCAACGCCGGTCGGCTCCATGCGGTACGGGATCTCCGACTCGGCTCCGAGCATCGTCCAGCCCGTCCCGTCGCAGTCCGCCTTCGCGTTGCCGGGGTCCGCGTCGTCGGGGCAGTTCCAGGTCGCGCCCCCTTCCGTCCATGGATCGAGCAAGGCGTGGGCCCCGATGGCCCGGCCGTCGGACCCCCAGTTGTCGCCGTTGTCCGCGATCGACAGCTCCAGGGTCGCCGATTGCAAGGGGCCGCCGACGGCCGCGACGATCTGCACCGGGTCGAACCACACCAGGCCGCGGTTGCGGCCGCTGCTGCGCAGCCGCACGGTCGCCACCGCCCCCTGATTCTTGTTCGGAGCCCCGGCGCGCAGGTACGTGTCCCGGCCGACCGGCACCACGGCCTCGTCGAGCCCGCCGCCGGTCGTCCCCGTGGCGCCGGTCGTCCCGCCCGTGCCGGACGCACCGCTCGACACGATCACCAACCGCGGGCCGTCGCCCCGTTCCCGGGCCCCGAACACCAGGCGCCCGTTCGCCGACTCGTCCGTCTTCTTCAACACCCAGGACAGGTCGCCCGTCCCGCCGTCGAGCAGGGCCTGCACGTCGGCGGTGACGTCGAGCGCCACCACCCCCGACAGGCCGTTTTCGGCCAGGAACGAGGCCGAGGGGGTGGGCTCCCACAGGCCGGCGGGGTCGTCCATGTCCCAGGCCGTCCCCGCCGCACAGTCGGCCCCGCTGTTGTCGGGGTTCTCGTCGTGGGCGCAGCGCCAGGTGGCGCCCACCTCGGTCCAGGGCGCGTGCATGCGGTGGAGGTCCACGGTCCGGCCCGACGCCCCCCAGTTGTTCCCGTTGTCCGCGATGGAAAGCTCCAAGGTGGCCGACAAGAGGTCTCCCTCCACGGCCGCCGCCACGGCCACGGGGTCGAAGGCGACGAGGACACGGTTCTTGCCCGAACGGCGCACGCGCACGGTGGGGTCGTAGCCGTGGCGCGCGTTCGGCTGGCCCTTCGTCAGGAAGGTGTCGGCCCGGGCGGGCACCACGGCGGTGTGCCCGGACGCACGCGCCCCGGCGGCCGCACCGAGCCGATCGCGGGGCGTCGCGGTCCGCTCACCCGCGCCTCCGCCGGTGCCCTCCACACCGAGACCGTCGTCCCCACAGCCGGGCGCCACGGCCAGCAGGGCCCCAAGGAGCCACGCCACGCCACGCCACGCCACGCGCAAGGTTCATGCCAGCCTCACGCGACGGTGCGAGGCCACCTCGGGCACCGCGAAACGATCCCATACGACATCGCTAGCACGTCGCAGGCGATGCCGTCAACCGGCACGAACGTCCCACGACGGGACGCCGGCGCCACGGCCGGTTCGAGAAGCGGGCGGTTCGGCGCCCCCGTGCCGCCCTGCGGGGACACACCCGACCCGCCTGCGGCGACCGGCGGGGCACGGCCCTGCGGCCGGTCGAGGTTCGCGCCTCGGGTTCGCCCCGCCGGCCTCGCCGGTCCGCGCCGCGCATCGTGCGGGTGGGCCGGGGCAATTTCGGCCCTTGGGCCGGTCGTTTCGGCCGAGCGGAGGCGTGCACGTGGCGGCTGGGGGCCCAGGCGCCCTCGCGGCGCGCGCAACGACCTGGGCCGGAACCGGGGTTCTCCGCGGGGGGGACGATCTTGTACCCTGCGATCGCGCCTCGTGGATCGAACGACCAGTCAAGGGCTGCGGCTCGGCCATGGCGGGACCGACCTCATCGGTGACATTCACCGGCAACAGCGCCGGCGGATCCTGCGCCGGGCGGCCCAGCTCGTCCTGCTGGCCGTGGCCCTGCTCGCGGCCGGCTGGGCCGTCAAGGCCGCGGCCGACGGGCGGGCGCGCTCGCGCAGCCTCGCGGCCACCCGGGCCGCCCTGGCGCGCGGCACGGTCGTCGAGCTGCGCGGCGCCGCGGAGGACCTCGCCACCCACCTCGAGGAGCGCGGGCGCGACGACGACGTCCTTTCGGCCCTGGCCCTCGTGCGGGGCCAGCTCTACGTGGAGTTCGGCGAACAGGGGGACGCGGCGCTCGCCACCGGAGCCGAGCTGCCCGAGGACGACACGGCCCCCGAGGCGCAGTGGGCCCGGGCGCTGCTGGCCCTGGCCGCCGGTGAGGTCGATCGCGCCGAGGCCCTCGCCGAGCCGGCTCCGGCCGACGCCACCCCGCTGGTCGTCGGGCACGACACCTACATCGAGGGCCTGTGCGCCCTGGCGCGCGGCCCTGACGCGGTGGCCCACGCGCTGGCCGGTCTCGAAGCCTCGGCGAGCGCCAACGACCGCGTCGCCAGCCACGAGCGCCTGCGGATCGCGCTGGCCCTGCTCGGCGGCGACGCCGACGGCGCCCTCGAACGCCTCGCCCGGGCCCGCGAGCAGTTTCGCACGCACATGGGGCTGGCCGCCGACGAGGCCCTCTACCACGCCTACCTGCGCCGCGAGCTGTCCGGGGTCGCCGACGTCGCCGACCAGCTCCTCGCCACCGACGGCGGCCTGGTCTCGGCCCGCGACCGCACGCGCGCGCGACTCGCCCGGGCCGTGGTGTGGGCGCTCGGCGGCGACCGTGCGCGCGGCCTTGCGGAGATCCGGGAGATCTTCCCCTCCCTGCCGCGCTGGGATCCCATCGCACGCGAGCTTTCGATCCGCACGATGCTCGAAGCGGGCGAGGCCGATCAGGTCCAGGCCTGGCTGGAAAACGCCGGTCTCTCCCCCACGAGCGAGGACCTCTACCGCGCCTGGATCGACCTGGTCCGCGGCGACGCCGCCGGCGCGCTGGCCCGCCTGGCCGAGCTGCCCCAGGCCCTGCCACGCGTGGCGTACCTCCAGGCCCTCGCCCTCGTCGAGCAGGGCCGCTACGAGGAGGCCGGCCCCTGGGTCGCGCGCGCGATGGAGCTGATGCCCGGCCGCACCGAGCTGGAGGTCGCGGCCGCGCGGGTCGAGCTGCACACGGCGGACCCGCAGGCGGCCCTGCGCAAGCTGGAGAGCCTGGCGCACGAGGAGAGCTACGCCCCGCGCGCCTGGACGGGGCTCGGGGAGGCCTACCTGCGGGTGACCCCGCCCGATCCCAAGAAGGCCCGGCGCGCCCTCGAGCGCGCCCTCGAACGGGAGCCGCACCCGGCCGAGGCCGCGCACCTGCTCGCCGAGGCCCTCCTGCTGGGCGATCCGGGCGCCGAGACCCAGCGGCGCGCCCTCGACCTCGAGGCACGCGCCGTCGAGGAGAACCCGTACCTGCCGCGCTACCGCGAGCGGCTGGCCCACATGTACGCGACGTTCGGCCGTCTCGACCGCGCCATCGAGACGGCCCACGCCATCGTCGAGGCGCCGGGGGTCGCGCCGTCCTTCCTGCTCGAGCTGGCCGGGTGGCACCTGGCCCGCTACGAACGAATGGGCGACACGAACGATCTCGACGCGGCGCGGCTTTACGTCGCCACGGCCGAGAAGAAAGACGCCCCCAGCGCGCGGGTGGCCGTGGCGCGCGCCCGCCTGGCGCTCGTGGCGCGGGACGAGACCGACATGCAGGCGGCGGCCGAGGAGCTGGCCGAACTCGTCACGAAGACGCCGGACCTCGTGGAGGCGTGGGTGCTCACGTCGCGGATCCAGGCGGCCCTCGGCGACCGCAAGGCGGCGGAGAAGACCCTGCGGCGGGCACTTGCACGCCTACCCGACCGCGCAAGCGGCCCCGTCCACCTGGCGTGGGCGCAGCTCGAGGCGCGCAAGGGGGCCCGGCGCAAGGCCGCGGCCCGGGCCCGCGTGGCCTGGTCCCGCCTCCAGGCGGAAGGGAGGCCCGAGTCGCGCATCGAGGCCGCCCGCCTGGCGACGCGGCTGTGGCTTCGCCTCGGCAAGCCCAAGACGGCGCTGCTCATCGCGCGGCAGCTCACCGACCGCCTGCCCAACCGCGCCGACGCCTGGCTCCTGCGCGCGCAGGTCGAGCTTGGCGCCAACCACGCCCTCGAGGCCCGCTCCAGCGCCGAGCGGGCGGTCGAGCTCGACCCGAACGCCCCCACCGCCCACGCCGTGCTCGGGCACACGCTGCTGCGCTATGGCCACCGCGAGCGCGCCCGCCAGGCCTACGAACGCGCCGTGGCCCTCGCCCGGGGCACCCCCCTCGAGGCGAAGATGCGGGAGAACCTCGCCCGCCTGTAGGTGCCCCAGCCCGGCCGCCCGGGATCCGACCCGCGCGGGCCGCAGGGTGCGACGTCAGGCACCGTCCGGGCCGGAGTACCACTCGAAGTACGGGATCCCGACGTCCACGAACGGGCCTTCGTGCCGCGCCCCGGTCCGCGCCACGTACCAGGCTCCCGGGCGGGAGCGAAGGGCCCACGCGGGTCGGCCGCCGCCGTGCAACGCGGCGTAGCCCGCCGCGTCCAGGTCCACGGCGTCCGCCATCGTCTCGGCCAGGCCGATCCGCCGGGACCGGGCGACCGCGTCGTCGCACACGCGCAGGGGGACCACCTCCGCCGCGTCGCCGCTGCCGTAGCCGATCGCGAGCCAGCGCTCGCCGCCGATCGGGCGCCCTTCGTCGGCGGCGGCGTCGAGCGCGGCCGCGAGGCACGCGGGCAGCGATGCAGCGTACAGGTTGCCGAAGTTGCGAGCCCGATCGTCGCCCAGCGCCATCTTCGCGCGGGCCCACGTCGAAAAGCGCTCGGTGCGGCGGAGCGCACGGGCCACATCGTCCACGGCAGGATGTAGTGGCTCTGCCGCGTTGTCCGGCCCGACCCGGCGGTGGCTCGGCGGCGGCCGACGGGCGTCGTCCGTCACCTCGCCGGGGGTCCGCCCCGCGGCCCGGACGGCATCGAGCCACCAGGCCGGCGGCTTCGGCCGCAAGGCCGCCACGAAGGCCAGCGC
>JALSIN010000411.1 GCA_026989935.1 Polyangiaceae bacterium | reverse complement strand
CGTCCATGACGCTGGGCAGCATGGCCCGACCGGGCGCACGCTTCAAGAGCGGGTTGCGCGCAAAAAATGGAGCTTCACCGGCCCGCCGGCACCCAAACGGCCCGCGGGGACGCCGCCTGCCGCGCCCGGACGACTCCGGTAACCGCCTCCGAAGGAAGACGACCCCGCGAAACGGCCGCGCCCCCCACGGCTCCGTCACTGCACGCGCTGGAATGCCCACCGACGCCCGGAGGGATTCTCCAGAGGATCTCCGCATCCCCCGAAGTCTTCCGCGTCGATGGTCGTCGCTCGATATTGAAACCCATCCTCCCCCATCCACTCCACGAAGTTCCCATGGGTAACGTCCGCACTCATCGCCCCCATGGAAAACCTCAAGGCGTGATACCACCGAAACGTCTCCCCACATCCTTCACCGCTCGGTCCTGCGGGATCGACTTCACACGGTTTGCCGTCTGGTGCGGAATATTCGACTTGCAGGAACTCCTGTGTCGCATCCTGTACGAGAGGGATGACGGGGTCGCCGCCAAACACGGAGTCTTCGGATTCCGAATAGGTCCACAGCACGGCGGGGGGTGCTGGAGGCACGGTCACGAGCGCAACTTGAAACCAAGGCGAGCCGACTTCACTGGCGAACGGTTTGAACAGCAGGCGCAGCTCGAATGGGTCTCCCTGCGCAAGGGCCAGCTCGACGTGTCCCCAATGGCTGGCCACCATCTCCACGGCCTCGGGCGGCATCCCGTCCTCCAGGACGCAGTCGGCCTGCAAGGTGGTCTCGAGGTTGGCGCCGTTGTAACCGTACGAGATGCTCGTCACCGTGCACGGCCACGCTTGCACCATCCCGTTCGTATCCTCCATGAGGCTCTGACCGTCGCTGACGCGGTCGATCTTCACGTCTGCGTACAGCGGCTTGCCGACGCCGGGCGACATGGGACAGGTGGGCTCGGGAACGCCGCCGTCCGTGTCCTGGCCCCCGAGGTCGAATCCGGTCGTCGCCGAGTCCGGACCGGAGTCCCCGGCCGTCCCGGTCGCCGCGGTCCCGGCCGTCCCCGTCTCGGGGCCACCGCCCGTCCCACCGCTGCCCGATCCGCCGCCCCCGGGCGCGGGGCCGCAGGCGGTGAGCGCGAGCATCAGAGCGGTCGCCCCCCCGCACGCGCCGAAGTTCAGACGGCGTTGGAACGATGGAACGGTGACGTGGAGATGATGCATGGCCGGTCGTCCTCCTCGAAGGGGCGGTCCCGTGCTGCGGACCGCGTTGCCATCGTTCGGGCACGGACCGGTTTGTTCGCCCGTTCCCGACGCGCCCGTTTTTCGGTTCTGCAAGGATCGAAGGTTTCGCGTCCCCGAGGCACCATGCGCATGACACGCCCTTTCCACGTCGGGCTCCGAGGGCGCCGGGGTGTCGTCGAGCCCGGGCCGGGACATGCGCGCCCAATTCCCGACGAAATCACTCGTCCGACTCCTCCCCCCAAGCGGACGGGTCGTCCCAGCCGCCGACGCCCTCGTCCTCGTCCTCGCCCTCTCGTTCCTCTCTTTCGCATTCCTCGACCATCGCCACCATCCAGTCGTCGTCCAGGTCGTCTTCGCGATCCGGGTAGAGCACCTTCGCCACGGGGACGGGCAGCAGTTCGAACGGCACGCGCTCGCCGGTGATCTTGCGCAGGACCTTGTCCGAGATCCGCACGCGCGTGACGTTCCCGTAGGTCGTGGTCTCCACCAGCTCCCCGCTCTCGAACACCCCGTCGGGCCCGAACAACCGCACGAAGCGCCGCAGGCTCTCCAGGGAGCGCACGCCGACGGCGACCGCCAGACGGCAAAGGTCGAGGGCGCCCTCCTCGTCCGTGAACCTGGCGCCTCGACGGGCGATCTCCTTGGGCTCCATCGGTCTCGTCCGCAGGGGCGGTTCGATCCGACCGCCGGCCAGCCGATAGGCCCAAAGCACGCGCAACGCCTCGACGGCCGGGCCCCACACGTCCGTCTCGTCGAATCGCTCGTACCGGCGCGTGTACACCGCGAAGGTCCCCGCCACCGCACGGTTCTCGTAGCGAACCAGGCGGTCCACGAGCACGGCGTCGGGCCCCAGCAGCTCGACCCACGTCGCATCCCGCGGGCGGATCATCGCCGGGGCGCGCCAGGGCTCCCCCTCGGTGTTTCGCAGCAACCGCAGGCCCACGTAGAGAGACGTTGCGAGGTAGCGGTCCCGGCCGTCGATCGGGCCGTGGGACACGAGCGGAGCGCCGGCGGCGCGCCCGCGTTCGACCTGCGGCCGCGGCGGGGCCACCAGCGCCTCGCCATAGAGGTCATGGGCCACCGGCGCGCCGCCACACCACGCGATCCGATGCGCCTCGTCGCGCACGGCATGGGCCCGGGCCCGCGCGTCCTCGGGGCAAAGCGCCTCCCCGAGGTCGAGGTACGAGATCCGCTCCCCCTCGACGACCCGCAGCAGGCCTCGACGTACGGCCGCCGTCCGCGCCTCGTTGCGAAGCCGGGCCCCCGTCGCGTAGTGCACGACCCGTCGCACCCGTTCGAGGGGCACCCGCGCCGCCATCATGCCGGTCGTGTAGACCTGGGCCCACACCACGGCCATCGCCCACAGGTTCGAGGGGGACAGGTTCTGGAGCTGGCCGTGGGCCCACACCAGGACCTCGGGCGGCATCATGAACTCGTACCCCAGGATCGCCTCCGCCGGTCGAGCGAGGTGTTCGCGCACCTGCCGGAGGACGGACACGGGCTCGTCGGGCCTTTCCTTGACCCACAGCCGCGCGTCGCTTTGCCGCAACGCGTGGCTGTCCGCGTTGGCATCCCCGTGCAGCACGAAGGCCACGAGGGGCTCGATCCAGATCCCCACGGCGTCCACCCGGTGCGCGCGAAGGCTGTCCTCGTCCCATCCGTCCGCGGATCCGTCGTCCCCACCCGGGTGGAGAGATTCGTCTGTCGGGTTCATCTCGGGTTTGCTCCTTTCCTGGGTTCGGTGCATCGACGTGCACGGGCTCGCCTCGCCGGCCCCTCGATCCGGTGACCTCGCCCGCCGGCCCTTTGCGCCCGCCCGCACACCGTAACCGCACCGGACGATCCGGCTCGGATCGAACGTCGGTTTGCGCCAGAAACCGACCCGAGGCCCGCGCGGCGACCGCGAAAGGCAACCCCATCGCCGGGTCGGCCATGGGCGGGATGGTTCCGGCCGCCTCGGTGGATCGAAGGCCCCGTGACCGGACGTTCGGACAACAGCCCTGCGCTTGCCTGGACGACGGTGCCGCGGAGCCCGAGCCGTCCCTACCCGCAGGTACCCGGCACCGAGGGGAGGAGCTGCGCCGTGAAGCCGAGCTGGATCACGAACGCCGGAGCCCCCAGGGCGTCCGTGCACGAGGGGCTCGGGCCGATGTCGCCGAGGAGGTCGCGCAGGGGGACCGAACCGGTGGGGCAGCCGCCGCAGGCAGGGTGCTCACTGGTTCCGCACACGCCCAAACACGAGCACAGGGCTTCGGCCTCGGATTCGAGCAGGCATCCGGTGAGGTTGCCCCAGGCCACCGTCCCCTCCTCGTTTTGGGTAAACGTCGCCTGCAAGTTGCGGATCGGGACGGCGTCGGGCGAGTCGTCGGCGGTGCAGTTGAAGGTGGTGCCGTCGTCGTCCTCGGCATAGATGTAGACGACGTCCTGGGTGGTGGTCATGAGTTCATACGTACCGCCCATCGCATCAGTACTCTCCTGGCTGCACGCCTCCGCCCCAACCGGGTCGGGATGCGGCCCATACGCGGCCTTCGAGGCGTCGTACGATCCCGAAAACTCCGGCGAGGTGGTGGTCGGCTCCGAGCACAGGTCCTGCGGGCCGGTGCCCACGCCCGAGCGCACGCGAAACGCGGTCGCCGCCCCCATGTCCTCACGATCGAGGACGTCCACCAGGATGTTGAGCTTCCAGTCGCGGATGTCCTGGTTCCACTGGTTTTCGAGCAGCTGCGCCTGCAACACGTCGGGACCCGCATCCCCGAGGGCCTGGATGTCGATGCAATCGAAACGGAAGGTCGCGGGAAACTGGTTGCCCGTGACCCCCGTGGTCGAGCCGGCGGACGTCGAACCCGCCGTGCCGGATCCACCCGACGCGGTCGGCAGGACGTTGCCAGAGTGCCCGGAGTCCCCGGCGCACCCGGCGGCGAGGAGGACGGCGGCGGCGGTGACGGCAGCAAGAAAGAACGAGCTTCGCATGGGACCGCACCGTACCACGCCGTTGCTGGACTCGGGAACGCGCCCGCGTGATAGGATCCAGTCATGCGAGGCTCCGGCGTCCTTCGGCCCCCGGCTCCGTTCCCGCACGATCCGCCAGGCGCCGGGCGCCCGTGCCGCCGTCCCTGGAACCGGGCCGCGCGCTGGGTGGCGGCGCTCGCCTTCGCCGCGCTGCCGCGGGCGGCCCGGGCCGGCGGCTTCGAGCAGGGCGAGCAAGGCGCCCGCGCCGTGGGCCGGGGCGGCGCCTACGCCGTGGCCGCCGCCGACCCCACCGCGCTGCACTTCAACCCGGGCAAGCTCGCGACGCTTCGGGGTACGCGACTGGCCTACAGCCACAACCTCACGTTCTTCGACATCCGCTTCGACCGGCAGACCTTGCCGGACTACTGGGGGGATCCCTACGCCGGCACCGAGTTCGCCGAGGAGCGCGACGGCCAGCGCCTGTTCGGGCTGGCCCCCTTTCTGGTGGTCTCCTCGGACTTCGGTCTCGAGAACTGGGGCTTCGCCCTCGGTGTCTACGGGCCCTCCGCCCTCGGCAAGCGCGACTTCCGCCCCTACGGGCCGACCTCGTTCCAGCTCACCGAGATGAACGTGATCATGGCGTACTACTCGGCCGCGGTGGCGTGGAAGTTCCGCGACGTGTTCGGCATCGGGGTGACCCTGCAGTACGTCGATACACCGAAGATGGACTACGGGCTCGTGGTGGACGCGACCACCGCCGATACGCTGCGCCCGGTGCCGGACGACACCTCGACGCAGATGGAAACCGTCCTGCGACTGAAGGATCGCACGGGGTTTACGGCCCTGGTGGGACTTTGGGGGCGCCCCCACCCGCGCGTGGAGATCGGCGTGGGCGGACGAGTGATCCCGGTGTTCTTGTCCCTGCGCGGGCCGGTGGACGTGGACAAGCCAGAGCTAGTCTCGGACGACCTGCGGGCCCAGATGGACCTTACGCTGCCCGTGCAGCTTCGCGGCGGCCTGCGGTACATCCATCCGCTGCGCAGCCGCGAGCTGTTCGACGTGGAGGTGGACGTCGTCTGGGAGAACTGGTCGGTCATCGACGCCTACAACGTCATCTTCTCGGGCCGGATCAACGGCCAAGAGGTGGCCCCGCTGTCCATCGCCAAGAACTGGAAGGACACGGTGGCCGTGCGGATCGGCGGGGACGTCACCGCGATCCCCGGGCACCTTTCGTTCCGTCTCGGCGGCGGCTACGAGAGCGCGGCCGTTCCCAAGGCCTACAGCCACGTGGACTTCCCCAGCTTCAACCGTGGCACCCTCGCCCTCGGCGCCACCGGCGGCGGGCGCGGCGTCTTCTTGACCGTGGGGTACATGCACATCTTCCAAGAGCGTCGCTCGATCACCGAGCTCGAAAGCAAGGTCTACCAGGCGCGTCCGCTCGCGCCGTGCCCGGATCGCTGCGCCGGCGGGGTCAGCGGGGTCCCGGCGAACGCCGGCGTGCTCTCCTCCCGCTACGACATCCTTTCCGTCATGTTGGACGTAAACTTCAACGACCTGTTCGCCGGCGTCGGCAAGAACCGGAAAAAACGGCGCCGCAAGGGCACCGGTCCGGCGTAGGGCCCGCGCGACCGGCCCGGGCGGGGTCAATCGCCCGCCGCCGCGCGCGCCTCGTCCAGCAGGCGGTAGAACGCCGGCTCGTCGAGGATCTCGATGGGCGCGCCTTGTTCGACCAGCGCCCGGGCCTTGCGCAGCTTCGAGGACGGGCGGTCTTCGGCCCCGACCACCAGGTAGGACAGCTTCTTGCTCACGCCGGCCGGCGTGGCCGCCCCGAGTGCGGCGACGGCCGCCTGGGCCTCGGCGCGTGTCATGCGGGCGAGGGTGCCCGTGAACACGAAGCTCTTGCCCGCCAGGGGCGCGCCCCCGGCGGACGGGCGCGGCGGTTCGTACGGGGGCACCGTGACGTATTCGAGCAGCGCGTCGATGCGCTCGGCGCGCTCGGCGAGGGCCTCGACGACGGCGCCCGCGATGATCTCCGAGATCCCCTCGATGGCGACGAGTTCCTCGCGCGTCACGGCGCGCAGGCGATCGAGGGTGCGGAAGTGCTCGGCGAGGATCCGGGCGTACTTGGGCCCCACGTGGGGGATCCCCAGCGCCTCCAGGAACATCGGCAGCGGGATCGTGCGCCGTCTTTCGACCTCGGCGAGCAGGTTGTCGGCGCTCTTTTCACCGAGCCGTTCGAGGGCGGCCAGGTCGAATCGACGCAGGCGGAAGAAGTCCTCCGGCGCCGACACGAGCCCCGCCTCCATCATGCGTTCGAGCGTCTTGGGACCAAACCCCTTCATGTCGAGCACCCGCGCGAAGTGCTCCAGGTCGCGCATGCGCGCCACCGTGCACGCCTCGGGCCGCTCGCAGACCAGAAACTCCGCCTCCCGGATTTTCCGCCGACCCACCGGGCCCCCACAGGAGGGGCAGCGATCCGGCGGCTCGAACGCCGGCCCGTCCCCCGGCTCCACCACGCGCTCGACGTAGGGGATCACCCCACCGCGCCGCGTCACCTCCACGGTCGAGCCCCGGCGCAGGCCGAGCTGCTCGAAGCGGGTCAGGTTCGCAAGACTCGCCCGGGCGATCGTCGCCCCGCTCAAGGTCACCGGCGAGACGAGCGCCACGGGCGTGATGACCCCGTTGCGGGAGACGGACCACAGGACGTCCTCGACGTGGGTCGTGCCCGTCTCCCCCTGGAACTTGTACGCGATCGCCCAGCGCGGATGGTGGGCCGTGTGCCCGAGACGTGCATGCTCGGCCAGGCGATCCGCGCGAACCACGATACCGTCGATCTCCATGTCGATCTCGGACCGGCGGTCGGTCCACCGCGCGATGGCGTCCTCGAGCCCGGCGCGCTCGACCTTCTCGGCCTCCACCGTCGGGATCCCCCATGCGCGCAGGCGCTCGAAGCGCTGCTCGTCGGTGTCGAAACCGTCGTCCACCAGCTCCCACGCGGCGAAACGCAGCAACCGGATCCGGTCCCGGGCCCCCTCCTTTTGCTTCAAGGTGCCGGCCGCCAGGTTGCGCGGATTCGCGAAGCTCGCCTCCACCGCGCGAAAGTCCGACAGGCGGATGTAGACCTCCCCGCGCACCTCCAGCCGGTCGGCGTCGATGCGGCGCGGGACCCCGGGGATCTCCAGCACGTTGCGGGTCACGTCCTCGCCGAGCGAGCCCGATCCCCGCGTGGCCGCGAGCACGAGACGCCCGCCGAGGTAGTGGATCGCCAGCGCCACCCCGTCGAGCTTCGGCATCACCATGAAAGCCCCGTCGATCTTGGCGGCCCAGGCATCCAGATCGTGCAGGTCGTAGACCTTGTCGAGCGACAGCATGGGGCGATCGTGCCGCACGGGCGCACCGAAACGGCGGATCGGCGGGACGGTCGCCGCCGTCTTGACGTCGATGGGCGTCCCCGGCGGCGGCGGCTCCCCCAGCTCGCGCAGCACGGGGCTTTCGGGCGCGATCCGCCGCAGCCGCTCCACCAGGCGGTCGTACAAGGGATCCGGCAGCGTGGGGCGATCGAGGAGCCAGTACTCCTCGTTCGCCCGCCGCACGAGCCGCTCCAGGGTGGCGGCGTCGAAGTCGTCGAGGCCCCGCTCGACGGCCTCGGGAGTCCACGCGGGATCGTTCGGCATGGCCGAAAAGTGGAGAAAGGCGCCCGACCTATTTGACGCCCTTGCCGGCCTCTTGCTGCGCCTTGATGCGCTTGAGGACGGCCTCGGCGTCTTCGATGGCCTCGTCCTCCTCGGTCTTCTCGTCCGACGCCATGGCCGCCAGGTTCACGTCGAGCTTCTCGAAGCGCGCGAGCATCTGGTAGAAGGCGAGCCGCGTGCCCGGCGCCGGACCCGTGACGTCCTTGTCGTCGTTCGGATCGGGGATGTAGATGTCCGGCCGCGCCCCCTCGATGACGCACTCGTGGGCCACGTCGAGGATCTTCTCCGCCTTCTTCGTGGTCGGGCGAAGCCCGGCCAGCACCGGAAAGTCCTTGCCGTAGTGGGTCAGCAAGGTGTCGATGGCCGCCTTCGAGCCGCAGCGGGCGTACAGCGGGTCGTACTTGTCGGGCACCATGGCCGTGTTCGGATCGATCTTGCCGTCGCCATCGCGCGTGGCGAAGTCGTTGGCCGCCGCCGCGAACATCTGGAAATCCCGCAGCAGCGACCCGTAGATGATCGACTGCAGGAAGGCATAACGCAGCTTGTTGCCCGAAAGGCGCCTCGAGAACACGAACGTGAGATCGTTGTAGCCGCCGCCGAGATCCTCGCGCAACACGCCGAACCCGAGCTTCTTGTCGATGACCACGTCCTTGGCCTTGTCGGGCACGAGCGGCGAGCCCTCCATCACCCACAGCGAGTGCGTGTCCGTCATGAACGCTTCGCGGTCCTTGGGCTCGCGCAGGTTCGTGAGCATCTCGAAGAGCTTTTCGCTCTCGGCGATCTGCTTGGCCCACCCCTTGAACGGCTCGTCCATCGACTCCATCCACGTGCGCGGCGGCGGCTCCTCCAGGCCCATTTGCTTCTGCAGGCCGCGCAGCAACGGGCGGAACGGCTCGTCCCGCGACACCACGCGGCGGGCGTACATCTTGATCTTCATCCAGCGATCCCACACGTCCTGCTTGCCCTTCTGGTACTCCGCCTTCATCTTCTCCACGGTGGGACGGACCTCGGCCGGCAGCTTGCCGATGGCCTCGTCGGCCTTGGGGCCGTTGAAGAAGGCCAGGAGCTTGAGATCGGCGTAGGCCTTCTGGATGAGCGCGGCCTGATCCTCTCCGAACCCGCGCTTGATCTTGTGGATCTGGTCGGCGTACGGTCGGCGGATGTTCGGCCGGTAGGCCCAGGCGTCCGCCTCGGCGGTCGCCCGCACGATCGCACGCACCTTCTGCTCCGGCGAAAGGCCCGACGGCAGCTTGACGACGCTCATCACGCCCGGTTCGAGCTGATAGTGGGCCTCGTTGTCCTCGACGTCGCCTTCCGTCACGTCGGGGATCTTCGGCTGGCTGTAGAGGGCCTCGAGCAGGGGCCGCAGCTTCTCGCGGTCCGGGTGCGGCGGGATGTCGGGGATCTCCGTCTTCGCCTCCGGCTTCTCCTTGGCCTCGTACCCCATCTCCCGGCGGAGGCGTTCTTCGCGGCTCTCACCACAGGCGGCGGCGAGCACGAAAAGGGACAGCACGGACGAGACGAGCAGGCGGGGGGCACGGCGTTCCATGGGAGACTCCAGCGGGGAAGAACGGGACGGGTGGCACCGTACGCAAGATGCGCGCCGGGTGTCAACGCGCCGCCGACCGCCTGCCGGCGTGCGACCTGCGCACGCACACCGCGCCCGCCACCGGGGCACGCCGACCCGTCCCGGGGCCGGCACGGAGCCCCCGCTTGACCGGACGCCCTTTGCGCACCATCTTTCCCTTACGGAGGGCGCATGCCCCCGAGCAAACTCCCGCGAGGCGCCATGACCGAACCGACCACCGAACCCGTCTCCAACGCCGCGACCGAAGCCGCCCCGCCGCCGCCGGCCGCCGTGTCGCTGACCGAGGTGGCTGCCGAGAAGGTCAAGGAGATCCGCGAGGCCGAGGCCATCGAGGCGCACTACGCCCTGCGCGTCAAGGTCCTCGGGGGCGGGTGCTCGGGCTTCCAGTACGACCTGTTCTTCGACGAGCAGGCCGAGGGTGACGTCGTGTCCGAAAGCCACGGGGTCAAGCTCGTGGTGGACCCGATGAGCCTGATGTACCTGATGGGCACGAGCATCGACTACGTCGAGGGCCTGGCGGGCGCCGGCTTCAAGTTCGAGAACCCCAACGCCACCGGTAGCTGCGGCTGCGGATCGAGCTTCAGCGTCTAAGCGGCGTGTCGGACGGCGGCACGGGGGGGCAGCGGGGCGACCCACTCGGCGGTCGCCTGCCGCCGACGGAAGCCCTGACGCGGCCGCTGGGCGAGCTCGTCGCCGCCCTGGCTCCGCGCCTCGAGTCGGTAACCGCACCTCCACCGCCGGACCGGGAGAACCTGCGCCAGGCGGGCGTCGTGGCCCTGCTCACCCGGACCCCCGACCCCGGACGCGGACGAGGCCCGGGCGTCGTGCTCATCGAGCGCAGCCGTGCCCTGCACCACCACGCCGGCCAGATCGCGCTTCCGGGCGGCAAGCCGGAGCCCGCGGACGAGGGGGACCTGTGGCGCACGGCCCTGCGCGAGGCCGGCGAGGAGGTCGGGCTCGAAGGCCCGATCGAGCCGCTCGGGCGCCTGCACCCCGTCCCCACGCCCACCGGTTTCTGGATCGTCCCCTTCGTGGCCGCCGCGCCCGCGAGCTTTCGCCCCTCGCCCGCCTCGGCCGAGGTGGCCCAAACGCTCGTGCCCGCCCTCGCGTACCTGTCCGACCCGGCGCGGCACCGCGTCACGGGGCGCGTGCCCTACCGCGGCCGCACCTACGACATGCACGAGTTCGACCTGGGCCTGCCCGTCCCCCTTTGGGGGGCGACGGCGCGGGTGATCTGGGACCTGCTGCGTCGGCTCGCCCCGGCGTAGGCGCAGGAGACCGCCGCCTACGGGACGGGGCGTCCCAGCGCCTCCAGGATCCGCCGGGCGAGCTTCGGCCCCACCCCCGGGACGGTGCGCAGGTCGTCCACGGCGGCGGCCGCGATCCGCTGCGGCGAGCCGAAGCGCGACAGGAGGCTCGCCTCGATCTTCGGCCCCACCCCGGGGATCTCGGACAGGCGGCTGCGCAACGCCCCCTTGCGCCTGGCGCGGCGGTGCGCACCGATGGCGAAGCGGTGCGCCTCGTCGCGGATCCGCTCCATCAGGTGCCGCTCGCTCGTGCCGGGCCGCAGGAGGATCGGGTCCTTGCGGCCGGGCACGTACACGCGCTCGGGCCGGACCTCGTATTCGCCCGCGTCCTCGCCGGCCAGCGCCGCGGCTCGGCGCACGCGCCCCGGCCGTACGTCCGCGCCCCCCCGCCCGTCCGACCCGGCGCGCGGAGCCGTCTGGCGCTCCTTGGCGAGCGCCACCACCTCGACCCCCTCGGGGCCGATGGGCACGCCGAGGTCCGAAAGGGCCGCGATCGCCCGGCCAAGCTGCCCCTTGCCACCGTCCACCACGATGAGGTCGGGCAGCGGCCAGCGCTCCGCCCCGCGGTCGTCGCCCGCACGCGCGACCCGGCGGGCGAGCACCTCGTACAGGCTGGCGAAGTCGTCGTTTTGCGTGGGCCCCGCGTTCGAGGGGCGGATCCGAAACGTCCGGTAGGAGGCCCGGTCTGGCACCCCGTCCTCGAAGACGACCATCGACGCGCGGGGATGGGCCCCCTGCAGGTGGCTTACGTCGTAGCACTCGATGCGCTGCGGCGGGCGGGCGAGCCCCAGGCGCGCGGCCAGGCGTTCGAGGGCCGTGGCCGCATCGTCCCGGCGGTTGCGGCGCGTGGCGAAGTTCGCCGCGGCGTTGCGCTCGGCCAGGCGGACGATGCGCCGCTTGCGGCCCCGCGCCGGCACGACCAGGTGGACCGGGCGCCCGGCCCGCTCGCGCAAGAACGCCTCGAGGGCCCGGGCGTCGTCGTCGGGGATCGGGACCGGAAGCAGGATCTCGGCCACCTCCACCGGGCGCGCCTCGTAGTGGGCGCTCAAGAAGCCGGCGAGGACGTCGGGTGTGGGGAACGCCATGCCCCGCTCCGAGTGCGCCGCGTGCCCGGCCACACGCCCCTGTCGCACCTCGAGCACCACGAACTCGACCGCGCCCCCCTCGCGGTGGATCCCCACGGCATCGAAGGACTCGCCCCGATCGCTGACGACCTCCTGCCGCGCCAGCACCGCCTGGAGACTCGCGAGCTGGTCGCGCAAGGCGGCGGCACGCTCGAACGCGAGGGCCTCGGCGGCCGCGTGCATGCGCCGCTCGAGGGTCTCGATCAGCGTCCTGCCGCGGCCCGACAGGAACAGGGCCACGTCCTGCACCGACTGCGCGTACGCGGCCTCGTCCACCGGCAACACGCACGGCGCGGGACAGCGCTCGATGTGGTACTGCAGGCAGGGCCGCCGCCGGCTGCGCAGGACGAAGTCCGAGCAGGTGCGCAGCCGAAAGTGACGGTTGACCACGCGCAACGTGGCCCGCGCCGCGCGGGCGGAGGGGTACGGCCCGAAGTAGTGGGCACCGTCGCGCTTGATCCGCCGCACGAGCTCGAGCCGCGGCCAGGCGGCCCGGGGGTCGAGGCGCAGGACGAGGAACTGCTTGTCGTCCCGAAGCTGGACGTTGAAGCGCGGCCGGTGGCGCTTGATCAGGTTGCTCTCCAGCAACAGCGCCTGTGCCTCCGACTCGGTCACGAGGGTCTCGATGTCGCCGACGCGCTCGGCCAGCGCCGGCACGAACCGGCGGGTGTCGTGTCCCGAGAAGTACTGCCGCACGCGGCTGCGGATCCGCGTGGCCTTGCCCACGTAGAGGTAGGCGCCCTTGCGGTCGCGCATGATGTAGACGCCCGGGGCCTCCGGGAGGCGCTCGACCGCCTCGTCGAGCTGCGCGCGGCTGGTGATCCGCGGCACGAAGTCCGGATCTTCGACCCTGCGCCGGGCCATGGCCGACTACCCGCCGCGCACGTCGCCGATCGTCACGAACACCATCAGCAGCAGTAACGCGACCAGGCCGATCCCGTGCACCCACCCCTCCACCTGGGGGCTCGGCTTGCGCCGCGTCACGGCCTCGTAGGCCAGGAACACGATGCGCCCGCCGTCGAGGGCGGGCAACGGCAGCAGGTTGAACAGCCCCAGCAGCGTGCTGATGAACGCCGTCATGAAGAAGAACGGCACGGCCCCCGCCTCGGCCGACTGCTTGATGTGCTTGACGATCGCCACCGGCCCCGAAAGCTCCCCCTCGATCTGGCCCGTGATCAGCTTCGACAGGGCCACGAGCTGCGCCGCCGAGATCTCCAGGGGGCGCATCACCGCCATGGCCGCCGCCGTCGTCCACGGCACGGGTCCCCCCCAGGGGGAGACGGCGAGGCTCACCCCCAGCGCCGGAGGCTCGGGGGCCAGGGGGACCTCGAAGGTCTGCAGGGCGCCGTCGCGCTCGACGACGACCTCGACGGTCTCGCCCAGGTGCGCCTTCGTCGCGCGGACCACCTTGGCCGCCGCCTGGGGCGGCTCGATGGGCACGCCGGCCACCTCGACCAGCCGGTCGCCCTCGGCCAGGCCCGCGGCCCGGGCCGGCGAGGGCTCGGTGAACCCGCCGACGGCGACCGTCTCGGTACCCACCGCCGCGAACAGCCCGAAGAAGATCGCCATCGCCGCCAGGTAGTTGGCCGCGGGGCCGCCGAACAGGGCGAGGAACCGGGCCCACAGGGGCTTGTCACGGAAGTTCGAGCTGTCCGGGGTGGGCGCCGCGTCCCCCTCCTCCTCCGGCTCCATCCCCCGGATGAGGACGTAGGCGCCGAAGGGGATCGCACTGACCACGAACTCCGTGCCGCGCCAGGTGCCGAGCCGCAGCACGGCCGGGCCGATGCCGAAGACGCTGAACCGGTCCACCTTCATCCCGGTGGCGACGGCCGCCACGTAGTGGCCGGCCTCGTGCACCACGATGACGAGGCACAGGGCGACGATGGCGAGGAGCCACTCCACGGGCGGACTATAGCAGCCGCGGCGCGCCGTGCCCGCAGAGCGCGCCGCGGGCGCCTATTTGCCCGGATGGTCCAGGCGCCCCAGCCCGAGCCGCGCCGCCACCGTGCGCGCCCGCATCCGCGTGCGGGCCGCCACCGACCGCGGGGGCGGCGGGCTGTAGGCCACCCCCCGCGGCACACCACCCAGGGCCGTGGCGACCACCTGCTGGGCCCCCACGAGCCCCGCACGCCGCCCCGCGAGCAGCCGGACGGCCTCCTCGCGGCGCACGGCCAGGACCTCGCCCGGCACGACGGCTGCGCGATGCCCGCGGGCGACCTGCTCACCCGCCCAGCGCAGGAGATCCACGTCGGTGGGGTGGTCCAGCACCACGAGGAGTTCGCCTTGGGCGAGCCGGACGCCGCGGGCGAGAGCCCGCCCCGGGGCCAGGTCCTGGACCGTGCGAAGCTCCGGGATCTGCCCGTGCAACAGGCTCAGCAACGCCAGCGTATTGTCGCCGGAGCGCTCGTCCAGGGCGAGGATCTCGAAGCGTGGGCCGCGCTCGTCCCCGATCTCCAGGCTCCGCCCCACCTCCGCCGCCTGGCGGACGGTCCGAGCCACGGTCCGCTCCTGGTTGCGCAGGGGGATGATGAACGAGACGTCCGTCACCGCCGTCCAATTGAAGGCCGGCGGGCCGGGGCGTCAAGTGCGCAAGACGGTCGCACGGCGGTGTGAACGCCGTTTCACGCCGGGGTGCTTGGCCCCGGCCGGCGCGTGTGCAAAACATGCCCGCCGCGGCCGACCCGATCCCATGCGTTCGACGCGGCGGCCCCGGCATCCCGGTCGAACCGCGGGCGCATCGATCCTCTCCCTCTCACCACGATTCGGAGCAACCCCATGGCAGGCTACAACAAGGTCTTTCTCCTCGGCAACCTCGGCCGCGACCCCGAGCTTCGGTATACGCAGAACCAGACCCCGGTGTGTCAGCTCAACGTGGCGACCACCCGCCGCTACACGGACCGGTCGGGCCAGCAGCAGAAGCAGACGGAGTGGCACCGCGTCGTGGTGTGGGGGCAACAGGGCCAGCGTTGCTCCCAATACCTGACGAAGGGGCAGCCGGTGTTCATCGAAGGACGCCTGCAGACGCGAAGCTACGACGACCGCGACGGGAACAAGCGTTACATCACCGAGGTGGTCGCCATCGACGTGCAGTTCCTCGGCGGCGGCCGAGGGCGCGGCGACGACCAGCCGCCCCCACCGTCGGACGACAGCTTCGGCGCCGAGCCGGCATTCAACGACACCATGCCCGACGGCGGCGGCGACGACGACATCCCGTTCTGACCGGGGGGCCGGCCCGCAGCCGGTGGGTTCGTGGCCGCACGGCGCCCCGCCCGGCATAATGGGCCGCCGTGGCCGCCGAACCCTACTTCCTGCTGCGCGAGGCCCAGGCGGCGGACGAGGCCGCGATCTTCGGACTCGCGCGGCACCTCAACACCTTGAACCTGCCGCCGGAGCCCGACTACATCGAGGGCCTTCTGACCCGTTCGGTCGCTTCGTTCGCACCGGGCCCCTTCGATCCGGATCGCCGCCTGTTGTTCGCCCTGGAAGCTCCCGACGGCCGGGTCGTCGGCACCTCGATGATCCACGCCCAGCACGGCACGTACGACGATCCCCACGTCTACTTCACGGTCAGCACGGAGGAGCGCCACGCCAAGCTGCACTTCCCCGACGGGCGCGTGCAGCACATCCACATGGAGCACACGATGCTCCATCTGGGGCTGACCTACCATGGCCCCACCGAGCTCGGCGGCCTGGTCCTCGACCCGGGCCTTCGCCGCCACCCGCAAAAGCTCGGCCGGCTGCTGTCGCTGTCGCGCTTCGTGTTCATCGCCGCCCACCGCCCGTGGTTTCGCGACCGGCTGCTGGCGGAGCTGTTGCCGCCGCTGTTTCGCGGCCCGGAGGGCGCCACGAAGAGTCCCCTTTGGGACGCCCTCGGCCACCGGTTCACGGGGCTGTCCTACGACGAAGCCGACCGGCTCAGCCGGTTCGACAAGACCTTCATCTGGAACCTCTTCCCGCGGATGCCGATCCACGCCAGCCTGCTGCCCGAGGAGGTGCAGGCCGCCATCGGAACCGTGGGCCCGAACACCGTAGGCGCCCTGCGCCTGCTCGAGTCGGTGGGCTTTGCCTACGCCGGGCGGGTCGATCCCTTCGACGGCGGGCCGCACGTGGAGGCCCCCACGGACCAGGTCACGCTCGTGCGGGCCACCCGCCGCTACGCCACGCGCCCGGGTCAACCGGGCCCCTCCGCGCTGCCGGCCATCGTCGCCGTGACGGCCGACGTGGTCCCGCGGTTTCGCGCCGTCTTCACCCACGTGACGGTGGACCCGGACGACCCGGACGTGCTCGTGGTGGATCCCGCGGCCCTGGAGCGTCTGGCGCTCGGCCGTCCGGGGGAGGCGGGGGAGGTCCTCGCCGCCCTGCGCCCGGTCCGCCGCGCCACGGATCGCCGCCCCTCGTCCCTGGCCGGGTGACGTCGCCGCCGGCCGCCCCGCCTATGCGCGCCCGTCCACCACCGCCCAGGCGGGCGGCGGGCTGTCGATCTCCACGGGCCGGCCCGTGACCGGATGCTCGAAGGCCAGGCGCACCGCGTGCAGGTGCAGGCGGCCCTCGGGCGAGGGCGGACCGCCGTAGCGGGCGTCGCCGACGATGGGGTGCCCGCCCGCGGCCGCGTGCGCGCGGATCTGATGCGTGCGGCCGGTCTCGAGGGTGGCTTCGACGAGGGTCGCGGGTCGCCCGGCGACCGGGCGGCGGGCCAGGCGCACGAAGTGGGTGACGGCCGGGCGTCCTCCCGCGCCCGCGCGGGTCCGCCCGCCGCGCGCCGGGGCCAGCGGGGCGTCGGCCGTCCACGCCGCCGGCGCGTCGCCGTCGAGGAGCGCGCGGTAGATTCGAACGATCGCGTGGGAGACGAACCGTTCGTACAGGCTGCGCTGGATCGCACCGCGCACGGCGAACATCACCAGGCCGGAGGCCTCGAGGTCGAGCCGGTGGACCTCGCCCACGTAGGGACGCGCGACGCCGCGGCGTTCGAGCCGCCGGCGCAGGGCCTCGGCCACCGTGCCGCGCACCGCCTGCCGCGTCGCCACCGTGGGCACGCCGGGCGGCTTGTCCACCACGACCAGGTGCTCGTCCTCGTACCGGATCACGAGCCGGTCGGGATCGAGGGGCTCGATGTCCGCCGCCTCGAGGTGTACGGTGACCCGCTCGCCGGCCTGCACCCGAAAATCCGGCATGCGCACGCGGGTACGTCCCACGTAGGCGCCGCCCGCCCGTACGATGGCCCGAGCCCGGGCCATGTCCACCTCGGGCAGGCGCCGTGCGAGGAGTTGACCAAGGCGCAGGCCGTCTTCGGGAGGCACCACTCGGAACCGGCGGGGGCTGCGGGGCATGGGTCCAGGCCGGGTGGGGTCACTCCAACTCGATGAGCGGGATCGTCACCCGTCGGGTGGCCCCGCGCTGGAGGTCGAGGACGCCGAACTCCACGCGCTCCCCCGCCCGCCGCGCGTCGAGGGCCGTGAAGAGGTCGTCGAAGCTGCGCACGGGCGCCCCGTCCACCGATACGAGCACGTCCTGGATCACGGGGCCGCGGCGCGTGTGCGCAAGCCCCCGCAGGCCGGCGCGATGGGCCGGGGAGCCGGGGAGCACCTCCCGGATGACGACGCCCGCGATCCCCACCCGGTGCGCGATGGAGTCGTCGAGCACGGACACGCCGATCCCCACGCGCGTGGGCTTTCCGTGCGCGATGATCTGGGGCACCACCCGGCGGATCGTGGACACCGGCACCGCGAACCCCACCCCCGCCGACGCGCCCGACTTGCTGAAGATCATGGTGTTCATGCCGATGAGGCGGCCGCGCGAGTCGAGCAGCGGGCCGCCGGAGTTGCCCGGGTTGATCGCCGCATCCGTCTGGATCATGTCGCGGATCGTCACCCCTCCGATCCCGCGGACCTCGCGCCCGAGCGCCGAGATCACCCCCACGGTGAGCGTGTGGTCGAGCCCGAAGGGGTTGCCGATGGCGATGGCCTTTTGGCCCACCGCGAGGGGGACCCCCGGGGGCAACACGGCGATGGGCGTGAGCTTGTCGCGCGGCGCGTCGATCCGCAGCACGGCGATGTCCTTCGTGGGATCGATCCCCACCAGGCGCCCTTCGTAGGTGGACTGGTCCTGCAGGCGCACGACGATCCGCGGGGGCCGACGGCCGGACGCGGCCACCACGTGGAAGTTCGTCACGATGTGCCCCTGGTCGTCCCACACGAAACCGGAGCCCGTCCCCTGTGGGATCTCCATGGCGCGCAGGGTCAGCGGGTTCTTCACCAGGCCGATCTGGGTGACGAAGACCGTCGCCGGCGCGGCGGCCCGGAAGACCTCCATCGTGTTGCGCTCGTTCTCGACGTAGGCCTCGGGCGACGGCGGGGCCACGGTGGGCGTCGTCTTCGTCGCGGGCGCGGTGGCGGCGAGCGTGGCCGCCTCCGACGGCGCCGCAGGCGGGGGCACGGGCGTCTTCGGAGGGTCGGCCGCGGGCGGCTGCACCGGCCCCTGGCAAGCCGACAGCCCCACGAGGACCGCCGCGCCCCACCGCCGAAGGGGCACGAGGGGGCGGGGCGTCCCCGCCTTGCGTGGACCCGTCATGCCCGCCAATGTAGCAGCGCGCCGCGACCCCCGCCGGCCGCCCCCGTGCCGGCGAGCGGCTCCCGGGCAGGTGGCCGGGCGGTGCTAGGCTCGCCCTGCATGCCCGCCGCGCCGGCCGCCCCCGCCCCGTGCCCGAGTTGCGGGGCCGTCCACCCGGACGACGTCCTCGTGTGCCCGGTGTCGGGGGCGGCGCTCCCCCTCGAAGGACGCCTGCTCGACGGCAAGTTCCGCATCCTCGGTCGGATCGGCGAGGGCGGGATGGGCACCGTCTACCGCGCACGCAACGAGCGGGTCGCCCGGGAGGTGGCGATCAAGCTGCTGCATCCGCAGTACGCGCGGGATCCTTCCACGCTGGAGCGCTTCCGCAAGGAGGCCACGGCGGCCGGACGCATCCGCAACCCGCACATCTGCGACATCTACGACTTCGGCGACTCCCCGGCGGGTCCGTACATCGTCATGGAGCTTCTGTCCGGCCGCAGCTTCGCCGCGCTCATCGAGCAACTCGGCCGGGTGGAGCCGGGGCTTTGCGTGCTCATCGTGCGCCAGGCCCTCGAAGGTCTCGCGGCGGCCCACGAGGCGGGGATCGTCCACCGTGACCTCAAGCCGGAGAACATCTTCCTGCACGAGCCGGCGCCGGGCCGGCTGCTGGTCAAGCTGATGGACTTCGGGGTGTCGAAGTTTACGCGCGACGTGGGCGGCGGGCGCACGCGCCAGGGCGTGTTGATGGGCACGCCCGAGTACATGGCGCCGGAGCAGACCAGTGGGGCGGCGGGCGTGGACGCACGGGCCGACGTGTGGTCGATGGGAGCGATCCTGTACACGGCGATGGCGGGTTCCAACCCGTTTCTGGGGCCCACCCTGGCGGCGACCCTGGCGAACGTGACCCTGCACGACCCGCCGCCGCTGCGCAGCGTGGCGCCGGACGTGCCGGAGGGACTCGCGGCCGTCGTGCACGGATGCCTGGTCAAGGACCGCGCGCGCCGGATCGCCTCGGCCCGGCAACTACGTGAGCGCCTCGCCCCCTTCGACCCGAGCCCCGAAGCGGCCGGCACCGCCTCACAACCCGTGGCACCCATCGTCGCTGCGCCGGCAGCGGCAACTCCGACCGACGCACCGCCATCCGCTGCACGACGGATCCTGGCCGAGGCCCAGGCGGCGTCCCTGGCCGGCGCCCCGACGCCGCCGTCTCCGGTGACGCCTCCCCCGGCGCCGAGCGCCTCTGCCTCGTGGGTGTCGGAGGTCGCACCGGTCGAAGGGGCCGACGAGCACTGGACGCTGGCGGGCAGTGCACCAGGAACGCTCCCGCCGCCGTCCACCCTGCGCGGCGCCGGTCCCCGCCGGTGGCCGCTGTTGCTCGCCGTGCTCGCCCTGACCGCGGGCGCGGTGTGGTGGGTTCGCGCGCGCGGCATCGGGCCTTGGGCCGGCGGAGACACGCCCGGCACGGCGGCGGCCGGAACCGCCGGCGGTTCGTCCCCTTCCAGCACGACCGGCGCCCGTGCCTCGCCCCTCCCGGACGCCGGACCGACGGGTCCCGCCGACCCCAGGGCCACGGCGGGCGACGGCGGCGGGGGCGAGGGGGCGACGGGACCGGGCGACGGCGGCGGCGTCTCCCCATCGGGTGAAACGCCCGGCGCCCCCACGGCGGGCGCGGCCGGCGACGGCGGTCCGAAGACACAGGGATCCGAGTCCGGAACACGCCCCGCACCGAAGAAGCACCGGCGCCCCGACCCGTCCAAGGTGGCACGGCGCGGCCGCCTGTACTTCGCGGTCGGCGAGCCGACGCCGCTTTTGCCCTATGATCGGGCCCGGGTCCACTGCCGCAGGCTCGCGCGCAAGCGCTTCGGGCGCCTGCGCGGCTGGCGACTCCCCTCGGCGAACGAACTGGCCCAGGGACGGGAGGTGTTGCCCCACAAGGCCCTCTACGTCACGAAGGACCGGGTTGGAGACAAGAGGCAGTACTTCAACGCCCTGGACGGATCGGTTCGTCCCGTCCCGTTGGACAAGAAGGCGCGCGTGATGTGCGTGGCTCGGCGCTAGGGGCGCCTGCGGGCGGGTGGTATGCTGCGCGAACCATGAAACACCCTTCCTCCATCGGGTTCCATCCGAGCGCGTGCGTCACGGCCCTGGCCGTGCTGTCGCTGGCCGGTGCCTGCGGCGACGACGGCGGCGGCTCCGGTACCACGGGCACGGCGGGCACGACTGCAGCGTCCTCCGGCGCCGCGACCGCCACCGGCACCGCGACCGCCACCGGCACCGCGACCGCCACCGGCACCGCGACCAGCACCGGGACCGCGACCACCGACGGCACGGCGACCGGCACCACCGCCGGGACCACCGGCGGAACGATCCCACCGTGTCCCTACGACCCGGTGGACGGGATGCCGCAGGTCGCCGTCGAACTGGTGGCCGATGGCTTCTTGCTCCCCGTCCTGGCGCTCGGCCACCCCACCGAGCCCGACCGGCTGTTCGTGGTGGAGCAGGCGGGCACGATCCGGTTGCTCGAGCCCGGGGAGACCACGGCGCCGCAGGATACCTTCCTCGACATCACGGCGGCCGTGGACGACGGGCCCAACGAAGCCGGACTGCTGGGACTTGCGTTCCATCCGGACTTTCCGCAGGATCCTCGCTTCTACGTCAACTACATCACGCAGGACTCGCCGCGGCGCACTCGGGTCTCGGAGTTCTTCCTCGACCCCAACGACCCGAACAAGGCCGATCCGTCCAGCGAGCGCGTCGTGATCGAGATCGCGCAGCCCGCCGGCAACCACAACGGCGGCATGATCGCGTTCGGGGCGGACGGTTACCTGTACATCGGGATGGGGGACGGCGGCGGCGCATGCGATTCGGCCGGGGACGCGAGCCGCGACACGAGCGTGCTGCTGGCGAAGATGCTGCGAATCGGGGTGGAGCCGGACGGTACGCCCGACATGCCGTCGGCCTGCGCCACGTGCCCCCAGTTCGGGCCCTTCGACTACACGATCCCACCCGACAACCCCTTCGTGGAGCAGGCGGGCACGGCCCCGGAGATCTTCGCGCTCGGTCTGCGTAACCCGTGGCGCTTTTCCTTCGATCCGCCAACGGGGATCCTCTTCGCGGGGGACGTGGGGCAGGACCTGGCCGACGAGATCGACGCCATCGAGGCCGGCCGGGACTACGGCTGGGTACGGATGGAGGGCAACGAGTGCTCCTCGACGACGAATTGCGGTGGCCCGCCCTGTGCCCCCGCAGCCGCCCCCAACGAGGAGAATGCCGACGGCTTGACGTCGCCGCTGGTGCATCTTTCTCTCGACGGCTTGAACGGGTGCGCCGTCGCGGGCGGTGCGGTCTATCGCTCCTGCGAGGTGCCCGCCTGGGACGGGCTGTACCTCTACTCGGACTTCTGTAACCGCCGCCTGCGTGGCCTCACCTTCGACGGCACGAACCTCGACGATCTGGGCGACCTGGGCGTGTCGGTGCCTGGCAACGTCTCCGGCAACGGCTGGAACGCCTGGGGCGACGTGTTCTTCACCGCCTTCGATGGGGGCGGACCCGCCGGCAGCGTCTACCGCGTCGTCCCGGCGCCGTAGACACCCCTTCGGGCCGAGCCCTCGCCCCTGCCGGCCGTGCGTGACGGCCGACGAAGGCGGGCGCCGACCGCGACCCGATCGGCGCCCGCCAACCGGACGGGCCGCATCCGGGGCTTCGGATCCACGGGCCGTGCCGGCGACCCCGGGCACGACGCCACACCCCAACCGGCGGCGGGCCGTGCCACCCTTGGGCCCGGTGTCCCTCGCCTCCCTGCGACGCGCGCTGCGGTCGGCCGCCGCGACGGCCGACCCCACGCTTCCCCCGGACGACCGTCTCGCCGACGCGGCCGAAGCCCTCCTCGACGGGCCCGACCCGCCGGCGGCCCTGCGGCGCCTGGCCGACCTGCCGGCGCCTTGGTTCGCGCGGCCCCTGCCCCCCGCCGCCGCCCGAATGCTCCACGAGGGCACGTATCCGGCCCGACTGCTGGCCGCCTGCCCCGAGGCGCACGAGGACCTGTCCGCCCCCACCGCACCGATCCCCGGGAGCGCCGACTTCGAGCGCTGGTACGACACGTACCGGGCCCAGCGCGACGAGCAGGCGGCCGTGGCGGCCGTGCGGCACCGGGCCTACCTGGCGGCGGCCCGGCTCGAGGTCGAGGGCGCCCGTTGCGAGCAGGTGGGCGGCCTGTTGTCGGATCTGGCGGGGTTCGTGCTGGCGAAGACGCTCGGCCCGGCCGTGCTCGACCGGGTCGCCGTGTTCGGCATGGGCAAGCTCGGGGGCCGCGAACTCAACTTCCTCAGCGACATCGACCTCGTCTTCGTCCACGAGGCGGGCACCGATGTCGAACCCCTCCACCGCGCCATCCGCCGCGCCCTCGCGTCGATCGAGCGCCCGGCGGAGGGGCCGCCCCTGTTCGTCGTCGATCTCCGGCTGCGGCCCTTCGGCCGGCGCGGTCCGCTGTCGATGTCGGCCGACGCCACCTTGTCGTATTACGAGACACACGGGCAACCGTGGGAGCGACAGGCCTGGCTGCGGGCCCGCCCCGTCGCCGGCCGCGACGATCTGGCCCGGCGCACGCTCGACGGGCTGCGCCCGTTCGTCTTCCGCCGCTCCCTGTCCCCCGCCGTGATCGCGGAGATCGAGCAACTCATGACGATCGCCCGCCGGCAGGCCCGGGCCACCGCGGCGTCGGCAGGCGGCGATCTCGACCTCAAGCACGACCGCGGCGGGATCCGCGAGATCGAGTTCTTCGTGCAGGCCCTGCTGCTGTTGCACGCCGGCCGCGCCCCCTCGCTGCGCACGACCTCGACCTTCGAGGCCCTCGACCGCCTCGCCGCCACGGGTCGGCTGACCGAACGCGCGCGCGACGAGATGGAGGCGGCCTACCGCTTCCTCCGGCGGCTCGAACACCGGGTGCAACTCGCCGCAGGCGTCCCCACGCACCGCCTCGTCGCCGACCCCGACGAGCGCGCGCGCCTGGCCCGCAGCCTGTTCGGGACACGGGCGGCGACGGCTGGCCGGCTCGTCGAGACGCTCGCGGCGCACATGCGCAAAGCGGCCGAGATCGCCGGCGACCTGTTCGCCCCGAAAACGGCCCCGTCGAGCCGCGCCCGCGACGTCGGCCTGGTCGCGGATCCGGCCGCCCCCCGAGGCGAGCGCGTCGAGGCCCTGCGCCGGTTGGGCCTTTGCGACCCGGAGGGCGCCGCATCGGTCCTGGACGCCCTGTTCGGCCGGGCGCGCTCGCCGTTTCGCACCCCCGGCCCGGAGCGAGTGGGGGCCACGGTGCTGCTTTCTGCCGTCCTCGACAGCTCCGACCCCGACACCGCGCTCGAACGACTGGAGGCGTTTTGCCGGCGGCGACACCCGTTCGACCCGGTCTTTCGCTGGCTGGCGAGCCCGGAGGAGGCCGCGCGCGAGGCGGCGCGGGTGACCGCCGAGATCCTGGCCACCAGCGAGCCGCTCGCGCGCGCGTTCACGGACCCGCCGCCCGGGCCGTGGCTGCGCGCCGCGGGCGACCCGGTCGAGCAGCTCGTCGAGGCCCTGGCCGCGCCGGTCCTGCCCGACCGAGCGGACATCGAGGCCTTCGAAGCCGGGCTCCGGAGCGCCGTCCCCGACGTCCACACGCGGGTATTTCGCACGAAGCAGCGGTTCGTGCTGCAGGCGGCCCTGGCCGATCTGGCGACGCGCCCCCACCCCGACACCGTCGGTCGGGCCTTGAGCGACGTGGCCGACCTGGCGATCGAGCGGCTCGCCGGCGCCCTGCACGTGGACGGCCCCTTGCGCCTGTGCGTCTTCGGCCTGGGCAAGCTCGGCGACCGGGCCATGGACTACGGCTCGGACCTCGACCTGTTGTTCGTCTACACCGGCGATCGCACGCCCCCCGAGGCCGCCCGGCGCACGGCCGAACGGGCCGCCCGCGCCCTCGTTCGGGCCCTCGAAGACCCGCGGATGGGCGCGCCCCTGTACCGCACGGACCTTCGCCTGCGACCGTCGGGGCGCTTTGGGCTGCTGGTCACCGAGCTCGACGGCTTCGCGCGCCATCACGCCCGCCCGCGCCCCCTGTGGGAGCGTCTCCCCCTGTTCCACCTACGCCCCATCGTGGAGATCTGCGCCGACCGCGCCGGCCCCTGCCGGCCGGTCCCCCTCGACACCGCGGAGGTGGCCGCCACGATCACCGCACGGCACGTGCCCGCAGCCCTGTGGCGCTTTCCCCGCGATCGGGGCCAGGCGATCGAAGAGCTCGATCACGTGCTCTTGCGCATATGGCGCGAAATCGCCCGGGAGACCCCGCGGCGGATCCACCTCAAGGCGGGGCCGGGCGGCCTGCTGCACCTGGAGTTGGCGGTGGACACCCTGGCCCTCGTGGGCGGGATTCGGCGGATCGAGGGGCCGTCCACCATGACGAGCCGGTTGTCGGTCCTGGCGCAGGCGGGCGTGTTGACCCCCGCCGAGTGCACGCGGCTGCAGGCGGCGTACACCTTCCTGCGGCGGGTCCAGATGCGCCTTCGCCTCGGGCGCGTCTCGGGTCTTCGCGACCCCGAGGCGCTCGACCTCGAAAGCCCCGTCGTGGCCAGGCTTGCCCGCCGGATGGGAGGAATCGGCCCCGAGGCCCTCGTTCAACGCTTGCATCAGGAACGCGCTACCATCTCACGCATCCTGGCCCGCCACCTTACGCGCTCCTAGTCATCGAACACGCCATGGCCACTTCCGTCGAACTGGACGTCCCCCTCAAGGGCTCCCTGGAAAAAATCGGGTTCGCGCGCATCGTGCGGGCCATCGCGTCCGCTTCCGCCACCGGGAGCCTCTACCTGCTTTCGGGCAAGACGAAGAAGGTCATCTTCTTCGAAGAAGGCCAGCCCGTCTTCGTGCGGTCGAACGTGCTCGCCGAATGTCTGGGGCAGGTGTTGGTGCAAGAACGCCTCATCACCGAGGAGCAGTGCAACCAGACCCTCGAAGCCATCCGGCGCACGGGTAAGAAGCAAGGGGAGTTGCTCGTGGAAATGGGCGTGTTGTCGGAAGGCAACCTTCGCTACGGGCTCGAGACCCAGCTTCGCACCAAGTTGTTCGACGTGTTCGCCTGGGAGACGGGGCGCTACCAGTTCAAACCGGGCACCTCGAAGGAAGGGTTCCACATCCGCCTGGACCAATCGGCCGAGGGCGTGATCGTCGAGGGGATCTTGGATCGCGTGAGCGAACAGCGCGCAGAACGAGCCCTCGAGGGCCTCGCCAACACGTTCCCGGCGCGGGTTCCGGGGGCTGCGCGGCTGGACCTCTTGCCCGAGGAGCGTCACTTCCTACGCTGCCTCGACGGCTCGATGAGCGTGTCCGAGATCATCGACGAGCCACCGAACGACCTGGTCCGCCGGCCGGCGACGCTCCTGTACGCGCTGTTGCAGGCCGGCGTCGTCGAGCCGCGGGGCAGCCGAGCGAAGGCCTCGCAACACCCGCCGCCGCCGGAGCTTGCCCCCAAGCAGATCCCCGACGACGACCTCGTCCCGCGTCTTTCGGCCGTCTCCAGCCGGACGGAGTTCGAGGACACGCCGCCCCCGGGCCCGCTGCCCACCGACCCGGACCTCATGGGGGAGGACGACTTCGACATCGACGACATGGAAACCTCCACGGTGGCGGACCGTGCATCCATGGAGGACCTGTTGGCCGCCGAACCCGAGGTGGAGGAGGAAGTCTTCGACGACGAGGAGGTGGAGCTCCTCGACGAGGACGCCCTGGAGGTCCTCGAAGAGGAGGAGGACGAGGGCTTCTACGAGGCGCAGGAGGCGACCGCCGAACGCCCCCCCGAGCGCGATGTCGCCATCGAAGCGTTGGTGCGCGAATGCGGCGCCGATCCCGACGACCTGCTCGACCTCCACGAGCTGGACCGGGTGGCACTCCCGGACGGCTTCGCGCCCGTCGAGCCCGCGGCACAACCGGCCGCCGCCGAGCCTGCGACGGCCGATGCGTCCGACGAGATGGCCGGCCCCATGCACTTTACGGCCGGCGAACAGGCACTCGCGGCGGGCGACTTCGAGACGGCGGCCGCCGAGTTGGAGGCGGCCTTCGAGCTCGGCGTGGACGTCCCCGAGTTACACGCGATGCTGGCATACGCGCGCTTTCTCACGGCGCCAAACGACCCGGAGATGCAGACCCACGCCCTCGAGTTGCTCGACTACGCCGAGGAACTCAACCCCGACCTCGATCTCGTCCACGCCTACCGCGGCGCCGTGCTGCGCAGCATGGGCGACCCCGCAAACGCCCGCCTTTCCCTCGAACGGGCCCTCGAGATCAACCCGTACTGCGACGTCGCCATCCAGATCATGGACAGCATGAGCTGATGGTAGATGCGTGGGCGTACGCTACGCCGCCGCGCCGTCCACGAGCGCCGGTCGCGGGCGCCACTTGAGCTTCGCCCGCTGCGCCTGCTCGACTGCCAGGATGGCCTGCGGCTTGTAGGTGAGTGCCGTCGCCACGTTGCGGATGTCCCGCGCGAGGCGACGCATGCCGTCCGGTTCGAGGGACGCCGCGTGATCGGTTCCCTTCCAGGCGCGGTTGAGCGTAAAGTGCCGCTCGACCCAGGCCGCCCCCAAGGTGACGGCCGCGATGTCCGGGGCGATCCCCAGGTGGTGCCCCGAAAACCCGATCGCGCCCACCTCGGCGCCGTACGAGACGCGAAGCCGATCGATCTCCAGCAGGCAGATGTCCTCCACCGCCACCGGATAGCCCGAGGTGCAGGCGTACAGGACCAGGTCGTTCACACGCCCGCGCTCCCGAAACAGCGCCAAGAGCCGCCCTTCTTCCTCCCGGGTCGTCATGCCGAGACTGACGTGCAGCGCCCCGGCGTAGTTGTCCAGCAGCCACGACAGCATCTCGACGTGGGTGTTACACGCGCTCGGGATCTTGATGTAGGCGGGTTCGAGAGAGGCGATCTCCCGCGCGCTCGTCATGTCCCAGGTGCTGCAGGCGTACGTCACCCCGGCCGCCTCGCAGGCCCGTTTCAACTCGCGGTGGACCTCCACGTCGAACTCGAGGGCCTCCCGGTGCTCGCCGTAGGTCTTGCCGTAGCTGTTGGCGGGCACCGGGTGCGGGGCGGCGTACTGCTGCGGCGTCAAGAGTTCCCGGGGGCAACGTTTTTGAAACTTCACGACATCGACGCCGCAAAACGAGGCCGCCACCCGGATCATCTCCTTGGCGACCTCCACGTCACCCTTGTGGTTGCACCCGATCTCCGCGACGACACATGGGACGTTGTGAGGGCCGATCTCCATGCAACCTCTATTCGCGCGGGGGAAACGGGCTGCAAGGACACCGGCCCAGACCGGGCCTCACCGCCCGTCCCAGGATGGCCGCGGGCGCCCGCGGGCGGCCCCACGCGACCCGACCCGCCCCACCGTGAGCCGCACGGCCGCGCGTCGGCCCAGGGAGCACCGGGGCCCGCACCCGCTCGACGACCGCCGCCCCTCGTGCCCCGCGAAAGGTTGATACCGTGCACCCCGTGGCGCCGCCCACGCGAACGATCCTCGTGGCCAACCCGACGGCCCGCACAGGAAGGGCCGCACGCAGCATCGAACGCGCCATGCAGGCGCTCGAACGCGCCCGACTCGATCCCGTCTTTCTGCCCACCCGCCCCGGCGGCGAGACGGTCCCGGATCTCGCGGCCCGGATCGAGGCGGGCGACGTGGCGCGTGTGGTCTACCTGGGCGGCGACGGAACCTTCGCAGAGGCGGCCAAGGGGATCATCTTGGCGCGCGAGCGCACCGGCATCGACGTGCCCCTGGGCATGCTGCCCATGGGAACCGCGAACGACCAGGGGCGGTCGTTCGGGATCCCCGCCGGCGAGCGCCGCATCGAGCAAAACGTGGCGATCATCCGGCGCGGCGTGGAACAGTGGATGGACGCCGGCCGCATCTTCGCCTTCGACGCAGACGGCGCTTGTGTCGCACAGGACCTTTGGTTCGACAACTGCGGCTTCGGCTTGTCGGCACAGATCCTGTGGGCACGCAACCGCGACCGCGACCTGGTGGGCCGCCTGCCCGTCCTGCGGCGAATCTACCGCGACAAGGTCATTTACACGGTCGCCGCCCTGCGATCACTGTTGACGGGCGCCTTGACCGGTGGCAAGCGCTTCGCGGCACGGATCACCGTAGACGACACCGCGCACACCTTCGACAACGTCACGGACGTCGTGCTCCTCGACACGATCTTATACGCGGGCGACTGGGTCTTCGACCCGAAGACCAAGGCCGACGACGGTTTGTTCGAGATCGTCGTGGTGCGGGGCCACACGGACTGGGCCGCCGCCGCCATCTCGAGCCACAAAAAGAATCCCGTGACCGAAGACGATCTGGCCGTCCTCGGCATCCCGCGGCGACAGATCCTCAAGGGCCGCACCATCGAAATCCAGTTGAACAGGCCACCGGGAACACCACCCGTCTTCACGCAGATCGACGGCGAGGAGTGGGCCGTGGCCGACCACTACCGCGTGGAGAACCTGTTTCACCACCTTCGCATCATCGTCCCTGAGAACCCGCACTTCCTGTAAAGGGGCGCCTGGGCCCCGATGGCACCGGCCCCCGGATCACGGGCGCACCACTGCCCGCTCGTCGTCCGGCAGTTCGAAGGCCATGCAAACGGCCCCTTCGAGCGCCGCGGAGGCCCGAAAGTTGGGCGAAGCGGCCACATCGGAATCCACCTTCGCCTCGGGCAGCTCGCAAAACCCGAGCTTCGTGGCGAAGTAATTGGAGGCGGTCGCGGTGACCAGGTACAAGCGCCGGATCCCGAGGGTTCGGGCATGGCGCATGATGCAGTCGCCCAGTACCCACCCCAACCCTTCCCCGCGTCGCTCGGGCGTGACCGCCAGGCCGAACAAAAACGCGCTCGTGCCCCGCACGTCGAGGCTCACACATCCCACCACGTCCGCACCGTTGCGAATGACGAGCGTATCGACGGTGGGCTCGCGCACGACCGGGGGCAGCCCATAGCCTTCGAGGAGGGCATCGATGGCCGGGGCCTCTTCGCGGCGGGCAAACACCACCGGATCGCCGAGGCGATCGAGCAACCGGCGGCCAATGTCCCCGAAACGTCCGCTCGAAAGGACCAGCACGGTGTCACCCGGGGCCACCGTCTCGTGCACGTCGGCAAGAAGGCCATCGATGTCGTCGAAGGCCCGCGCCGGGATCCCGCGCGCCCGCACTGCGGCCGCCAGCGCGGCCGGATCGAGACGTTCATCGGCGGGCACCTTCTCCGGCCGAAACAGCGGCCCGATCCGCACGCTGCTGGCGGCGTCGAAGGCCTCGGCGTAGGCCGACTCGAAGATCTTTCGGCGCGAGGAGGCGGAGCGTGGCTCGAAGCACACGTGCAGCGCGTGGTCGGGATACCGGCGCCGCAAGGCGGCCACGGTGACCGATACGGCGGTCGGGTGATGGGCGAAGTCGTCGATGACCCGCACCCCCTGCGCGACCCCGAGCAGTTCTTGGCGACGCCGCACCCCGCGGAAGGTCTGGATGCCCCGAGCGATGGCCTCGGCCGGCGCCCCTTCCAGGTGACACAAAGCGATCACCGCCAGGAGGTTCGAAACGTTGTGGGCGCCAACCAGGTGGGTAGAGAAACGCCCGAAGGATTCCCCGCGCACGTACACATCGAACACCGTGCGGCGGGCCCCTTGCGGGCTGCGAATCACGGCCGCGTAGGCACGCGCGCCGGCGTCCTCCTCGCGTGCGACGATCCCATAGGTGTGAACACGCCCGCGGCAGCCGGCGGCGCACTCGGTCGCTTCGGGATCGTCTCCACACACGACCAGGTCACCGTCCTCGGGCAGCAGCGCCACGAAGTCCCCAAACGCGCGGCGGACCGCGTCCATGTCGCGAAAGATGTCGGCGTGGTCGAACTCCACCGAGGTCAAGATGGCGCGCCGAGGCCGGTAGTGCAGAAACTTGGACCCCTTGTCGAAGAAGGCGGTGTCGTACTCGTCCCCTTCGAGTACGAACGCCGGCCCGCCTCCGAGGTGGTACCCGCGCCCCATATTGAGCGGCACGCCGCCGATGAGGAACGACGGGTCCAACCCGGCCACCCGCAGGCACCAGGCCAGGGCGCTGGCGGTCGTGGTCTTGCCATGGGTACCCGCCACGACCAGCGCCCGTCGCTCGCCGAGGAAGGCCGAGGCGAGCATGGACGGGAAGCTCTCGAGGGGGATCCCCCGGGCGCGGGCCGCCGCGACCTCGGGATGGTCGGCGCTGCAGATGTTTCCCACGACGACGCGATCGGGCCCCCAGTCGAGGTTCTCCGGGGCGTACCCCGAAAACACGTCGATCCCGGCCGCCGCGAGCTGGGTGCTCATGGGCGGATACAGGGGGCCATCCGAGCCCCGGATCTCGTGGCCGGCCTCCGAAAGGAGCCCCGCGAGGGCCCCCATCCCGGTGCCGCCGATGCCGATGAAATGGACCTTCAGGGCCCGCCCATCTTCTGCCCCAGCCCGCCCCTGGGTCAAGACGCGCAATGAGATCCGCACTGCGAACCATGCTTCGCGGCCGCTGCATGCCTTTCATCGTAACCGGCGGGCGCCCAGTCCCGGCCGCAGGAGGCCGTCGATCGTCCCCGCCACGAAAGGAAAGCCCGAGAACCTCCGGGCGCTTCGCCCTCGGTACGGGCAGGCCCCCAGCGCGCCCAGGCATCCCGTCCGGTCGAGGCACGAGAACCGAGCGACCTCAACGCTGCGCGGCCGGGCCGCATGGCTCGAACGTCCCGGCAAAAATGACCCTGTGGGGCTATTTCGCGCGTTCCGATCCGCTGGTAGTTCAACGCTACACATGGAAGGGGAAACGCCCATGGACCGAGAACGACGGAGCCGCCCCCGCGTCCCGATCTCCGTGGAACTCAAGCTGCACGCGCCGTCGGTGCACTTCGTACTGCTGTCCCGGACGGTGGACATCTCCACCCGAGGTGCCTTCGTGCGGTCGAACCGCGCCCTTCCGGTGGGCGCCCCGGTGACCGTCGAATTCGATCGGGGCCGCGCCAAGAACCCGCTGCGGGTCGCCGCCAAGGTCGTGCGCGTGGGATCCGTCGAAGAAGGCCGCGCCGCGGGGATCGCCATCCGGTTCACGGACGTCACCGACCTCGACGAAGCCCTGCTCGACGATCTCATTCGGGCGGCGAAGGCGTAGCGCAATTGGGGGCAATAGCCCCCCTCGAAGCAGCGCCTTGCATGCGCTGCATCCGAGGGAAAGCCCGTAGAGTCCGCACGTTTTTTCCCTTGACCGTCGGCTGCGTCGCCGCGTAGCGTGGACGCATGGTCCGGTCCTGTCGTGCCCCCCGTGCTTCGAGCTTGCTCCCCGCCGCCTGCCTCGTCGCCGCGTAGCGTGGACGCATGGTCCGGTCCTGTCGTGCCCCCCGTGCTTCGAGCTTGCTCCCCGCCGCCTGCCTCGTCGCCGCCGCGGCCGCATGCGCCCCCGACGACGCCACGGGCGCGTCCTCCGGCCAATCGGGCGGCGCCAGCGGGGCCGTGACCGACACCGCCGGGGCCACGACCACCACGGGCACGACGGCGGCCGCCTCGACGTCCAGCGGGACGTCCACCACCGGCGCCGCATCCACCACCGCGGCCACGTCCACGACGGGCACCACGTCGGGCACCCCGCCCAAATTCGATGTCGGGTCGAATACGGACCTCGGTCCGGTCGAGTGCGGATGCGGAAACTCGGACTGGAGTTACATCTGGATCGCCAACAGCCCCGAGCACACCGTCTCGAAGATCAACACGCGCACCATGGTGGAGGAGGGCCGTTATCAGACACGGCCGGACGGTTCGGGCAACCCGTCGCGCACCTCCGTGAGCATCGACGGCCGCGCGGTCGTCGTGGCGAACCGTATGGGCGGAGTCACCAAGATCTGGGCCCGTCCCGAGGACTGTGTGGACAAGAACAACAACGCGATGATCGACACCTCCACGGGCCCGAACGACGTCCTGCCCTTCGACCAGGAGGAGTGCATCGCGTGGCACTCCTTCGTGCCGGAAACCACCGTCCAGCGCCCGGTCGCCTGGACCTCGGGTGTACTCAACCCCGAGACGTGTGAATACGAGAACCAAAAGGTATGGACCACCACCGGCCGCAACGCCCCGCCCGACAAGGGCCCGAACTACTGCGGGGCCGGGGGCAACTGGGTGCACCTGCTCAACGGGGACACGGGCGACGTGGAGCAGACGGTCTACATCCCCGATTCCGACGTCCCGTGCAATTCCTGGGGCGACTGGGGCTTCGCCTTCTACGGCGCCGCCGTGGACCCCGACAACAACCTGTGGTTGTCCACCTTCGGCGCCGGCAAGTTCGTCAAGGTGGACTACCAGACCCTGGAGTATACGGTCTACAGCGGGTCGAGCTACGGCATCACGGTGGACTCCCTCGGACGCCCGTGGGTGGGCGACAGTCCGCGGCGGTTCGACCTCATGACGCAAACCTGGCAGTCCTCGGGCCTGCCGGGCGCCGGCGGGTCGGGCATCGCCGAGGATCTCCAAGGCCGGATCTGGGCGGCCACCCAGGGCGGCGTCGGCTGGGTGGACCGGGACACCCTCGCCATCGGAGACACCGTGATGCTGCCATTCCAGGGGATCTACCGCGGGATCAGCGTGGACATCGACGGGTACATCTGGGCCGTCCGCCTCGGCGGATCCGAGGCGTTTCGGATCGATCCGAACGACTATTCGTTCGAGATGATCGGCGGTCTCAACGGCCCCTACACCTACTCCGACATGAGTGGCGGCCAGCTATCGAACGTCACCTGCGGCACCCCCGCCGGGTGACCGGCAACGGGCCCCACCTGCCTGCCGGTTGCCTCTTCGGGCCGCTCGCGCCACCGTGACGGTCGCCATGACCGCACGGACCGGTTCGTTTCCCACCGCCGTCGTCGTCACCATCGGCGACGAACTCCTCTCCGGTGAAACCGTGGACGAAAACCAGGCCACGCTCGCGGCCTTCGCCACCGCCCATGGTTTCGACGTCGTGTCCGCCCACACGCTTCCTGATGATACCGATGCGATCGCGCGGACCCTCACCGGCCTGCGCGGGCGATGCCGTCTGTGCCTGGTCGCCGGGGGCCTCGGCCCGACGAAGGACGACAAGACCCGCCGGGCCGTGGCGCAGGCCCTCGGCGTCGCGTTGCAGCGTCGGCCCGAACTCGTCGCGCACCTCGAAGCGTGCTTCGCACGACTCGGACGTTCCATGCCCCCCGCGAACCTCGTCCAGGCCAACCTGCCCGAGGGGGCGGAGGTGCTCGAAAACCGCCTGGGCACGGCGGCGGGCTTCGTCGCCGGAGACGGCCCCGCCTACGTGGTCCTACCGGGCCCGCCGCGCGAGCTCCGGCACGTCCTGGCCGAGGCCGTCCGCCCCCGCATGGCCGCCCTTGGCGGCCGACCGAGGCGCGCCACACGACGCTACCGCTGCCTGGGCCTCGGAGAGTCGAGCCTCGCCGCGCGCGCCGAGCCCGTGCTCGAACGGCTCGCCCGCTCGTTTTCGGCGTACCCGTTTCACGTGCACTACCGCGCCGCCATGCCGCGCGTGGACGTCACCTTGGTGTTCGAGACCGACGACCCGCCGCCACCCGACGTCCTGCGGGCGTTCGACGACGCCCTTGCGGCAGTGCTCGCCCCCGCCCTGTACGGCATCGGGGCCGCAGGCCTCGCGGCCCGGATCCTCGCCGCCCTGTCGGCCGCGGGCGAAACGCTCGCCACGGCCGAGTCCTGCACGGGCGGCCGCGTCGCCACCGAGATCACGGCAGTCCCTGGCGCGAGCGCCGTGTTCACGGGCGGCGCCGTCACCTATGCGGACGCGGCCAAGCGCCAGCGCCTGGGGGTTGCGCGCACGGACCTCGAACGGCACGGGGCGGTCTCCGAACCGGTGGCCCGGGCCATGGCCGAAGGTGCCCGCTCTGCCTTCGACGCCACCTACGCCGTCGCCACCACGGGCATCGCCGGCCCCTCCGGCGGCTCCCGCGAGAAACCCGTAGGCACGGTCTGGATCGCCGCCGCCTCCCCGGACGGAACGACGGCCAAGCGGCTGCGACTCCACGGCGAGCGCGAAGCGATCCAGCACGCCGCCGCCGGATGGGCGCTCAAGTACCTGTGGGATCGCCTCGTCGCCGACGACCTGGCCCGGGTGACGCACCGCGACGACGACGCCCAAAAAGCCGCGTCCTAGGAGGTCGCCAGGAGCCGCGCGAGGCTCCAGCCGATCCCCGTGATCATCGCGGCGCTCCCACCCACCGCGAGCGACACGAGGACCGACGCCGCCGGCATAGGAAATGGTACCGGCGGGACCGGTACACATACCCGAGGCGGCTCCATCACCCCCTCCACCGCGAGTGGATCGTCGTCCGCATCCCGCACACGGCGGCAGATGACGTGCCAGTTACGCGCAAGCAACCGATCACTCGGCGTGGCGAGCGCCCGATAGCTCTCCAGGACCTCTTCGTGCGTCCCCTCCGAGGGGATCGGTTTCAGGCCGCGCATCACGACGCCGGGCCCTCCTCCCGCGCCTTCTTCGCCCAATCGTCCAGCATACGCCGAAATCGCAGCCGCGCCGCTCGAATGCGGGCGTAGATCGTGTTGACGTTGGCTCCCTCGGCACGCGCGATCTCCGGTGCGGACAGCCCCTCCACCTCCGACATCACGAAAGCCCGCCGTTTGTCGTCGTCGAGTCGTTCGAGCATCGCCTTGATCGTCATGCCGGCGAGGACTCGATCGTCGGGCAACGAGGCCCGATCCGGGCCGGCGTCCGCGTCGTGCACCAGGACCATACGGCGGCGGCGGCGGCCGAGGCCACGCCGGTGCTGGCTCGCCACGCGCCGGGCGATCCCGTACAGCCACGCGCGCATCGACCGATCCCGGTCGAAGTCTCGGATCCGCCGAAACGCCGCCACGAACACGTCTTGCAGCGCGTCCTCGATCTGGTCGGCCTCGACACCGAGATAGGACAACGTTCGATACACGAAGGCTCCATGCTCCTGGTAGGCGTCAGCGATGAGCTGCTCGGCGGCTTCTTCGTACGTGACCGGGCATAGCGTAGGCGGGGTGGTTCGCGACCTCACCCAACCATTCTTGCCACGAACCGGCCCGATCCGTCACGCTATGGTGTCGGCTTCCCGTGGGATCGCCGCCGCAAGCGTACCTTTCCGCACATGCGCCCACAGGCACGCCAGGGCCGCCGGCGAAAGCCCCGGGATCCGCCGGGCCTGGCCGGTCGTGGCCGGGCGCACGGCCTCGAGCCGCTCCGCAGCCTCCCGACAAAGCCCCGGCAGGGCGAAGAAATCGAGGTCCGGAGGGATCGGAAGGTCCGCACCGGCCCGTCCCTCGATGCGGGCGAGGTCGCGCTCGAGCTTGTCCACGTACCCCTCGTACGTGCGGCGCGCCTCGGCCCGCGCGAGCGCCCACGCCGGCCCATCGAAAGCTACCCCGGCGCGCAGCGCAGCGTGCGCACGGTCCACCTGCTCGCGCCGGCGAAGACCTCGCGTATACCGCGCATCGTCGATGAGACCCAGTGCGTGTGCCCGCGTCTCGAGGCGCTCGTCGGCGTTGTCCTCGCGCAGCAAGATCCGGTACTCGGCGCGCGCCGTGAACATCCGATAGGGCTCGTCGCACCCCTGCGTCACCAGGTCGTCCACCAGGACGCCGATGTAGGCCTCGCGCCGCCCCAGCACCAGCGGTTCGGCTCCGGTCACGACCGCCGCCGCGTTCGCCCCGGCCACGAGCCCCTGGGCCGCGGCCTCCTCGTAGCCGGACGTGCCGTTGACCTGGCCCGCGAAGAACAGGCCCGCGATCTCCCTCGCTTCGAGGCGATGGTCGAGCTGGCGGGCGTCCACGGCGTCGTACTCGACGGCGTACCCCGGCTGCACGATCTCGGCACGCCCAAGCCCCGGGATCGTCCGCACCAGTTCGAGCTGCGCGTCCGCCGGCAAGGAGGTCGAGATCCCGTTCGGGTACACCCAGTCCGTATCGAGCCCCTCCGGTTCCAGGAACACCTGGTGGCGGGCTCGGTGAGGGAAGCGCACCACCTTGTCCTCGATGGAGGGGCAGTAGCGCGGCCCCCGGCCCATCACCTTGCCGCCGTACATGGCCGAGCGCGCCAGGTTGTCGCGCACGACCCGGTGCGTCGCGTCGGTCGTCCACGTCAGGTGGCACGCGCGCCGGGGCAGCGGCGGAGCACGCCGCTCCCCGGGCAACGTAAAACCGGGCATCGGGTCGTCGGGCGGCTGCAGCTCGAGGCCGTCGAAATCGATCGACCCGGCCCGAAGACGCGGCGGCGTGCCGGTTTTGAGCCGTACCGTACGAAACCCCAATGCGGCGATGGAGCGCGCCAGCGCCGTGGCGGGCGCCTCCCCGGTCCGTCCCCCGGGCCGCGCCTCGTGCCCCACGTGCAAGGTGCCGCGCAGGAAGGTGCCCGTGGTCACGACGACCGCGCGGGCGGGTAGGAAGGTCCCATCTTCGAGCCGAACCCCCTCGACCGAACCGCCCCGCGTGACGACGGCGGCCACGAGCGCCTCGACGACCTCGATGCCCGAATCGGCCAGCAGCGTGGTGCGGGCGTGGTCCGCGTACCGTCGCTTGTCCACCTGCACCCGCGTCGCCCGCACGGCCGGCCCCTTGCTGCGGTTGAGGATCCGGGCGTGGATCCCCGCCGCGTCCGCAGCCCGTCCGATGAAGCCCCCCATGGCCTCCACTTCGGCCACTAGGTGCCCCTTCGCCACGCCGCCGACGGCGGGGTTGCAGGGGGTCAGGCCCACGCCTGCGAGCGATCCTGTCACCACGACCACGGGCGCCTTGCGACGGCGCGCGGCGAACGCCGCCTCGAGCCCTGCGTGGCCGGCTCCGATGACGAGCACGCGGTCCATGGGCGCGCTATTTTACAGATCCGCCGAACGTCCGTCGATGACCACCGCCAGGGACCACCACCCTGGCGGTCGACGGCGACCGCAGCCCGGGCCCCCATCCGCGTCCGCGACCGAGACGGCGCCTTCAACCACCGGTGCCGGTTCCGGTGCCGGTCCCGGTGTCCGCCCCCTGCGCGGGCTCGCAAAGGCCCCGTGTCGAGCACCGGGTGTTGGGATCACAACAGGCGCCATCGTCGGCGCACCAAAGCGACGCTGCCCCGGGGTCGTCCGATGGTGGAACACAGCCGCCGTCGGCGGGGACACAAGCGAAGGGTTCGCGCGCCTTGCCGTCAAAGGACGCTGCGCACACCTGGCCCTCCGGGCACTGGCTCGACGCCGTGCAGGCGTCGGCGTCGCCGCCGGTCGTTCCCGTCGAGGCGCTCGCGCCTTGCGTCGTGCTCGACGATGTCCCGGGACAACCGCCGGTGCCGGTGGGGACGCAGCTTCCACTCGGAGGCTGGTCGTCCATGTAGTCGGTGTCGCCGCCGGCGTCCGCCCGTTCGACCCCACACCCGAGCGCCCAGGCGAGCGCGGCGGGCAGCCACCGGCGAAGCCGAGGCGACACGAGAGATGAAACGAAGCCATGAGCATGCATAGGACCGCATCATACCCCGCCGGGACGCCGCGGCCAGTCGAAAATGCGCATTTTGCGGCAAAACGATCGACCGAGGGCTCTTGGGTCACTACCCGAACGAACCCCCATGACCTACGCCATGCCCCATACCTCTACACCGAACCTGGCGCCGCGACGGGCCCTCCTCCACCCCCTGTTCCTGGGAGCGTTGGCAGCGCTCGCCACCAACGACCACTTCCTCAAGGGCAGCGGCCTGCTGCCGGCAGCCGTCACGGGCAAGCTCAGCGACTTCGCCGGGCTGCTCGTCGCGCCCGTCCTCCTGGCGGCTCTTTTGTCCGCACGCAGTCGCCCGGCCTTCGCCGCCTGCCACATCGTGGTGGGCGGGGTGTTTTCGGCCATCCAGCTCTCGCACGGCGCCGCCAACACGTGGAGCGCCCTCATGGGCCTCGTTGGCGTGCCCTGGGCGATCACCTCCGACCCGACGGACCTCATCGCCCTTTCCGTGTTGCCGATCTCGTATCGTGTCTTCGCCGAGGCGGCGCGCCACCCCACGCGCCGCACGGTCCGGCGGGCGCTCGAATGGACCTCGGCCACGGTGGGCCTGGCGTTTTGCGTCGCCACGAGTCCGGCGCATCCCCCATTCGATCGGATCTACGATGGCCGCGTCTTCCTGTACAACGAGACCGACCGCGCGCTCACGATCCAGGTCCAGCGCCTTCGGGAGGACCTTTCCGTGGATTGCCCGACGGCGCTCGACGATCCGGGGCACACCCTGGCCCCATCCCTGTTCGACACCGCCGAAATCTTCCGCATCGACCCGGACGAGGCCCTCGCCCTGTGGGGGCGCTTCGAAGGCACGCCGGTGGTCGGCGACGGCTGCCAGGTGCTGCGAGTCTCGATGACGGGCGCCCCCGACCCCTTTTTGGTCCCCGTGGACCTCGATGGCTTTCCGGATCAGAGCCTCGACGCCGAGGCGGTCCTCGACTTCGAACATACGATCCGCGTGACCGAGGAGGACGGCATCCTGACCGCCCAGGGGGGTGACGACGACCTCGTGGTCGAGGTGGGCGAGCTTCGCGTCGCCGGCGCCCCCGGGACCTGCCGCGAGCAATCGGACGCCGACCGCCTGGCTTGGGACCTGTCGAATCTCACGAACCCCAGTCGTCTCGAGGCCCTCGTCGCCAGCCCCGACGGCTGTCTGCGCCTCGACGTCGCGTCCCAGGCCATGATCGACGCCGGCATCGCCCCCGACCGCAACTACCTGTGCATGCCACAGCGGCGATTCCCCTTCGAGGTGGGCGATTGGCTCGACTTCGAGGGGTACCTGGGCGCCGTCGAGATCGCCTTGTCCCAGGCCACGGACCCACCGCCGACCGAAGATCGCGTCCTCGTGCTGGCTCGCACCGCATCGGACGGCACGCTCGGCGCCCTCCCCGCCGACCTCGAGGCCGCCCCGGGCACGCCCCTCGACTGCGCACCGGCGGTCTACGACACCTGCGGCACCGTCGCCGTGGAGACCACCGTGACCTTCGCACGCCCCGAGCTCGGCGGTGTCGCCGAGGCCCGGGTCGGGGACATCGTGACGCTGGACGGCTCGGACGGCTCGACCGTGCAGGGGGTCGTGATCCACGCCCTCGAACGCCGCATCTATGACCCTGCCTGCGTAACCGGTTCCCAGGCCCCCGAGGACGTGGAGATCGTCACCGTCTACCGCAAACCCCTGCCCTGACCCCAGGGCCCTTTCTTCCATCCACCATGACCTTCGACAGGAGATCACCATGCCATCTCACCCCCATCCCCGTTCCATCGGACGCCCCGTCGCGTACCTGCTCGCCCTCGCAGTCCCCCTGTGCCTCGTCGCCTGCGGGGTCGGGACGGACGGACGCGAGGCCATCGGACAGGGAGGCGGCGCGGGTGTCGGCCAGGGGGGCGCGCAGGACTTCGGGCAGTTCAAGAAGATCCTCGAGGACGGCGGGATCCCGGCCCCCGAAACCATCGACGACGTGGGTTTCTTCAACGAGCACAAGATCGAGTTCCCCGCCCCGAACTGCGGGCAGGACGTGTGCATCCACGGCGAGCTCGGCGTCATGGGCAACATGATCACGGGCTCCAACTGCACGCTCGTCCTGATGGGGATGAACACCCCCATCGATCCCGCGAGCCTCGAACGGCCGCCGATGAACGTGGTGATCACCATCGACACGAGCGGTTCCATGCAAGGTGAGAACATCGCCTACGTGCGCGAAGGGCTCGCGCGCATCCTCGACGACCTCGCCCCCGAGGACATCGTCAGCGTCGTGACCTTCTCGCGGGCCTCCGAGGTGCTGCTCGAAGCCGTGCCCGGCGACGATCCCGCCTTGGCCCCCACCTTCGCGGGCCTACAGGCGGGCGGCAACACGAACCTCTACGACGGCCTGCGCACGGCCTACGACCTCGTCCTCGCCCACGACGACGGGGAGCGCCAAAAGCGCGTCATCTTCCTGTCCGACGGGGTGGCCACCGCCGGGGTGACCGGCACCGACCGGATCCTCGCCCTCGGCGAGGCATACCGCGATGCCGGGATCACCCTCAGCACCATCGGGATGGGTACCGAGTTCGACCCGGAGGTCATGCGCGGCCTTTCGGAGGTCGCCTATGGCGCCTTCTATTTCCTCGAAGATCCCCAGGCGGTGGTCGAGGTGTTCGAGGAGGAGGTCCAGACCTTCCTCTATCCGCTGGCCTACGACGTCTCCATCGACGCCGACATCGCCGACGGTTACCGACTGCGCGGCGTCTACGGCACCAAGTCCTTCGAGTTCGACGCGACGAGCGCCACGATCTCGATCCCCATGCTGCAGATCGCCCACCGCACCGCGGTCGAAGACGACGGCCAGGGCCGCCGCGGCGGCGGCGGGGCGATGCTCCTCGAGTTGCTCCCGAAGACCGGGACCGACCTGCCGGCCGGAAGCGTCGGTGAGATCCACCTGTCGTACCGCGACCCGACCACGGACGAACCCCTCGAACAGCTCGTGAAGATCCTCTCGCCCCTCGCCCCCGGCGAGACTCCCGCCGAGGGTCTGTTCACCGGCGCCGGCGTCGAAAAGGGCTTCGTGATGCTCAACATCTACATGGGCTTTCGCATGGCCGCCGACATGGCGCTGGTCGGCAACGACGTGGCCGCCGCAAGCCTCTTGCGGGGGCTACGGCAGAACGTCGCGGGCTGGCTCGCCGGGGGCGAAGACGCCGACATCGAAGACGACCTGCGCTACATCGACCTGTTCATCGAGAACCTCGAAGCGCGCGGCGCGGGCACCCCACAAGAGGTGCCGTCCCCGGAGCCCTGGCCGAACGACTGACGCCCCCGGGCCGGAGACCGCTTCGTTCGGCTCCCGCTCGGGGATCGGCCGACGACCCCCGGCGGCGGCCATCGCTGCGGCACCCCCGTCCCGTTTCCCAGAACCGCGGCCCCGGCGCGGTACGCTCGCCGGTTACGGGCCGCGGTGCACCTTCTCGGCCGGCGCGAAGGAAAGCACGGACCGGCCTCACGTAGGATCTCGCGCCTGCCGGTGGTCGCCCGGCTTGCTGGCGCTTTGCGGTCGCGGCAAGGTGCCGCCATGACCACGCGGCCCGTCGTCGCGATCACGGACCCGCTCCCGGAGGACTTCCTCGGGGATCTCGAACACGCGGCAGATCTGGTCTGCGCCCCCGCGGACGCACCGGGCGTACTGGCCGACCCGATCGTCGCGCGCGCCGCCGCGGTCGAGGGCCTGTTGTGCACGCTCGAAGACCGGATCGACGGCGCCGTTCTCGATCGCTTCCCGCGGTTGCGCGTCGTGTCCACGCTTTCGGTGGGGTTCGATCACATCGACCTTGCGGCCTGTCGCGCCCGTGGGATCGCGGTTGGACACACCCCGGGGGTCCTCACGGACGCCACGGCCGACCTCGCCATGGCGTTGTTGCTGGCGTGCGCGCGCCGGATCCCCGAGGGGATCGAGACGGTCCGTCGCGGCCGATGGGGCCGGTGGCGCCCGGCACGGAACCTCGGGATCGAGCTGCGGGGCAAGACCCTCGGGATCGTGGGCCTGGGCAAGATCGGCCGCGCCGTCGCCCGGCGGGCCCGCGCCTTCGGGATGGAGGTCGTCGCGGTGCGCCGCACGCCCGGACCCGATCCGGCGGACGACGCCCGGATCGTGGACCTCGACACCCTCGTCACCCGGTCCCACGTCGTCTCCCTGCACGTGCCGCTGACGGCCGACACGCGGCGGATGGTGGACGCGGCGTTCCTTTCGCGGATGCGCCCCGGCGCCGTGCTTGTGAACACCGCCCGCGGGGCCGTGGTGGACACGAACGCCCTCGTCGAGGTCCTCGCCCGCGGGCACCTGGGCGGCGCCGCCCTCGACGTGACCGACCCCGAGCCGCTGCCGCCGGACCACCCCCTGCTTCGCCTCCCGGGCGTCGTCGTCACACCGCACGTGGGCTCCGCCACCCGGACGACCCGCCGGAACATGGCCCGGCTGGCGGCGGCGAACCTGCTCGCCGGCCTCGCAGGTCGCCCACTACCCCACCCCGTCCCCGGCGCGCCGGGATGACTCCACCGGCGCCGGACACGCCGCCGGATGCGCCCCGGCCGCCGCTCCCGAAAGCCCCCGGCCGGTTGCCCGCCCACGGGAGCGGGGCTACGCTGGCCGCGGCGTCCGTGGGCTTCGACCGACCGAACCGTTCTTCCTCCGTGCAGGACTGGCATCCCGACGTGGACACTGCGGTCGTGTGGTCCGCCTATGCCCGCCGGCAACGCCGCAGCGAGTACCTGCACCGCGCCAAGGTCGCCGGCGCCATCCTGGTCCTGACCGCCGTCGGGTTCGCCGCGATCCTCGGGATCGACTGGTTCCTGCGCTCCTGACCGGGGCCGACGGCCGCCGCCCCACACGCGGCGGGCGGATCAGAGCCCGCGGGCCCACGCCGGCCGCAGCGGGACCCGGCCCGCCAGCGCCGCGTCCACCACCGCCAGGATCCGCGCCCGATCCCGCGGCAACCGCCCCCCGAGCGGCAGGTGGTTCGAGGCGTGGTTCGTGCGGAACAGGGCGTCGGTGGGCCGGGCCTCGGCCACGAAGGTGCGCAGCTCCTCGAGGGTCTGCCGCACCGTCGCCTGCTCGAAGCGGCCGCGCGCTTCGAGGGTGGCAAGCGGCGTCCCCGGCAGCACCGTGACCGTCAGCAGCGACACGAAGGCGGGATCCATGGCCGTCGCGAGCCGCGCCGAGGCGGCGGCATGGATCTGGCTGCGGGCGCGGCCCGCGATCCCCAGCAGGAAGATGACCGACAGGGTCATCTTCGCACGGTGCGCCCGGCGGGCCGCCTCGACGTGGTCCGCCGCCGAGGCCCCCTTCGCAATCCGGCGCAGGGTGTCGTCGTCCCCCGACTCCGGGCCCATGTACAGAAGGCGCAGCCCCGCGGCCGCAAGCCTCGCAAGCGCCTCGTCCGTCTTGTCGAGCACGTTGCGGGCGGTGGCGTAGGTGCTCACGCGCCGCAGCCGGGGAAACGCCGCGAAGCAGGCCTCGACGATCCGAAGGAGGTCCTCGGTGGGCAGGACGAGGGCGTCCCCGTCGGCGAGGAAGACCTTCTCGACCGCCGGCCCGAGCGTCCGGCGCGCCTCCTCGATGTCGGCGAGGGTCTGCTCGACCGGGCGGGCCCGAAAGGTCTTGTCCCGGTACATGTCGCAGTAGGTGCAGTGGTTCCACGAGCAGCCGATGGTCGCCTGCAAGATGAGGGCGTCGGCCTCGCTCGGCGGGCGGAAGATGCGGCCTTCGTAGCGCATGGCGGCGAAACGGTGACCGAGCGGCGCGCCCCTTGCAAGCGCACCCCGCCCCGCGCTAGGCGCCGTAGCGTTCGAAGGTCTCGTCGAGCCAGGGCAGCATCGCGTAGAAGACGCCGGCCACCAGCGCCATGATCCCCGCCAGCACCAGGAAGAAGGCCGTGGGCGGCAGCATGCTCTGGATCCCGCCGAAGAACCCGGACAGGTTGTTCCCGAAGGCCGTCGCCATGAACCACCCGCCCATGGCGAGCCCCACGAGCCGCCGTGGCGCGAGCTTCGTGACGGACGAAAGGCCCATGGGCGAAAGGCACAGCTCGCCGATGGTGACGATGGCGTAGAACCCCACGAGCCACAGGCTGGAGACCTTGACGGCCCCTCCGTCGCTCGCAAGGCCCGCACCGGCCATGGTCGCCAGCGCCACGGACGTCAGCACCAGGCCGGCGAAGACCTTGCGGGCGGTCGTGACCGGGCGCCCCCGCCGCACGCGCATCCCGAAGAACCAGACCACCACGGGGGTCAGCCCCACGACGAACAGGGCGTTGAGGGACTGGTAGAGCTCGGGGGCCACGACCCGCAGGAAGCGCCCCGGCGGCAAGAAGTCGGGCGGATGGCCGAAGCGCGCCTCGTAGCCACCGTAGATCGCATCGAAGGTGGCGCGGTCCACCACGTACGCGGCGAAGCGCCGGCCCTCGACGGTGCGCACGAAGGCCACGCGCGCCACGGGCTTCGCGCCCTCGGTCACCGTCGCCACCACGCGCGAGCCGCCGTGGCCGTCGGGGGTCGTGCGGACGGTGACGGCCCCTTCGGGGTAGACGTCCACGGACCCCCGGTCCACCGGGTCGCGGCGGTCGCGGGGCTCGTCCGCGGGCCGGCGCACCACCTCCACGGCCGGATCGACCGCGGCGATCGCTCCCACCGCCGGCTCGTCGAGCCGCTGCTGGCCGAACATGCGTGCGAGTCGGGGGTCCTCGACCACGAGCAACGATCGCGGGTCCGGCCGGGGCGTGGCCTCGTCGGCGTTGATGTAGTAGCTCGGCAGGGCGTCGAGCTTGTTGGCGTCGAAGAAGGCGACGTCGCGGTCGGTCTGGTCCCGCGCCCACTGGGTCATGGCCGAGCCGTTGAGG
>JALSIN010000410.1 GCA_026989935.1 Polyangiaceae bacterium | reverse complement strand
GGTACTGGTAGATGTCGAACGTCTGGTACGAGAAGAACCCGTACGCTTGCAGCCAGCCCACCGGCACGCCGATGTGGTGTGCGCCCACGGCCAGCCCTCGCAGGCCGAAGGTCCAGTCGAAGTCGGGGGTGCCGTAGAGGTAGCGCTTTTCGCCCGCGCAGGGGGACTCGGGCAAGGCGACGTTCGCCTCGCTCTCGCGGCAGCGCCGGGTGGCGTTCGTGCTCCAGCGGATCAGGTTGTCGGCGTAGAAGCCGTTGGGGGTGTACCGGCTCGTCGTGTCCATCACGAGGCGCTGCCCGAACCCGATGCGGTAGGTCCCCAGCAGGATCCCCCACTTCGGCGTATCCCAGGCCAGGTGGAACTTGGGCAGCCGCGGGCGCGGCGCGGGCTGGCGGGCGACGAGGGCGCCCGCGAAGCCCTCGGACTCGCGCGTCGGATCCCACCGGACGTCACGCACGGTGTTGCGTTCGAGCGTGGCGGCCACGCCCATGTCCAGGTGGCGGGCCGTGCGGATCCTCGCCTGCAACGCCATGGGCGGCACGCGCGGATCCCCGATCAGGTAAGTGGTGCGGTAGCGGACCTCCCCGTGCGTCTCCACCCGCGGCGTCCTGTCCGGCACCGTCAGGAAGGCCGCGATGGCGCGGGCCTTCTTGCCGGACAGGACCCCGGCAGCCACCAGGTTCGCGGGGTGCCCGATCCGGCCGGCCTCGCCGCGGTAGGCCAGGATCCGGTCCACATCGTCGTAGGTCAGGTTCGGCAGGGCGTAGAGGTCCTCGCGCGTCGCCGTCTCGAGGTCCACGCCGCGCCGGAGAAGCTCCAGGAGCGTCTGAAACGTGTCTTCCGAGATGGCGTCAGCGGCCCGCAGGTCGTACAGGTCGTCTTCGTCGTCGATGTCGATGAAGATCTCGTACTGGGCCGCGCGCACGGGTACGGGCCCGAACGCAGCCGCGAGCGCGCCGACGAGCACGAGGGCGCGCCGCGCCGCGCATCGTCGGGGTCGAAGGAGGCGTTGCAGCGTCACGGCCGGGTCGTGCGGTCAGCAGGGCGGCGGCATGCATGTGCCCCACAGCCCCGCGCCGTCGGTGCGCGCCGCTTGCTCGGCGGCGAGGTAGGTGTCGAGCTTGGCGGCGCCGTTGGGGGGGATCGACAGCACGCAGGCGTAGCCGCGCTCGACGAGGGTGAGGTTGATCTCCCGGCCGCCCACCGACACGTAGGCGAGCAGGCGGCCGTACTTGTCCTCACACACCTCGTCGTAGGCAAGATCCACCGTGGCGCCGGCCACGAGCATCTCGTTGGCCGCCTTCGCCTCGGGCCCATAGCACTCGGGCGTACCGGAGATCTCGGGGGTGTCCACCAGCAGGTACCGGATCCGGGTGCCGTCCGAAAGGTCGATGGTGTCTCCGTCCACGACCCGCGCCACCTCGCCCAAGGACGGGCCGCAGCGTTCCGATGCGCAGCCGCCGGCCGGCACGAACGCCACGGCAAGGAGGGCGGCGAGCCGGCGGCCCGCCCGGCGCGGCCCCCGGCGGGCGGCTACGGGCACGTCTCTCCCGTGGCCTTGGGGGATCCCAGGTCGCCGTCGCCGTAGGCGGTGGTGGCCGGGCACCAGTTCATCGGGTCGTCGTTGGAAATGGGATCCTCCGCCGGCGGGTCGAGCGTCCAGGAGGCTCCGGCGTTGGAGGTGGTCCAGGTGACCGTGTCGAGGACGCCGCCGTCGTGCACGAGGGACAAGGTGCCGTTCGAATTGACCAGGCTGAACGTAAACAGGTGGTCCACGGGCGGCAGGCCCCCGTTCGTCGCGGCGTCGGCGTTGCGGGCGAACAGGACGCGGTCGCCCGCCGTGACGGCCAGGCACGTGGCGCTCGTGAGGGTCGTGGCCGGGTTCTGGGGGTCGGGCCCGAGCCCCAGGTCGTTGAGGTCCACGTTGGCCGTGGCGAGCACCTCGAACCACTCCCCGGCGCTGTCGGGCACGGCGCTCGGGTTCGGCATCACCTCGGTGATCACGAGGTCGCCGGTCTGCGGCGGGACGATGGCGCGCAGGTTGCCGCCGTCGAGGCACGTGGCGCCCATGGGGCAGGGGGTGTTGGGCGCCTTGGGTGTACCGAGGTCGCCGTCGCCGTAGGGGGCGGTGGCGGTGCACCAGTTGTTCGGGTCGTCGTTGGCCGTCGCGTCCTCGGCCGACGGGTCGAGCGAGAGGGCCGCGCCGGCCGTTGCGCCGGTCCACGCGACGGCGTCGATGAGCGTCCCGTCCACGCCCAGTTGCAGCGTGCCGTTCGCGTTGACCAGGGAGAAGCCGAAGGTGACGTCGGGGGCGGGCAGACCGCCGTTTTGGGCGGCGTCGGCGTTGCGGGCGAACAGCGCGCGGCCTCCGGCCGCCAGGCGGATGCAGTCGGTCGCGGTCACGGTGTCGTCGGGGGCGGCGATGTCGGCGCCGAGGGACAGGCCGTTGAGGTCCACGTCGGCCTTGGCGACCACCTCGAACCATTCGCCGGCCGCGTCCGGCACGGCCGCCGGGTTCGGCATGATCTCGGCGATCACGAGGTCGCCGGGGCCCGGCGCGACGATGGGCCGCGGGGCGCCGCCGTCGAGGCAGGTCGAGCCCGTCGCGCACGGCGGGTTGTCGGCGGCCGGCGTGCCGAGGTCGCCGTCGCCGTAGGGGGCGGTGGCGTCGCACCAGTTGTTCGGGTCGTCGTTGGCCGTCGCGTCCTCGGCCGACGGGTCGAGCGACAGGGCGGCGCCGGCGGGCGCACTCTCCCAGGTGATCGCGTCCACGGTCGCGCCGCCCACCGACAGCGCGAGGGTGCCGTTCGTGTTCGTCAGCGCCGTGGTGAAGATCACGTCGGCGGGGGGCAGGCCGCCGTTTTGCGCGGTGTCGGCCTCCCGCGCGAACAAAAGGCGTGTTCCGGCGGACACGGCCACGCAGTCGGCCCCTCCGACGACGGTGTCGGGGGCATCGGCGGTCGCGCCGATCCCCAGGCCGTTCAGGTCCACGTCGGCCGTGACGAGCACCTCGAACCACTCGCCGGCGGCGTCGGACACGGCCGCGGGGTTCGCCATGACCTCCGTGATCACGAGGTCGCCGGGCCCCGGGACGACGACGGGCCGCGGGGCGCCGCCGTCCATGCACGTGTCACCGCCGCCGCCGCCGCAGGCGGGGTTCGCCGCTCCGGGCGTGCCCAGGTCGCCGTCGCCGTAGGGGGCGGTGGCGTCGCACCAGTTGGCCGGGTCGTCGTTCGCCGTGGCGTTCTCGGCGTCGGACGAAAGGCTCCAGGCGGTCCCCGCCGTCGCGTTCGTCCAGGTGACCGTGTCCACCACGGTCCCGTCCACCGCCAGCGCGAGGGTGCCGCCGCCGTTGGCCAGGCCGAACGCGAACGTGTGGTCCACGGCCGGCAGGCCCCCGTTCGCGGCGGCGTCCTCGTTGCGGGCGAACAACAGTCGCGTCCCCGCGGGCACGGACAGGCACGCCGGGTCGGCGAGCACGGTCTTCGGCGCGGCGGGGTCGTCGCCGATCCCCAGGCCGTTCAGGTCCACGTCGCGGGTGACGAGGACCTCGAACCACTCCCCGTCGGCGTCGGCCACCGCGGCCGGATCCGCCATGATCTCCGTGATCACGAGGTCCCCTGGGCCGGGCGGGTCGGCCGGGCGGGCCGTGCCGGCGTCGTCGCAGGTGGGCGGGCCGAAGCAGGCGGGGTTCGCAGCGCCGGGGGTGCCCCTTGCGCCGGGGGCGTATTCCGTCTCGGAGGGACACCACTGCGACCGGTCGTCGTTGCGCACCGCGTCGGGCGGCATGGCGCCGTCGAGGGCGAGCGACGCGGCCTCCGGGGCGTTTTCGTAGGTGACCACGTCGATCTCGGTCCCGCCGCAGACGATCGCCAGGGTCCCGCCCGTGTTCGTCAGGCTCCCCAGGTCGTTGCCGTACCCGTAGGCGAGGTGGTCGGGCAGGGCGTCGGGCGGCGCGTCTCCGACGGCGGCGTAGGCGCCCGCATCGAGGACGAGGGGACCGACGAGGTGGCGCTTTTCGGCCGATCCGTCCAGACGGGAAGCCCGCAGGCGCAGCCCCGCCAGGTCGATGGGGGCGTTCGTGACGTTCGCGATCTCGAACCACTCCTGGCCGTCGTCGGCGCCGGCCGGGTTCGCGAAGATCTCGGTGATCACGAGGTCGCCCGGCAGCGGGCAGTCCACGTCGGAGACGCTGCCGCGCTGGCAGCCGGGCACGAACGCGCCCGCGCACAGCAGCGCGCCGAGGACGGTGCGGCGGGTCGAAGGGAGAATGGACAGGGGGGTTCCAGGCATGGGGACCTCGGGCCGGTGGGGTCAGGTCGGTGGCGTCGTGGGGCCGGGGGCGGCGGGGCCGGGGGGCTCGGTCGAGGTGCCGGCGCCGGGGGGCGGCACGACCGTGGGGCCGGGGGGAGCGTAGGGAGGCAAGGTGACCTGGTCGGCCCGGCGCACGACGACCTCGAAGACGTCCTTCTTGCGCCGCGGGTCGTGGTAGCGCTGCACGGGGCCGCGCACGACCACGAACTCCCCCGCATGGTCGGCGATCCCGCTGTCCTCGAACGCGAGCGGATCGACGAAGACGACCGGCAGATCGTCGCCGCGGCGGTGGGCGAGCAACACCAGGACGAGGTCCCCCTTCGTGTGCACGATCTTCGCGACGGTGCCGAGGACGGAGACCGTCTTGCCCTCGAAGCCGGCCAGGCGATCGAGTTCCCGGTGGCGCCCGAGCACGAAGTGGTCGTCGCGGGTCTCGGCCTTCGCCTCGAAGGCGTCCACGAAGTCGCCGCGGGCGTACCACCAGGCGAGGCGCACGTCGTAGTCCGGGTAGTGCTCCTTCGTGGGATCCCAGATCCCCCGGCGGGCGGCGCGGGCCTCGGCCATGGCGGCCTCGAAGGCCGCGCGGTAGCGCCGGGCGTGCCCGTACTTGGGGAAATAGGGCGTCATGCCGGCGCGCACGGCCTCTACGTTGTAGTGTAGCCGCTTGCCCCCCTTGGTGACGAACACATAGGTCAAGAACCGGCCGTAGCGGCCCCGCAACTCGCGCGGATGGTCCCGTTCGAGCTCGACCTGGGTGACGCCGGCGAAGAAGCGTTCGGCGAAGTGCTTGGCCTCCTCGCCCAGGGGGGTGGCGATCTTCACGGGGCGGTTCGACTGGGCGGCCTTTTGGGCCAGGTAGGTGCGCCAGCCCCGGGCGTACAGGGCGCGGTCGCTCTTGGTCTTGAAGGTCTCCTCGGTGTCGATCCCCAAAAGGCGCAAGCTCGCGTCGAGGCCCTCCACCTTGAGCGTGTCGCCGTCCACGATCCCCTTGGGCGCAAGGCGGAAGGTGCCGAGGACGACGCCGGGGTCGGCCCGGAGGGCCGCGTCGATGGCCGTGCGGTCGAAGCGGTCCGCGGCCGCGGTCCCACCTTCGGACGAGCGCGGGGCGCACGCGGTGAGCGACGCGGCGAGCCAGGCCGACCGCAGGCGGGCACGGTGTCTTCCGCCGAACACCGGACCCGAGTGTACGCGATCCCAGATGGCGTCGGGGCGCGGGCCGTTGACAGGCGGGGTTCGGGCGGCTAGGAGATCCGCGCCGTCGGTCCCGCCTCGGCGGGCCAAGAGGGAACGCGGTGCGAATCCGCGACTGCCCCGCAGCGGTGAGCAGGAACGAACGCCGAACGAAGGCACTGGGCGCACGCCTGGGAAGCCTCGGCCAGTAGGTCGCCTGCGAGTCCGAAGACCTGCCGACGGCCCGTGCCGCGCGCACGGATCGCCCCACGGCCTCGAGGGAGGGCCCGGGCGCCGCTCGCAGGGTGCGTGCGTCGTCTTCCGGGTCCGCAAAGGCCAGCGAGAAAGGAACGACCATGCACCACATCCACGAAACGACTCGTTCACCTTCTGTTGACCTGGCGCACCGCATCGCGTCCGTGGTCGCCCTGTTCGGCCTGGTCGCCGTGGCCGGCTGCTCTGGCGGCGGCGACGACGGCGGGGGCGGCACCACGGGTGGCACGTCCGGGAGCACCGGGCCCGGGACCGCGACGGCCGCCACGACGGGGTCCACGACGGCGGACACCACCGGCACGACCGCGGCCACCGCGGGCTCGGACACGGGGACGGCGGGCTCGGACACGGGCACCGTGGGGTCGGATACGGGCACCGGCGGGTCGGACACCGGCACCGGCGGGAGCACCGGCGGCGCCGGCCTCGAGATCGCCGGCACGTACCTCGACGAGTGGGGGACGGACCACACGATCACGGACGATACGTGGACGATGGACTTCGGCGGCGGCATGTCGTCGGTCTTCCACGTCCTGTCGTACGACAACGATGCGGACTTCCTGGTGGCGCAAAACGACGCGCAGAACGACTACAACCCCGGCCTCTACAGCCGCTTCGACTGGACCATGGCCATGGGATCGCTGTGGTACTGCCAGACGGTGTTCGACGCCATGACGGCCGCAGACGCCGAGAACGCTCCGGCCGCGGACCCCACGGATCCGAGCACCGGCGGTTGCGGCGGCTTCCCCTGGACGAACCTCACGCCGTGACGGTCGGGGGCGGTTCGTCGCCCGGCAGCTCGAAGCCGACGGCGTCGGGCCACAGGCGGGTGCGCACGCCGTAGACCCGGTCGAGGACCGCCGGTGCGACGACCGCACCGGCCGGTCCCTCGACGAAGGCGGGGGCGTCGGGGCCGCCGATGCAGGCGACCCGGTCGGCGATCCGGCGCGCGATCTCCAGGTCGTGGATCGCCACGAGCAGGCCGTGGCCCGTTCGCGCGGCGCGGACGAGCAGCCCGGCGATCCGCAGGGCGTGGGCCGGGTCGAGGGCGGTCGTGGGCTCGTCGAGGATCCAGTACGGTGTCTCGGTGGCCCAAAGCTGCGCCAGGCGGGCGAGCTGGAACTCGCCGCCGCTGACCGAGAAGATCCGTGCGCCGGCCAGCGCCGTGATCCCCGCTTCGGTCAGCGCCCGGTCCACCGCGGCCGCGCCGGTCGGATCGGCGCCCGTCCAGCGTGACCGATGCGGGTGGCGGCCGAGTTCCACGAAGGCACGGACGGTCATGTCGTCGGAAAGCGGCAGGCGCTGGGGCAACACGCCCACGCGCCTGGCCCGCCGGCGGGGCGGGAGCGCGGCGACAGGCGTGTCGTCCACCGTGACGGTGCCGGCTGCGGGGGGGCGCAGGCCGGCGGCGACCTTGAGCAGGGTCGTCTTGCCGGCGCCGTTGGGGCCCACCACGCAGGTGACCGTGCCCCGCCGCACGTGCAGGGACAGGCCCTCGACGAGGGCCCGCGGGCCGTCGGGGCCGGGCACCGCCACGGTCACGCCCGAAAGCACGAGCCCGCTCACGTGACCCACCCCCGGGCCGACCGCCGCAGCATCCACAAGAACAGCGGCGCACCCGCGAGGCTCGTGGCGACGCCGGGGGGCAGCGGCACCAGGGTGGCCGCGCGGGCGATCGTGTCCACCGCGACCATGGCGGCCGCCCCCCACAGCACCGCGTGGGCGAGCAGCGGGCCGTGGCGCGGCCCGACCCGAAGGCGCACCAGGTGCGGCACGATGAGTCCGACGAACCCGATGACGCCGGCCATCGCCGTCGCGGCGCCCACGAGGAGGGCGACGGCGGCCACGGTCACGAGGGCCGTCGTCCGCGGGTGTACGCCGAGGCTGGCCGCGGGCTCGTGGCCGAGCACGAGCACGTCCAGGTCGCCGCGGATCCCGGCCGCCGCCACGAGACCCAGGGCGACGGGCAGGACCCCGAGCAGCACGTGCTCGTAGCTGCGGGACTCGAAGCTTCCCATCAGCCAGGCGAGCACGCGCCGCGCCAGGTCCCACTGCTCGGTGGACAGGGCCAGGACGAGCGTGGACAGGGCGGAGGCCAGGGCGGAGAGGGCGATGCCCGCCAGCAGCAAGGTGGCCGGCCCCGAGCCCGGGCGGGCGAAGCCGAGCAGGGCGATCAGCCCGGTGGCGACCCCGAGCGCCGCCAGCGCCGGCGTCGCCATGGGGCCGGCCGCGTCGCCGCCGAGGGCGATCCCGGCGGTGGCCGCGAGCGCGCCGCAGGCCGACAGGCCCAGCACCCCCGGTCCGGCCATGGGGTTGCGGAAGAATCCCTGGGTGACCACGCCCGCCCCCGACAGGGCCGCGCCGACGAGCCCCGCCACGAGGATCCGGGGGATCCGCAGATCCCACACGACCGCGCGGGCGAGCGGGGGGGCGTCACCGGGGGCGGTCAGGGTGGCGAGCACGTCGCCGGGGGCCAGGTCCGCCGGGCCGGCCAGCAGTCCGGCGGCCAGCGCGGCCGCGAGGGCGAGCACCGCGAGGGCGCCGCCGCGGGGTGTCACGGGGCGCCCTCCCCATCGGCGGCTGCGAAACGGTCGAACTCGTCGCAAAGGCGCGCGGCCAGGCGCGCAAGGCCCCAGCCGGTGGCGTGCAGGGTCGTGTCCTCGATGGGGACCACGCGGCCTTCGCGGACGGCCGACAGGGCGGACAGGCCGGGGGTCGCTGCAAACGCGGCCTTCGCCCGCCCGCAGTCGCCGCCGCAGGGGATCACCACGACGAACGGGTCCCACGCCAGGAGGCGCTCGGGGTCCACGCGGGCGTGCCCGGTGACCCCGGCGCGGGCGGCGGCGTTGTCGAAGCCGGCGTGCCGGGCGATCTCGTCGAAGGTGGTGTCCGCGCCGGCCACCACCCCGTCGGCATAGGCGACGAGGGTGCGGCGGCGGCCCGGCGGCGGGCGGCGGGTGTGTTCGGCCAGCGCGCGGTCGAAGGCGGCGACGAGGTCGTCGCCCGCGGCGGCGGCCCCGACGCCCTCGGCGATCCGGTGCACGGCGTTGCGGTAGGCGTCCGTCGAGGTCAGCGGGGGGAGCACGAGCTGCGCCACCCCGACGTGGGCGAGGCGTTCGCGGATCTCCGGGGCCGTGAAGGTGGCGACGACGACCAGGTCCGGTGCGAGGGCGAGCAGGGCCTCGCTGCCCGTGGGGACCCGCGGCACCGTGTCCGGCCAGGTGTGGGGGCGGTCGCTGTAGCGCGGGTCGTCGGCCAGGGCGCTGACCGCGACCACCCGGGCGCGGGTGTCCGGGCCGAGGTCCCATAGGATCTCGTCCGACAAGAGGGTTTGGGACGCGATCCGGGATGCGGCCGCCGGCCCGCGCCCCGACGTTCCCGGCGCCGGCCCGCCCCCGCAGGCGGCGAGGCCGAGCCCGGCGGCGAGCGCGGCGCGGGCCAGGGCGCGGCGGGTCAGTCGTTCCATGACGTCCCGTGCACGGCCGCGGCCGCGTCCAGGTCGAAACCGCCGGCCGCGCCGCCGCACCAGGTGTCGTCCCCGTAGTAGGCGCGCGTGCGGTCGGTGATCCGGATGTAGTGGGCGCGGGACAGGCCCAGGTCGGCCAGGTCGAAGGCGTCGCCGCCGGCCTCGTCGGGGTTCGTCGGATCGACGTCGGGGGCGTTCGGGCCCGCGAGCACGGGCGTGATGCCCGCGCAGCCCGGCGGGGGGGGGCCGCCGTCCCCCGTGGGATCGCAGGGCCAGGCCACGAACGTCTCCCCGTCCTCGCTGGCCGCCACCTCACCCGGCTCGGCGAAGGTCGCGGACCCATCGCCGACCCGAAAGGGGTTTTCGAACACGAGGAGGTCCGGGCCGGGGCCGTCCACGATCCCCTCGCCCGAAAACCCGAGCACGATCGTGCCCCCGCAGCCCAGGGACGCCACGTCGGTGCCACCCGCGTCGGGCCCGGCCCCCTGCGGCGGCCCGAGGACGATGTCGGGCAGGGCGTCGTGCCCGAAGCCGGCCGGCTCGGCCGGATCGAACGCCACCACGCAGTCCGCGAACGGGTCGCGCGCGCCGTCGCCGTCGCCGTCGCATGGATCGGTGAACGCGTCGCCGCCGCCGTCGGGGGCACAGGCGGGCAGGGCCACGGCGAGAAGGGCCGCGGCGAGGCGCGGGGGCGGGGATCGGTGGAGACGTGGGCTGGACATGGGCATCAGGGCATCGCCACGAGGGCGTAGGGTGGCAGGCCGGTGGGTTCGGGGGAGC
>JALSIN010000409.1 GCA_026989935.1 Polyangiaceae bacterium | reverse complement strand
CCTCGGCCGGTACGGTCGCTTCGACCTCGGCGGCCTCGTGGGGTGCGAGCGGTGGCGCGGCCTCGGTCGTAGGGGGCAGGGCTCGCCGCCTTCGCAGGACCGGCACGGCGACGAGGAGCACCGCGGCGACGGCGAGCAGGATCCAAAGGAGGGGGGTCATGGCGGGCCGGAGGGGACCACCGTCGCGGCCGGATCGCAAGCGCGGGCAAGATCTCCCGGGGGCGCGGCGCGGAACCGGGGGATTCCCGTCGAAAACGCCTGTAAACCGCGCCGTCGGGGCTTTTCGCGGCGGTGCGTTCGGTGCTATCCGATGCACGCGGGCTGTTCGTCCGCCGACACCACGATGCGACTCGAGAAGATCGAAATAGCCGGCTTCAAATCCTTCGCCGACCGCCAGGTCGTCCACGTGGACGATCGGATCACGGGGGTCATCGGGCCGAACGGGTGCGGCAAGTCCAACATCGTCGATGCCGTGCGGTGGGCCATGGGCGAGCGCAGCGCCAAGCAGCTTCGCGGCGGAGGGATGAGCGACGTGATCTTCGCCGGCTGCGCCTCCCGCGGCCCCGGCGGCATGGCGGAGGTCACCCTGACCTTCCGCAACGACGAGGGCGACGCGCCGCCGCCGTACCACGAGTACGATCGCATCGCGCTGACGCGCCGGTTGTTCGCCGACGGCACCAGCGAGTACCTGATCAACAAGGTCCCGGTGCGCCTGCGGGACATCAAGGAACTGCTCCTCGGGACGGGCGCGGGCGCGCGCGGGTACGCGATCATCGAGCAGGGGCAGGTGGGCAAGCTGGTGACCAGCAAGCCCGAGGAGCGCCGGCACGTCATCGACGAGGCGGCGGGGATCACCCGCTTCAAGGCGCAAAAGGCGGCCGCGCTCGCCAAGATGAAGGCGACGGAGCAGAACCTGGCCCGGGTCGAGGACGTGCTCGGCGAACTCGGCGGCCGACTCGCCACCCTCGAGCGCCAGGCGAAGAAGGCCGAACGCTTCCGGCGCTACAAGGCGGAGCTTACGGACCTTGAGCTGTGGATCGCCAGCCACGCCTACTTCGCCCGCCTTGCGGAGGGGGCGGTGCTCGAAGGGCGCCGCGACGACCGGGCGCGCCAGGCCGAGGACCTGCGGCGCGAGATCGAGGCCATCGAGGCCAAGCTCGCCGCGGGTCGGCTCGACAAGGCGCGGATCGAGCAGACGCTCTCGGCGCGGCAGGAGGAGCTTTATGGCGTGGACAACCGGATCCGGCTGCTGGAGAGCGAGCAGGCCTACCGCGCGCGCGAGCAGGCGTCGCTGACCACGTCCATCGCGGCGGCCGAGGCGGATCGTGCGGCGGCGGAGCGGTCCCTCGGCGCCATCGAGCGTGAGCGCGAGGAGGCCGAGCGCCGCCGGGCCGAGGCCGCCGCCGAGGCCGGGGCGGACGTGCAAGCGGGGCTCGACCGGGCCGTCGCCCGGCAGCGCGAGGTGGTCGAGACCCACGCGGCGGCCGAGCGGGCCCTGGCCGATCTGCGCCGTCGGCGGGAGGCCGTCGAGGCGGGGCTCGCCCGGCTTTCGGCGGAACGGGCGGCCGCGAAGGCCCGGCGGGACGAGCTCCACGAGGCCGTCGCGGCCGCCACCGAGGCCGAGCGCGCCGCGGTCGAGGGAGGCGAACGGGCGGCCGCCGCCCTCGACGAGGCCCGCGCCGAGGCGGACCGGGTCGAGGGGGCCGTACAGGCCGAGCGCCGCCGCCGGGCCGAGCTCGACGAGATGCGCGCGAAGCTCCGGGCGCGGTCGCAGCAGACCCAGGTGGCCCTCGACGCCGCCCGGTCCGAGCTGCAACGGGCGCGCTCGCGTCTGGTCTCCCTGGAGGAGATCGAACAGCGCTACCAGCAGTGCAAGAGCGGGGTGCAGATCGTCCTGGAGCACCGCGCCGAGCTGGCCCGCGCGCGGGCCGGGGGCGGCGGCGAGCCGGCCGGCGGCGAGGCAGTGCTGGGGATCTTGGCGGACCACCTCCGGGCGCCGGAACATCTGGAGCGGGCCGTGGGCGCGATGCTCGGTGACCGGCTCGAGGCGGTCGTGGTCGAGGACGAAAAGGTGGCCGCGGCGGGCGTCGCCCTGCTCAAGGCGCGCAACGAGGGCCGCACGACCTTCGTGCCGCGCACCAGCGCCGCCCGCGCCGCCACGACCCCGGCGCGCGCGTGGGCCGATCCCAAGGCGCCCGGCGGTCCGATGGAGGTGGTGGACCTGTCCGGCGCCCCGGCTTCCGCGGGCGCGGGCGAGCCGCGGCCGAGCGCCGGCCTCGACGCGCTGATGAACCACCCGGCCGTGTTGGGGCGCCTGGCCGACCTGGTGCAGGCCGAGGGCCCCTACGCCGCCCTCGTCGAGACCTTGCTCGAGGACGCCGTGGTGGTCCGGGTCGATCTGTCCGAGGCCCTGGAACTGTGGCATCGGCTGCGCCCCGCGGTGCCGCTGGTCACCATGGACGGCGACCGCATCGACCCCGAGGGCGTCGTGGTGGGCGGCGCCCCCGGGGCGATCAACGCGGCGCTGCTCCAGCAAAAGCGCGAGATCGAGAACTTGCGCGAGGTGGTCGCGGCCCTCGAAGGGGATCTCGAGCGGGCTCACCGCGCGCACCTGGCCGTGCTCGAACGGCTCGCGGAGGTGGAGGCCGAGCGCGACGAGGCCGAGGCCGCCTTGCGGCGCGCCGAAGCCGAGCGGGCGCGTGTGGGCGAGGTGCTGCGCCGCGCCGAGGCCGACGTCCGGGCGCGGCAGGCCGCGGTGGAGGCCGCCCGGGCCGAGGCGCAGCGGCGCCGCGCGGCCCTTACGTCCCATGCGGAACGAACGTCCGCCCTCGAAGCCGAGTTCGAGCGTCTCGAAGCCGAGCGGCCGCAGGTGGCCGAGGCCGTCGCCGAGCGGGAAGCGGAGCTTGCACGCCTGGCGGCCGAGCGGGACGAGGCGGCCGAGGCCCTGGCCGAGGCGAAGGTGGCCCACGCGCGGTTCGAGGAGGTGAAGAAGACCCTCGACGAGGCGGTCGCGCGCCTGCGCAAGCAGGCATCGAGCGAGCGCGCGCGCCTCGAGCGGCTGGTGGCGCACGAGCGCGACGCGCGGGCGCGCCTGGCCGAGCTTTCGGAGGCCACCGAGAAGGCCCGGGCCGAGCTGGCCGAGCTGGCCGAGCGCAGCCGCACGCTCACCGAGGCGGTGCACGACGTGCGCGAGCGCCACGAGCAGATCACGCTCGACCTCGACGAGCTGGAAGTGTCGGTCCGGTCGCTGCGCGGCGACCTGGACGCGGTGTCGGCCCAGCTGTCCGAGGTGGAACTCGGGCTGCGGGAAAACGAACTCGAGCGGCGCCACCTGCTCGACGACGTGGCCGCGCGCTGCGACGTGGATCTGCGGGACGTGCTCGTGGACTACCACACGCGGCCCGTGGCCGACGAGGCCGCGCACGCCCGCCGCAAGGAGCTGCGGCGCATCGTTGCGCGCATGGGCGACGTGAACCTCGGCGCCATCGAGGAGTACGAGCAGGTGCGCGAGCGCCACGCCTACCTGACCGGCCAGCGCGAGGATCTGCAACAGGCCCTCGAACAGCTCCAGGAGGCCATCGACCGCATCGACCGCGAGACGCGGCAGCGCTTTCGGGCCACGTTTGATCGGGTCAACGAGAAGTTCCAGCAGGTGTTCCCGCGCCTTTTCAACGGCGGTCGCGCGGAGCTTCGGCTGACCGACCCGAACGACCTGTTGTCCACCGGGGTGGAGATCCACGCCCAGCCGCCGGGCAAGCAGCTTCGCAGCCTGGAGCTTCTGTCCGGAGGCGAGAAGGCCCTGACCGCCACGAGCCTCATCTTCGCGGTCTTCCTCATCAAGCCCAGCCCCTTTTGCATCCTCGACGAGGTGGACGCGCCGCTGGACGACGCGAACGTCTCGCGCTTTTGCAGCCTCGTGCGGGCGCTGTCCGAGCGCACCCAGTTCATCATCATCACCCACAACAAGGTGACGATGGAACTGGCCGACCGGCTCTACGGGGTGACCATGGAACAGCGCGGGATCTCCAAGCTCGTGTCGGTCAACATGCGGCGGGCCGTCGAACTGGCCCATGCCTGAAGGCGTCGCGGGCGGGCCGTCCGGCTTGGGTGCGTGGCGCGAGGAGAAGGCGCGCTACCGGCCCTCTCGACGCGAGACGGTGTTCCTGGTCCTCGCCGCCATCTTCCTGACCCACGCGCTGCTGGGCGAGGTGGTCGGTGGCAAACTCGTGCGCGCCGGTGGCTACGTGATGAGCGTCGGCGTGGTTCCCTGGCCCGTGGTGTTCGTCACCACGGACCTCGTCAACGAGTACTACGGCCCGAAGGCCGTGCGGCGCCTTACGCTGCTGGCCGTCGGGCTCATCCTGTATGCGTTCGCCGTTCTGTGGGCGTGCATCCAGATCCCCGCCGCCGACATCTCCCCCGTGGACGATGCCTCGTTCGCCCGGGTCTACGGCCAGAGCCTTTGGATCATCGCCGGTTCGGTCACCGCCTTCGCCGCCAGCCAGCTCATCGATGCCGTGGTGTTCGTGTTCGCACGCGCGGCGACGCGGGGGCGCCTTTTGTGGTTGCGGGCCGTGGGCTCGACCGTGGTCAGCCAGCTCATCGACACGTTCGTGATCAACGCCATCGCCTTCGGGCTGCCCGGCAAGCTGTCGTCGGCGCAAGTGGTGGAGCTTTCGATCACGAACTACGCGTACAAGTTCGTCATCGCCCTGTTGACCCTGCCGCTCATCTACGCAGGGCACGCCCTGGTGGACCGTTACTTCGAGGGTGCCGAACCTGCGCCCCGTGGCGGCTAACGCGGCGAGTGCGAGGAGATCTTCGCGTCGAGTTCGTCGAGCTTGCGGGCCAGGGCCCGCATCAGGTGGGCGGCGGTCTTGTTCGCCGACCGGTCGAGTTCCCGCAGGGCGAGCGCGACGTCGCTTCTGTGCCGGTTCGTGGTTCCCTCGCCGAGGGCGCGGGCACGCTTGCGTTCGAGCTTGCGCAGTTTCTTCTCGAACACGCGCTCCCGGTCGAACGTGAGGGCCGAGAAGCCGTCGAGCGCGATCCCGATCCCCCAACCGATCGCCGGATAGAACCACCAGGTGCCCGGCCCGGTGGCCAGATCGAGGGCGACGAGGCCCGCCATCACCACGAGATAGGTACCCAGGTGCCGCACGAAGGCCCGGCGGCGCCTGCGCACGGCGCGGGCCGTCTCGGTCTCGGCCTGCTGCACGAGGGCGGTCTGCTCCCGCGCCGCGCGCACCTCGGCGGCGGCCCGTTCCAGGTCGGCCGGGGCGATGCCGACCTCCCGGGCGGCCTCCACCAGCGCCGCGTGCTCGATGCCGCCCTCGCCGCCCTCGCCGCGTCCGAGGAGGGCGCGATGGAAGATTTCCCGGATCTCCTCGTCGGTGTAGGTGGGCACGGGACGCATCGTAGCAGGCGGGCGGCCACCCGCGCCGCGAGCGGGGGACCGGTCGGATCGGTGCGTTGAGCAACCGCGGTGGCGTGCGGCGTATTCCCGTCCCCATCCGTCCTGGACGTCGTTCGGCGGGCACCTGCGAGACCGGCCCCGTATCGGCCGATCGTCCGCCCCGTTTGGGGCAGGGCGAAGCCGCTCACCGGAGGGTCCGATCGCCTGCACGTGCGACCGGCGGTGACCGTGATAGACCTGGGGGTGGGCCATGCACGTCTCGTCGAGTGGGGACCTCCTGCCGCCGCTTTCGAGCAGCGAAGGTGGTGGGGACCCCGGGGTCACGGTCGATGGAGACCTGGCGCCCGTGGCCGCCGCCGACGCCGCGCCGTCCGCCGTGGGGCGCTACCTCATCGTGCGCGAGCTCGGCCGTGGCGGCATGGGCGTGGTGTACCTGGCCTACGATCCAAAGCTGGACCGCAAGGTGGCGCTCAAGGTCTTGCGTGGGCTCGCCGGCGCGGCGGGCGACCGTACCCTGACGGCGGGCCGGGCGCGGTTGCTGCGCGAGGCCCAGGCGCTCGCCAAGCTGTCCCACCCGAACGTGGTGCAGGTCTACGACGTGGACATCTGGGAGGGGACGCTGTACCTGACCATGGAGTACGTCGCCGGGCAGGCGCTGTCCCAGTGGCTCGTGGCGGCGTCGCGGCGGTGGCGCGATGTGCTGGGGGTGTTCTTGCAGGCGGGGGAGGGGCTCGCCGCGGCCCACGAGCGCGGCATCGTGCACCGCGACTTCAAGCCGGGCAACGTGCTCGTGGGCGACGACGGCGCGGTCAAGGTCCTCGACTTCGGCCTGGCCAAGCGCGAGGACCCCGCCGCGGCCGACCGGGCGCTGTCGCCGGGTGGGGCCGTTTCGGCGGCGCCTGCCGAGGAGGCCGAGGTGGTGGACATGGCGCGGTCGGCGTCGAACATCGCGCTTACGATGGAGGGGCGGCGCGTGGGGACGCCGGCCTACATGTCTCCGGAGCAGCACCTGGGAATCGAGGCGGGCCCGGCCGGGGACCAGTTCAGCTTCTGCGTGTCCCTGTGGGAAGCGCTGTATGGCGAGGCGCCGTTTGCGGGCGAGACGTTCGCGGAAAAGACCCGCAACGTGTTGGAGGGCAACCTGCGCGAGCCGCCGGCGGACGCAGGCGTACCGATTTGGGTTCGTCGCGTGCTCGAACGGGGGCTTGCGGTCCAGGCGTCGGATCGCTTTCCGTCCATGGCGGATCTACTGGCCGCGTTGCGACGGGATCCGGCGAGGCGGCGTCTTCGGATCGCCATGGCGGCGGCGGTTCTCGCGGGCGTCGTGGGGCTTGGAGGCGCGGCCTACACGGTCCAGGGGGCGTCGCTGGCCCGCTGCGAGGCGGCCGGGCGCGCGGAGGTGGCTGCGCTCGACCGCGCCGGGCTGTTCGAGGCGTTGCGCCGGGGGTTCGCCGCGACGAAGTTGGCGTACGCGGGCGAGGCGGCCGATCGGGTCGTGGCGTTGCTTCGGCGTCGGATCGATGCCTGGCAGGCGGCCCAGGCGTCGCTGTGCCGCGCCCGGGAGGCGGCCGGGCGCGGGGCCGAAGCTTCGTTCGATGCCCGCGCGGCGTGTCTCCAACGGGTGATGGTCCAGACGAGAACGATCCTCGAAGCGATGGCCGATCCGACGCCCGCGTTGGTCGAGCGCGCGGCCGAGGCGGTCGGCGGCCTGTCGCCGGTGGATGCGTGTCTTTCCTACGAGCCCCCCGACGCGGCCCGGGACCGGTCGGAGCAGGACCGGGCGCGGGCGCGGGCGCTGTTGGAGCGGGTCGCCCGGGCGGCGGCCCTGGCCTCGGCCTCGAAGGCGTCCGAGGCGGCGGAGGTCGCGGCCGAAGCCGCCGCCGAGGCGGCGGAGGCGGGCTTCAACGACGTGGAAGCGCGGGCGCTGCTGTACGTGGCGGACGCGGCCCGGCAGCGCGGCGAGACGAGCGCATCCACCGAGGCGCTCGCGCGGGCCGCCCGGCTCGCGGCCTCGGCAGGCGACGCCGAAGCGGAGTTTCTGGCCTACACGGCGCTGGCCTACACCGAGATGGATCACGCTGGGGACCCCGCTGTCGCCGCGGCCCACCTGGTGGCCGCCGAGGCGGCGGCGTCGCGCGCCGGGCCGTCCGACGTGCGCAGTGAGATCCTGGAGACCCTGCGGGGAGGGGTGGCGCTTGCCCGGGGTCGCGTCGCGCGGGCCGCCGCGGCGTTCGAGCGCGCGCTCGCGCTCGCCGAGCGGGCCCACGGCCCGTCGTCCCCCCGCATGGTCGTGACCCAGACGAACCTGGCGACCGCGCTGGCGCGCCTGGGCAAGCGGGACGAGGCGAGGGCACGCTACGAGGCGGCGCTCGCCGTCGTCGAGGAGACCATGGGGCCCTCCCATCCGCGGGCGGGCACGATCCTGTTGAACCTGGCCAACCTCGCGGTCTTGGATCGGGATTTCGGGCGGGCGCGCAAGCACCTGGCACGGGCGCGCGCGATCTTCGAAGGTACCGACCCCGCGCACCTGGCGACGGTGCTGTCGGTCGAGGGGACGGCGGCGCGCATGGCCGGAGACCTCGACGAGGCCGCCGCCCGGCTCGCGGCGGCTCTTGCCGCGCTCGAGCGGGCCGGGGAGGCGGGGGCGTCCCGCACGCCGGCCCTCGCGGCGCAGCTGGCCGAGGTGGAACTGCGGCGGGGTCGGGCGGCGGCGGCTTACGACACGGCCCGCTCGGTCCTGGCGGGCGGAGGGGGCCGGGATGGTGTGGACGCGCGGGTGCGGGGGCGCCTGTTGGCGGTCGCGTGCCAGGCGGGGGGCGATCTCGAAGACCCGGCCGCGCGGGCCGAACGGTGCGCCCGTGCGGCGGCGTTGCTCGCCGGCCAGGGCAAGGCGGCTGCCCGGATCCGCTTGTTGTTGGAGGCCGCGGCGGCGGCGCTCGCTGCCGGCGAGCCCTCGCGCGCCGCAGACTGGGCCGACCAGGCGCGCGAGGCCATGGACGAGCGCGCCGGCGAGATCCCACCCCGCCTGGTGGCACGGGCGCTCGTGCTGGCCGTCGAGGGGCGGCTCGCCGCCGGCCGCAGGGACGAGGCTCGCGGGCTCCTGCGCACGGCGTTGGCCGGCGCAAACGAGCAGACCCTCGCGAAAGACCCGGAGATCGGGCGGCTGCTCCGGCGGCTCGAGGTGGGCGCCCGGTAGGCGTTCCTCGAAGCGGGCTTCGCCGTGGATCGTGCGGATCGTGTCGTTCGGCAAGAAAAAGGCTCTCGGGCCGGTTTGCACTCGTTGCTGGCCGAAAAGACCGCTACGAAAGCGTCCCACGGTGGGCCATGTAGGCAAACCTCCCCCAAAACTGCAGGTGGGTCCAAGAACATGGATGATTTTCTTCGTATGTCTCCTTACTATGAAAGTCATGATGGATCGCGCTCTTCGCCTGGGTCTCCTACCTCTTTCTCTTTGCGTGTTCGCCGTGCCGGCCTGTGCGGACACCGAGGGTGATCTCGACGCCCTCGAGTTTCGGCAGGGCGATGCGGATTATCCGCCCGGTGAACCGCCCACGCGGCTGTACACGCCGAGCGAGCCCCAGGCCGGAGACGGTGGTGGGGACGGCGGCGGCGGTGGCGGGGACGGCGGCGGGGACGGCGGTGGCGGGGATGCCGGGGGTGGAGACGACGGAGGACAAGGCGGCGGTGGCGGCAAGAAGGACGACGACGACTGGCCACCGCCCGACGACATCGGTCCGGAGGATCTGACCTGGATCTTCCTCGACGGCGGCCTGTACGACGCCACGGGGGAGAAGATCCTGCAGGTGACCAACGGCGTCTTCTACGATGCCGACGGTGCGCCGCGTTGCATCATCGACGGCAACGAACTTACGGAGTTTACCCGGGTGCGCTCCTTCGATGCCCCGGGCGAGGTCATCTTCACGGTGCGCGGGCCGTTCGTGTTCGACGGTGAGGTGACGTTCCCCAAGCCGCACAACTTCAAGAAGAAGTGGGGCAAACACTGGAAGAAGAAGTTCAAAAAGGCCAAGAAGAAGCTCAAGGAGCAGATCTTGTTCAGCTACTTCCTGAACTACGTCTACGACGGATTCTTCGTCGGTGGGGACATCCTGTTCATCGCCGATCAGAACCTGATGATCCAGACCCGCAAGCGCAAGTTCATGTTCGCTTCGGCCATCGCCGGGGAATGCGGCGCGCCCGGTTTCACGGATCCGGACGACGTCCCCTAGGCACCGGCACGATACCCTGCGCGATGCGCCCCGCGGGTGTGGGCCTTGCGGGGCGCGTCGTCATTTTTGGGCCGCACCGGAAAGTGGGGGGGCGTTCGGTGTCCAAGGGATCGTGGGCAGGTGCTTTTTGGGAGACGCAAGGCCGATGCCTCGCCCCCATGCGCCAGAACGTGCGCATATCCCGCAAACTCAGCCTGTCCCGGCGATGTTTGCTCCGTTTGGAGGGTGACCGTGCCTCTATCCAGCTATGCTCGACACTTGCAACAGTACCCATGGATGGCTTTCTTACTGGCGCTGGCGGGCGCGTGCGGCAAGACGCCGGAGGAGGCGGAGGCCACCGGCACGGGAGGGGGCACGGCCGGT
>JALSIN010000408.1 GCA_026989935.1 Polyangiaceae bacterium | reverse complement strand
CCACCGCCTTCCGAAGACGCGACCGCGTCTGGCCCTTTTCCAGGTCCTCCAGCAGCGCCTCCATACTCGCATACCGCTGCGACGGCTCCACCGAAAGCCCGCGTTCGATCACCCGCCGCAACCACGTGGGGACCGTTCGGATCCCCGGCGGCCGGCGCACCTTCCCCGACAACACGTTGAACGCGACCGACGCCGGCGTCTCGCCCGCGAACGGACGTTCGCCGAACAACCCCTCCCACAACGACACGCAAAACGCGAACTGGTCCGCCGCGGGCCCCACGTCTTCGCCCAAGAACTGCTCTGGCGCCATGTACGCCGGCGTCCCCACCACCACCGGATCCCACGCCTGCGGTCCCACCCCGGCCGGTCGCTCCGCGCCCGCAGGCGCTTCCCCGCACGATCCGCCGCCATCCTCCGGCCCCACGCCCGCCGCCGGTCCGGCGCCAGTGCCCGACGCCGCCACCGATGGCTCTCGGTCCGCCCGGCCATCGGTCTGCAGTTGGATCCCTGCGACGTCGCCCCTTACCCCCTTCCGCCCCGCGCCCACCCCTGTGACCTGCGCCCGCGCCAATCCGAAGTCGAGCACCCGCACGCGCCCATCGTTGCCGATCACCAGGTTCTCCGGCTTGACGTCCCGGTGCACGATCCCTTGCTTGTGCGCCGCCGCGAGGCCCCGCCCCGCCGCCAGATAGACCCGCAGCACCTCCCGCCACCCGCGCGCCTTCGCCCGCGCCCACGCCCCGAGCGTCTGCCCCTCCACGAACTCCATCGCCAGATAGACCCGCCCGTCGTGCTCGCCCACGTCGTGGACGGCCACCACGTTCGGGTGCGACAGCTTCGCCAGCGCCTTCGCTTCCTGCAACAGCCGCTCGTGCGCGCTCGTCCGGGTTCGCGTCCCCGCCCGCGTGCCCACCTCGGCCGCGCGCAAGAGCTTGAGCGCCACCTTCCGGTCGAGGTCCGGGTCGTACGCCGCGTAAACCACCCCCATCCCGCCGGCTCCGAGTTTCTGCAACACCACGTACCGCCCCATGAGCGCCCCTGGCTCCAGCCTCGTCGGCCCCACGCCCCTTGGCCCCTCCGATGGCGACACACCGGCATCCCGCGTCTCCTCCAGCGACGGCACCCCCTTCCCAGCCTCGTTCCGTCCGGGCCCGACGGCAGACCCGCCCCGACGCTGCGGTGCCCCTGCCTTCTCCCTCCGGCCCGGTGGGCGGTCGGTCCCGTCACTGGACATCGTTTTCGTTGTAACATATCCCACCCTCGCAACCGCGCCTTCCAGACTCCCCTCCGGCGAGGACGTCGTCCCCGGGAGAACGAACCGCCGCACGGACCCATGGGGGGATCGAGGCCGGGCCGTCCCGAGTGCCCCGACGGTCCGCACGGCCGGGCCCACACGCTCGCCGGGACGGCCCGAACGGGACGCTCGTGGGACGGGACCAGGCCTAGAAGCGCAGCAGGGCGGGCCCCGCGGGGGACCGCGGCAAGGTGGCGGGGATCGTGCCCAGCTCCGGCTGCTCGCCGCCCCCCGAGCGCCGCGCGAGCAGCACACCCAGCACCACGGCACCGGCGACCACGGCCGCCCCGGCAACGCCCAGCCCGACGCCGAGCGCGACCTTGCGCCGGCGCGCGCGGTCGTCTTCCTGGCGCTTCTTGCGAACCGGCTCGAGCTCCGCCTCGCGCAGCTTCTCGTCGATGCGCTCGATCTCCTTGAGGGCGTCCGTGGCCGCCTGCGCGTCCCCGAAGTCACGCGCGCGCACGAAGCTTACGTAGTTACGAAACAGCGCCCGGGCCTTGCGCAGCTTCTGTGGATCGGGCTCGACGTCGTACCACCGCGCGTAGGCCTGCCCGAGGTTGAACAGCAGCTCCGGCGCCGCCACGAGATCGTAGCTCGCCTCGAACTTCTTCACCGCCTCCTCGTACTTTCCGAGCGCGTAGGCCTTCGCCCCCGCCTCGAACAGCGCCTTGGCCCGCGCCTCGGCCTCGGCCTCCCCCCCCTCGGCCCCGGCCCCAGGTCCGCACGCCGCCGCCAGCGCCGCCCGCGGCGGCGGCGGCGCGGCCCACCCCGGCCGGGCCGCCACGAGCACCATGAGCGCAGCGCTCCAAGCCACCATCACGCGCCACCTTCGCTTGGTAGGAAAGAGCCCTATTCGCACGTGTAGTCCCCCTGGTCCGTATAGGAGCAGCCATTGTAGCAGGTTCCCACGACCAGCTTGCCGTTTACACACAGGTGAAGGCTTTCGGGGTTCATGCCCTGGCACCCATTGTCGGCCGACGTACACGCAACATCCGTCTGACATGCGCATGCCCACATCTTGCCCTGCGTCAAGCACCCGGCCAGCGTGCGCCCCACCTGACATTCCCCCATACACGCCACGTCCAGATTCGCAGGCACCCAGTTCTGGCCATCGCAGTCATACAGCGTACCGAGCCCCGTGGACGGATCCACCTCACACAGATAAGCGTTACGCCCCACGTTACACGCCCCCGGCCCACTCGTACCGGTCGTGCCGGTGTTCCCGGCCGTCCCGGTTCCCGTACCCGTCCCGGTGTCCGTCCCCGTCCCGGTGTCCGTCCCCGTCCCCGTCCCCGTGCCCGTGCCGGTCGTTCCCGTCGTTCCGGTCCCCGTCCCCGTCCCCGTCGTCCCCGTCCCCGTACACCCTTGCGCCCCGAGGTCCACTGCCTTGCCGAGCTTGGGAAGCGGGACGTCCTCGTAGCGCGCAGTTTGTTCCATTCCGGACGAAAAATGCCAGACCAGGGTGGCGTCGAACTGCGCCACCGCATCACCGGGCACGTAGAAGACCGTGGCGTAGCCGTCGTCGAAGGCCCCCTCCGGCACGTCGAAGCTGCGCACGATGGGGTCGCCGACCCGGACACCGGCGGCATCCTCGGCCACCAGCTCGAGGTCCACGCGCTGTGGTCGCGCCACCGCCATCGGGTCGCAAAGCCCGAGACGCAACACCACGTAGTCCACCGACGGTTTACAGCCGACGACACCAGCCAGGGCCACGAAGACGATCGCACGCCGCGCACGAACGGTGGAGTGGATCGGCGCCCCCATGGCTCGGCACTTTAGCAGCCCACGGGGGCATGGGAAGCCCCCGCGGCCCGGTCCTACGGCCACGGCAGCGGCGCGTCCACGACGGTCAGGCGGTCGCGCCCCTCCGACTTGGACACGTACAAGGCCTTGTCCGCCGCCTTGACCAGGCGTTTGGCCATGGCCTCGATCCGCGCGCTCGGGTCGGCCGGCCCCACCGCGGCGGCCAGCCCCAACGACATCGTAAACGCCCGCCGCTGCTTCGTGGGCGTCCTGATCTGCGCGGCGCGCAGCGCGGCCAGGAGCTTTTCACCCACCACCTTCCCGCCCGAAAGCGGCGTGTCCGGCAGCACGATGCCGAACTCCTCGCCGCCGACCCGCGCCACGAAGTCCGTCTGCCGCAGGGACTGCCCGACGACCACGGCGACGGTGCGAAGGACCTCGTCGCCGAAGTCGTGGCCCCAGGTATCGTTGACCTTCTTGAAGTGGTCGATGTCCCCGTACAAGACGCACACTTCACCGCCGCTACGGGCCACCCGAGCGACCTCGTAGGACAGCCGTCCCGAGAACGCGCGGCGGTTCGGCAGGCCCGTGAGCGGGTCGGTGATCGAGAGCTGCTCGAGGTCTCGGTTGCGTTGCTCGAGCTCGCGGGCGAGCCGTTCCTTTTCGGCGATCGTCCGCTCGAGCTCGGCCACGAGTTCCTCGTAGGACAGGTTCATCTCCACGAGCCCGCGGTTGGCCTCACGCAGGATCTGCTCGAGGGTGGGCTGCGCCCCCACCTCCATGCCCAGGGCGCTGGCGGTGCGCTCGACCTCGGCACCCAGCGCACCGATGAGGTCGTCCGCGCCCCCCGCGCACGTCTCGCACACGAGCGCGAGAAGCTGCCGGGCCCGCTCCAGGGCCCGCCGCGGGTCGTCGCTGGACAGCACCGCCGCGAGGGCCTCGCCGACGTTCGCCGTCAGCGCCAAGGTCCCGAAGCGCGGCGGTGCACCGGCAGGATCGTGGTGGTACCGCATCGCCCCGGCAACCTCGTCGGGCAGGTGCCAGGCACGCGCGAGTTCCTCGGCGAGGGCATCGTGGGTGGTGCCGAACAGGGTGCGTTCGAGCGCACGGCGTTCGTCCGGCTGGTCGCCACGGTGCTCGCTCCAGCGCGCCGCCGCGTCGGGGTTCGACCGCGCCAGGACGAGCACCCCGACGTCCTGCAGCAACCCGAGCGTAAAGGCCGTCTCCTGCACCGGCATGCCGAGCCCCATACGGCCGGCCACCAGGCGGTTCGCCACCGCCCGCCGCAGGCTGTCCTCCCAGAACGCGGCCAGGTCCAGCCCCCCGAGGCTCTCGGCCGGCACGCAGGCCCGCGCCACCGCGCAAAGCAGCATGTTCCGCAGGCTGCGCATCCCGAGCAGCCCCACGGCCCGGTGCACGCTCGTCACCGGTTGTCCGCGGTAGTACGCCGGCGCGTTGCTAAGGCGCAGCACCTCCACGGCGATCGCGGGATCGTTCCCACAGAGCTTCGCAATTTGGGCGACCGAGGCATGCTCACCCCGGGCGGTCTCCTGCAACAGAGCCGCGAGGACGGACGGCAACGAGGGAAGCTCGACCTCGAAGGCCGAGGGGGCGTCGGTACGGGCGGTTACGGCGGTCATGGCGGGTCCGCGGGGGAGGACTTCATCCCCTCCCCCCTTCCACCTCGCCCATCGGCCGCACCTTCCTAAGTTGCGTCTTAGTTTGGGCGCACTCGGCCCGGTCTGCCCCTCCGCCCTTCCCAACCGGCACGAATTGGGACGGCCCATACGCCCGACGCAGGCGACTCGGGGCCCTGGCACCCCGCCCCGGGGGCAAAAGACCGGGCGATCGGTCGGCGACTTCCCGCGTCGGCTTCGGGGCCGATCCCCGACCGAACGGCGCGATTCCCCGGCCGCCGCCCCTCACACGCGATCCGACGTGCGGGGGACATGCGGTCGCGGCGGCAGGGCCGCGCAGCCGCCGACGGGGCACCGGCCCGGGCGAGGCGCCTCACCCGCTCGGCGCATCGGCAGGCTCCGGGGCCGCGGCCGGGGCCGTCTCGCCCAGGGGTACGACGAGCAGGAGGTCGTCCACCGTGCGGACGCCCTTGCCGTCGAGCCGCAGGCGGCGCACGGCCAGCACCGGCCCCTCGGGACTCGTCCGGGCCGCCACGTCGTACGTCCCGGGTGGGAGCACGGCCGACAGCGAGAAGCGGCCCTGGGCGTCCGTGCGGGCCCGGGCGACCGTGCGGCCGAACCCCGCCGCCCGCACCGGGTCGTCCACCACGTGCACCGTGACGACGATCCCCTCCAGACCGGGGCCGGTGCCTGCCATGGGCGAAGCCGCCTCCACCCGCCCGGAAAGGCGCGTGGCCCCGGCCCCCACCGCGTCCTCGTAGCTGCAACGCCGTACGTCCGGCGACCCCGCGACGCCCACCGGGGCCTCGGGGCACAAGGGCGAGCGTCCGGCCGCGGGCTGGGTCGGAAACACGGCCGCCGTACCGCGCGCCTTGCAGCCCAGCGCAGACAGCGCCGCAAGGAGCGCCCACCGCGACACGGGTTCGAGACGTCGGCGCACGGCGCGATTGTGCCGTGCCCGGCCCCCGTCCGCGACCGTGCGCAAGTCCCGCAGCCCGGTTGACCGGTGGGGGCTCCGTGGCCACACTGCCTGCATGTTCCAAGGATCGCCCCACGTCTCGACGACCGCCTCGACGCGCCCGCGCCTGCACGACGGCGCCGCGTCCTTCATGACCGGCGTCTACGCGTGGATGGCCGCCGGCCTCGGCGTCTCGGCGGCGGTCGCCTACGCCCTGTCGCACTCCCTTGCAGCCATCCAGTTCCTCTACGGCAGCGGCTTCGGGATGATCGTGCTGCTCGCGCCGCTGGCGATGGCCTGGTTCCTCCCCTCTCGGATGCAACGGATGACCCCCGTGGGCGCGGCCGGATGGTTCCTGGTGTTCTCGGCCACCATGGGCGCGGGCATGACCTACCTGCCGCTGATGGCCGCCGCCTCCCCGGGCTTCATGACGGTCGTGGTCCAGGCATTCGTGACGACGGTGGCGGTCTTCGGTTCCATGGCCGTCTTCGGCTTCGTCACGAAGAAGGACCTGTCGGGCATCGCGCAGTTCCTCGTGATGGCGATCCTGGGCGCCATCGTGGCCTCGCTGCTCAACATGTTCCTGCTGCGCAGCGCGGGCCTGGGCATCGGGGTCAGCGCCGTGGTGGCCCTCGCGGCGGCGGGGCTGACCGCCTACCACACGCAGGCGATCAAACAGATGTACCGGGTCGGCGGCGGGGCGGGGAACCTCGCCATCGTCGGCGCCCTGGCCCTGTACGTGGACTTCGTGAACCTGTTCCTGTCCCTCGTGCGCCTGTTCGCCGCGAGCCGAGACTGACGCGCCCCGGCGAGCGCCTCTCCAGCGGCGCCCCGTCCTGGCGATCGGTCCCGCTTGCCGCCCGCCGCGCCCTGGTCGGCGCGGCGTCCTTGCGTCCCGGCTCGGGCCGAGATCGGTGCACGGACCACGGCGCGGCTCGTACGTGGCGCGCACCACCCTGCCGCCGGGGTGCCTCCTCGATGCAGCCATTCATCGGCTGGCGTCCGACCGGCAGGCCGCCGGCGCGCCCGTGTCCCCCTCGTCGGCCAGGGCGACGAACCGCCGGCGGGCCGCCTGGACGAGACGGCGGACCGCGGGCGACGGCGGAGCCCCCGCGCGCCGGTAGATCCCGGCCACGAGCGGCGCGGGCTCGGTCCGCAGCGGACGCACGGCCACGCGCTCGGGGAGGAACGACAGGCGAAACCGGCTGACCAGGCCCACCCCGAGCCCACGGGCGACCATCTCCACGAGCCGCGGGGTGGATCCCGTCTCGAACGCATACGTCGGCACCACCGGTCCGCCCGGAGCGGACGCGAACCAACGGTCCACGTGGGCGCGCGCAGGCCCCGAGGTCAGCACCACCAGGGGGATGTCGGCCAGGTCGTCCACGTCCAGCACGGGCGGAAACCGCGCCACCCAGCCCGCCGGCACGATGGCCGCCCACCCGAGGCTGCCGAGTCGCTCGAAGCGCAGGTGGGCCGGGGTCTCGCTGCGCCGCGTGCCGAAGGCCAGGTCCACCGCACCGGCCGCGAGGGCGGACAGCAGCCGGTCTTCGGGCAGCTCGCGCACCGTGTAGCGCAGCTCGGCCCCCTCCGGGCCGCCGACCCCGCCCGCGAACAGGTCCACCAGCAAATCGAAGGAGCCGGCGAGGGTCCCCACGCGCACCCGCCCCGGGCGCGCCACGGCGTCCCGCAGCGCCGTCGTCGAACGGCGCCAGTGCTCGAGCAGGATCCGCGCCCGCCTCGCCACCTCGTGCCCCTCGGCCGTCAGGAGCTGGCGCCGGCGCCCGGGGCGCCGCTCGAACAGGGGCGGCGCACCCAGCGCCTGCTCCAGCTCCGCGAGACGGCGCTGGATCGTCGTGCGGGACAGCCCCGTGCGGCGCGCCGCCCCCTGGACCGACCCCGCCTCCACGACGGCCAGGAAGGTTTCGAGATCCTTCCGCCGAAGCGCGCACGACATGCACACATTATAGATCATTTTATGTGCGTTTGATGCACCATCTTGTAGACATATCAGCCCCCTGCTACCCCAGGGGTATGAAGCTCGAAGGACGCATCCTGTGGCTCGCCGACGACCCGGACCTCGTCCGCCGCCAGATCGAGGGGGAGGACCTGGACGTCTCGCCGGCCGCGCCCCCCGAGCTGCACTACGGGGTCAACACGGACCTGATGATCAGCGGGGCGGCGTGCACCCTCGGCTACACGCCCGAGATCCTCGGCCCGCACTTCCTCGAGAACTTCAAGGAAGTCGTCCCGCAAGGGGGCGTCCAGCGCGGCGGGTTCCAGGTGGTCGTCGGCGGGGACGCCTACGGTTCGGGGTCGAGCCGCGAGGTGGCCGTCGTGGCCCACCAGGGCGCCGGCATCGAACTGGTGGTCGCCCGTAGCTTCCAGCGGATCTTCCAGGAGAACATGGTCTACAGCGGCCTGCCGTTCACCACGGACTTTCGCGTGCTCGAACGGCTCGCGGCCGGCGAGGACGTGGACGTCGCCGGCCTGTTCGAGGACCTGCCGGCGCTGTTTCGCGCCGTGGCCGAAAGCGGGGGCCTTTTGCCCTATGCCACGCGCCTGCTCGACGGGTCGGTGCGGCCGCCGCACCCGGCCCGTGAGCCGGGCCCCATGACCTGCGTCGAGAAGATCGTCGCCGCGCGCACCTTCGTGGGCGAGGACGCCCCGCTGGGAGTGCCGCGCGTGGCCCCCGGGGACCAGGTGCTCGCCCGCACCGGCTTTCGCGGGATGCACGAGTACACCGGCGGCATGGTGATGGATCTCTACCGCCGGGCCTTCGGCGACGCCCCGCTGGCCGACCCGGACACCGTCGCCGCCTTCGAGGACCACTTCGTCTTGCTCGATCGCCCCACGGTCCCCGAGCGCGTGCGCCTGGCCCGGCTCGACCCCGCCCGGCGCCTGCGGGACGAGATGGTCCAGGCATGTACGGAAGCGGGCATTCGCGTCCACGGCCCGGGCTCGCCCCACGAGGCGGGCGTGTGCCACCGGATCGTCGTGGAGCAATACGCGGTCCCGGGTGAGATCGTGGTGCTGACGGACTCCCACACCCCCACCGCGGGGGTCCTCAACGCCTTCGCCTTCGGCGTGGGCTCCTCCGCGATGACCTTTGCCCTGCGCACGAACCTGGTGCCGGTGACGGTGCCGAAGACCGTCCGGGTCTGGGTGGAGGGATCGCCCCAGGGGGTGCTGTCGCCCAAGGATCTCATCTTGCACCTCATCGGCGACCCGTACTTCCGCGAGGAGCACTGGCGGACCTCCCCCACCGACACCTGCGTGGTGCAGTTCGGCGGGCCGGGTCTCGACGCCTGGACCGTGGACGAGCTTTCGGTCCTGACGAACATGACGGTCGAAGGCGGCCTCATGACGGGGATCGTCGAGCCCTGCGAGCCGGTGGCCCGCTTCCTGCGGGAACGCCGGGGGCGCGGCTTCGACGACGCCTTCGTCGCCCCGGACGAGGGGGCGACGTACGTTCGGACGATCCGCGTGGACCTGGCGCAGGTGCCGCTGACGGTGGCGACCCCAGGGGACTCGCGCAACCGCAAGCCCCTATCGGAGGTGGGCCCGGTCCCGATCCACAACGTGGTGATCGCCTCCTGCACCGGTGGGTCCCTGGCCGACCTGCAGGCCGCCGCCCGGATCCTGCGCGACCATCCCAAGCGCGACGACGTGCGCCTTACGGTCACGCCGTCGTCGGCGGCCGTGGCCGAGGCGGCCGAGCGCGAGGGGTTGCTCGCGCTGTTTCGCGACCGCGGCGCCGACGTGACGCCCCCCGGCTGCGGCTCGTGCATCGGCAACGGCCCCGGCGTGCCGCGCGAGGGGGAGACCACCGCCAGCACGACGAACCGCAACTTCGACCGCCGCATGGGCGCCCCCGGCCCCGTCTACCTGGTCAGCCCCGCCGTCGCGGCCGCCAGCGCCGTGACGGGCCGATTGTGCGACCCGCGCGAGCTGCTCGCGCGCTGAGAGCGCGACCACGGCACCGGCGCGGCGTGGCGGCCAGGTGCTATGTTCTACGGTGCATCGTGCCGCTTTTCGCACTCTGGGTCGCGCTCGCCGCCGGCGCCGTCTCCGCGCCGGACGCCCCGCCGCACCCGATCGCGGACCTCAAGGACCCCTTCGAGGCGACGGCGTCGGACGCGCGACCACGGACGCGGTTCGTCCCCACGAGGGTCAAGGATCTTCGCGATCCGTTCGACGTGCGCCGCGAGGGACGGCGACCGCCGGCACGCCGCGTCGCCTACACCCCCCTGGCGGACCTCAAGGACCCGTTTGCACCGCCGGCTCCCACCTGTGACGGCACCGCGGCGAACACGGTGATCGTGGCCGGCCGCCCGGTCCCGGTGCAGCGCCCCGGCAAGGCCCCGCCCCCGTGCCGGCGCTCGCGGGCGCGCCCGTCCACGGCGCTCGACCTGCGCGACCCATTCCGCGCC
>JALSIN010000407.1 GCA_026989935.1 Polyangiaceae bacterium | reverse complement strand
GCTTGCCGGCGGAGCCATCGCGGCGTGCGAGGCGGGCGCGGTCACGAGGGACACGGTGACGACAAGGGCGGTCCACGAACTGCGGTCGATTCGCACCGGGTGATCATAGCCGACGCCTCGAACCGGACCAGCACGGCGGGTGCTGGTTCGTGCGCGAGGGCACGTTTCGCCATCATCGAGGCTGCGTCGGATCGGTCCGCCGCACCGGTCGTCCCGTCTCGTCGAGTCGGACGACGAACTCGGGGAAGCGGGGGATCTCCACCAGCGTGGCCAGGACGTCGTCGTAGTTGTGGGGGTAGCGGCGCTTGAGGTAGCGCACCATCGCCTGCGGCCTGGGGGCCTCGACGAAGTGGGCCGTGCGCGGCGGAAACTCGTAGCGGTACTTGGGCACGGCCTAGCTGCGCTCCGTGGGGGTCCACAGGGGCTCGGGGTGGCCGCCCGCGGCCGCCGCCGCCCGGGCGAACACGAACAGGTAGTCGCTGAGGCGGTTGAGGTAGCGCAGCGGGTGCGGGCGCACGGTCTGCTCGGCGCAGAGGCGGCAGACCGTGCGCTCGGCCCGGCGGCAGACGGTCCGCGCCAGGTGGGCGGTGGCGCCCACGGGGCCGCCGCCGGGGAGCACGAACGAGCGCAGCGGCTCGAGCTCCTCGTTCCAGGCGTCGATCCACGCCTCGAGGCGGTCGATGCTCGCGTCCGTCACGCCCGCCCGCGTCTTCTTGCCGTGGGTATCCTCGGGGGTCGAAAGCTCGGCGCCCAGGTCGAACAGCTCCTGCTGGATCCGCCCGAGCTGTTCGTCGGCCGCCTCTCGGAACGGGGCGGGCAGGGCGCCCGGCGCACGCGCAAGCTCCATGCGCACGAGCCCGACGACGGCGTTGAGTTCGTCCACGTCGCCGTAGGCGCCCACCCGCAGTGCGTGCTTGGGGGCGCGGGATCCGTCGGCCAGCATGGTGCCGCCGTCGTCGCCCGTGCGCGTGTAGATCTTGGACAGGTACACCATGGGGCCCCGAGGGTAGCAACCGACGGGACCGCCTGGATCGGTCTCCACGGGCACGAACCCCGGGCCGGTGGGCCGGGGAGGCTGCGATGGCGGCGCGCGCCCACGCCTCGGTCCGCGCCGGGCCGATGGGCCGGACGCGGGGGCCGTGCGCTCTCCTGGCGGCGAGCCGCTACCGGCCGGCGCCGACCTTGCCGGACACGCTCGCGCTGGCCTCGACGGTGATCGACACGGTGACCGTCGCCTCGGCCACGGCGTTTGCGGCCGCGGCGACGCACGCCGCCGCGTGGGAGCCCGCGCCGCGGATCTGGCCGCGCAGCAGGGCGCCCGTCTCCTTCAGGACGACGAGGTCCTGGCGGATCTGACCCGCGAGCCGGACCTGCGCCATGATCAAGGTGGGGAGGTTGCGGCGCAGGGTGTCGGCCACCCGGCGGGCCTCGGCGGCGCCGGAGGCTCGCACGTCCACCTTCCCGGGGGTGCACCGGGCCTTGGCGTCCGCGCGGGCCTTGCAGGCCGCGTAACAGTCGGCCTCGGCGGACGGGCCTTCGAGCTTGCCCTCGCAGCGTGGGGTCTCCCAGGTGCCCTGGCAGTCGGCGTAACATGTCCCCGAGCAGGTGCCGTTGCACGTCCCCTCGCAGGCCCCGCGGCAGCGCCCCGCGGCGTCCGTCGCCGAGCAGGCGCCCGAGCAGGCGCCGCTGCACGTCCCCTCGCAGCGGCCGGTGCAGGTTCCGCGACACGTCCCGGCGAGCTTGCCCGGCTCGCACCGGGCGACGATCTGGGCGGGCTCGAGCCGCGCGCTGCACTGCCCCTGGCAGGAGGCCTCGAAGTTCGCGTCCACGGTGCAGCGGGGCGGGACCGCGCGGACCTGGACCTTCACACCGCCGCGCAGGATCTCGTCGATCCGAGCCGACACGGCGCCGCACACCCGCCGCGGGTCCTCGGCCTGCAGGGCGGCCGGATCGGCCCGCAGGTCCCGGCCCATGGCGCGGCAGCTCGCCACCACCTGGCCCCGGGCCGTTCGGACCACGGCGGACAGGTCGTAGGCGGCCTGCACGAAGGCACCGATCTGGGCGTCCAGCTCCGCGCTGGCCCCGTACTTGGCGCCGAAGGCGCTTCCGCGGCCCCACTCGGGGCATGCGGCGCCCGCAAGCTCGCCCGAGGTGGACTCGCCGAGCAGGACCGCGCAGGCGAGGCTGCCCGCGAAGGCGAAGGCCAGGGGCAGGGGGCGAAAGGACGGGGAGCGTGGAGCGGCGCGCATGGCACGTGCCATGGTGCCACGGGCGCCGCGGGCGGCCCACCGCATCCATGCGACCATCGAGGGGACCGGTGCAGGACGGCACGCGGGCCCCGGACCCCTTCACGATTCGGGCGCGGCTCGGCCAATACGGCCCTGGAGCCGGCTCACCCGAGCGCCTTCGCCATGGTCTCGCCGATGTCCGAGGGGGTGTCGGCGATGTGCACGCCGGCCTCGCGCAGGGCCTCGAGCTTGGCCTCGGCCGTGCCCTTGCCGCCGGAGATGATCGCCCCGGCGTGGCCCATGCGCTTGCCGGGGGGGGCCGTGGTGCCCGCGATGAAACCCACGACGGGCTTGTCCACCTCGGCCTGGATGTAGGCCGCGCCGGCTTCCTCGGCGCTGCCGCCGATCTCGCCGATCATCACGATCCCCTCGGTGGCCGGGTCTTCGTTGAACAGGCGCAGCACGTCCACGAAGTCCGTGCCGTTGACCGGGTCGCCCCCGATCCCCACGGCCGTGGTCTGCCCGAGGCCGAGCTCGGAAAGCTGGAACACCGCCTCGTAGGTCAACGTGCCCGAGCGCGAGACCACGCCGATCCGGCCCGGTTTGTGGATGTAGCCCGGCATGATCCCGATGCGGCACTGGTCGGGGGTGATGACGCCCGGGCAGTTCGGGCCGACGAGGCGGCTGGGACGGCCTTCGAGGTAGCGCTTGACCTTGATCATGTCGGCCACGGGGATCCCCTCCGTGACGGCCACGATGAGCGGGATCTCCGCGTCGGCCGCCTCCATGATGGCGTCGGCGGCGAACGGCGGCGGCACGAAGATGACCGAGGCGTTCGCGCCCGTCTTCTGCACCGCGTCGGCCACGGTGTCGAACACGGGGACGCGGTCGTCGAGGACCTTCGAGCCGCCCTTGCCCGGGGTCACGCCCGCGACCACCTGGGTGCCGTACTCGAGGGACTTCTCCGCGTGGAACAGCCCGGTCTTGCCGGTGATGCCCTGTACGAGCAACCGTGTGTTCTTGTCTACGAGAATGCTCACTTGGCAAGCTCCACTGCGCGCTGGGCCGCCTCCTTGAGGGAGGCGGCGGTGGTGATCGGAAGGCCGCTTTCTTCCAGCATCTTCTTGCCTTCCCGCACGTTCGTGCCCTCGAGGCGCACGACCAGGGGGACCGAAAGGCCCACCTCCTTGACGGCCGTGATGACGCCCTCGGCGATGACGTCACACCGCATGATCCCGCCGAAGATGTTGACCAGGATCGCCTTGACGTTCGGGTCCGCCGTGATGATCTTGAACGCTGCGGCGACCTTTTCGGCGTTCGCTCCGCCGCCGACGTCCAGGAAGTTCGCGGGCTGGCCGCCGAAATACTGGATGATGTCCATCGTGGCCATCGCCAGGCCCGCGCCGTTGACCATGCAGCCGATGTCGCCGTCGAGATCCACGTAGCTGAGGTCCCACTTCTTCGCCTCGAGCTCGGCGGCGTTCTCCTCGTCCGGGTCGCGCAGGTCCTCGACGTCCTTGTGCCGGTACAGGGCGTTGTCGTCGAAGTTGGCCTTGGCGTCGAGGGCCAGTACGTCGCCGTCGGCCGTCACCACCAGCGGGTTGATCTCGAGCAAGGAGCAGTCGAGGTCGTCGTAGGCGGACACCAGCGCCGAAAGGAAGCGCAGCATCTTCTTGAAGGCCGTGCCCGAAAGCCCCAGGCCGAAGGCCAGCTTGCGCGCCTGGAACGGCGCGAGCCCCACGGCGGGGTCGATGGCCTCCTTGAGGATCTTCTCGGGGGTCTTGGCGGCGACCTCCTCGATCTCCATGCCGCCCTCGGTGGAGGCCATCACCGTGTTGCGGCCGATGGTCCGGTCGAGGGTCATGCCCAGGTACAGCTCGCGCTCGATGGCCACGCCCTGCTCGACGAGCAGGCGCTTGACCACCTTGCCCTGCGGGCCCGTCTGGACGGTGACCAGCGTCTTGCCCAGCATCCGCCGGGCGACGGCCTCGGCGGCCTCGGCGCCTTCGACCACCTGGACGCCGCCCAGGTCCGGATCCTCCTTGAAACGCCCCTTGCCGCGCCCGCCGGCGTGGATCTGGGCCTTGACGACGACGACGGCGTTGCCGGTCTCTTCGATGATCTCCTCGGCGGCAGCGCGGGCCTCGGAGGGACTGAACGCCACCTTCGAGCGCGGCACCGGCACGTGGCGCGCCGCGAGGAGATCCTTGGCCTGATACTCGTGGATCTTCATGGGGTTACTTTCCGTAGGGCAACAGCGCGACCACGTCGCGCACCGCCTTGGCCGACACCTCGAGCGCCGCCTTGGCCTCGTCGTCGAGCTTCATCTCGATGATCTTCTCCACGCCGCCCGCCCCCAGGACCGCCGGGACGCCGATGTAGAGGTCCTTGTAGCCGTACTCGCCGTCGAGCAGGCAGGCGCACGGCAGCACGCGCTTGCGGTCGCGCAGGATCGACTCGACCATGGCGACGACCGAGGCGGCCGGCGCGTAGTAGCCCGAGTAGCCCAAAAGACCCACGATCTCGCCGCCGCCCTTGCGCGTGCGCTGGATGATGGCGTCGATGGTGTCCTTGGGCAGCAACTCCGTCAGCGGGATGCCGCCGACGGAGGTGTGGTGCGGCAGGGGCACCATGGTGTCGCCGTGGCCGCCGAGGACCATGCCGTGGATGTCCTCGACGCTCACGCCCAGGGCCTCGCTGATGAAGTACTTGTAGCGGGCGGTGTCGAGCACGCCGGCCATGCCCACCACGCGGTTGCGCGGAAATCCCGACTCGTGGAGCATCACGTGGCACATGGCGTCGAGGGGGTTCGACACGCAGATGAGCACGGCGTCGGGGGAGCGGCTGGCCACCTCCTTCGTGACCGCGGCCACGATCTTGCGGTTCGTCTCGACCAGCTCGTCACGGCTGGGGTACTTGCCGGTCTTCGGGTCCTTGCGGCGCGGGACCCCGGCCGTGACCACCACCACGTCCGAGCCGGCCGTCTCGTCGTAGCCGTTCGCTCCCACCAGCTTGCAGTCGAAGCCCATGACCGGGGAGGCCTCGGCCAGGTCGAGGGCCTTGCCTTGCGGCATGCCCTCCTTGATGTCCACGAGCACCACGTCCCCGAGGTGCTTCTGCACGGCCCAGTGGGCGGCGGTGGCGCCGACGTTGCCGGCTCCGACGATGGTGATCTTGTTGCGGCGTGGCATGCGGTCCTCCGAGTCGAAGATGCGGCGTCTCCGCCCGGTGGGACGGGCGAAGGCGCGGCACGTATACCAGGGGCCCCCGGAGCCGGCAACGAACCGGAGGGGCCGTGGCGGGCGGCACGATCGCCCGGCGCCGCCGGTCACGCCCACGCGCGAAGCCGCCCGCCCCCGCGTGCCTCCGTGGCGCATCGCCCGTGGCAAGACGCCACGGTGAAGGCCGAGTGCACCGGGGGTAGCGTTGCAACCCATGAAAATAACGGAGGAACGCGGATGGTTCCTTTCTTGCTTTAGGTGCTCGGGCACAAGGAGAAAGAGCCATGCCGATCCCCCGAATCGCGCCCGCCTCGATCCTCGTCACCGCATGCACCGTGCTGCCCGCCGGCGCGGGTTGTCTCGGCAACGGGATGACTCGGATGGAGATGCGGGCGGCTGTGCAGCAGGTGGTGGAGAGCGGTCAGGTCCAGCAGCTCGAAAACGGCATCGTGGAGATCACGACGGACTTTACGATCGGAGACGCGGTGCAGCAGGTGCGCGACCGCATCGCCGAGGTCCTGGCCGCCTGCGGGCAGACCACCGTGACGGCGATGGACGACGTGAGTATTCGCATCGACTTCGGTCCGGCTTCGGATCCATGTGCGTTCGACGGCCAGAAGTATTCGGGCGTGGTGGATCTCGTGATCGCGCGCGAGGGGGAGGTCCTGACCGTCGAGCACGACTACCAGGACCTGTCCAACGGGACGTACACGCTCAACGGCGACAAGACCGTGACCTGGACGAGCGAGGGGGGCGATCGGGTCGTGCGGGACATCGTGTCGAGCGTCGGCTGGACGGGGCCGAACGGCCCGGTGGAGCACACCTCGGAGCGCACGATGACTTTCTCGGACTTCCTGGGCGCCCCCGAGGCGCCGATCACCATCGACGGCGGCCACCGCTGGACCCGCGACGGAGACACGTGGGACCTCGACGTCAACGCGGTGGAGCTGCGGCTCGTCGATCCCGTGCCGCAGGACGGCAGCTACGTACTGACCGTGCCCAGCGGCCGGGAGGGCACCTTGTCCTTCGAGCGCGTGGACGAGGACACCATCGCGGTGCGCTTCCAGACGGGGCTGCGCTCGCGCACCTTCCACGTGACGCGGGCCGGCGAGGTAGACGACTCGGAGGGCTGACCGCGCCGCCCGTGACCGCGGCGTCTTGTCGCGGCGTCGCGCGGCCTTCGAAGCCATCCGCGCTTTCCCTGGGGGGGGCGGGGGGCGGCGTCCGGCTGCTTGTTCGTGCGAGGGACTTGTGCCATGTCCCGCCGTGGTGCCCCGCGAACGCTCCCTGGACCGCCCGTGCCCGCCGGCTCGCCGGACGGCGGGGGTGGTCGCGCCGTGGGCCGTGCGGCTGCGGTACGGCTACGCGGTCGCCGGTGTGTGTCTGCTGCTCGCCCGGGCCCTCGTGCGTCTCGTTCCCATCGCGGTCGAGCCCATCCGGGCGGGGCTGTTGGGGCCCGTTGAGGCCGGCGTGTACCTGGCGTGGGTCGTGTTCAACGCCCACGCCGAGGGGTACCGCGGGTTCCAGCGCCGTTTCGTGCCGCGGGTCGTGTCGCGGGCGCTGGCGCTGGCGCAAGACCCTTCCCCGCCGCCGGGCGCCGTGTTGCTCGCCCCCGTCTATGCCATGGCCCTGGCGTACGCGCCGCTGCGCACGGTACTGGTCCGGTGGACGATCGTGGCGGCGATCGTGGGCCTGGTCGTGGGCGTGCGGTTGCTGGGCCAGCCGTGGCGGGGGATCGTGGACGGCGGGGTGGTGGTGGGGCTCGGTTGGGGGCTGGTGGCGCTCCTCCTGGTGTCCGTGCGGGACCGCCCCAGGCCCGCCCGGTAGGGGCGCCAAGGCGCAGGCGCCCGGCGGGCCCCGCCGGCCGGCGACGCTAGGCGAACGTCGAGCGCGCCCAGGCCTCGTAGGCGAAGAAGAGGCGCGGCGCCAGCTCGCCGAAGGCCAGCGCCCGGGCCGTCTCGTCGCGCTCTTCGAGCACGGCCTGAAGCTCCGAGACGAGGGCGTCGCCGGCCTGGTCGCGCAGGCCGAAACGCAGGAAGTCGCCCTCGTGGCCGCGCACGCCGAGCCGGTCGAGGTCGCACAGCGCCTGGTGGAGCAACAGCGTGTAGGGACCCTCCCAGGTCTCCATGATGGCCGCATCGCGGTACAGGCGCGGCAAGACGGAGAAGCGCTCCTCGATCCCGTTGCCGCCCACGAGCATCATGGCCTCGTAGATCCGCGGCGAGGTTCGGCGCGTGGCGACGGCCTTCGCCAGGCTGACCAGGATCCGGGCCCAGGTCTTCTGCTCGCGCGTCGCGTCCGGGGCGAGGGCGGCCGTCCAGTCCTCGACGCACGCGAAGGCACCCGCCGCGGCGAGGTCGGCCTCGGTGCGCAGGCGTTCGAGCGAGGCGGCCAGCAGGGGAACGTCGGCGAGGCGGCGGCCGAAGGCGGTGCGGAAGGCGGCGTAGGCCTCGGCTTCGCGCAGGGCCCGGCGCAGGCTGGCCGCGGCCGCGACCACGTTGTGCACGCGGCTGGTGGTCAGGACGATGGCGACCATGGTGCGCAGGCCGGCGTCGAGCGGGCCGACGGGAAAGCCCCAGGCGCCTTCGAACTCGATCTCCGCCGTGGGCAGGGCGCGGGTGCCCAGCTTGTCCTTGAGGCGGCGGATCCGGTAGCCGTTGGGGGCACCGTCGCGGCGCCGCGGCACGCAGTACAGCGCGATGCCGCGGTGGCCCGCGGGCGCGCCGGTGGGCCGGGCCGTCACGAGCCAGTAGTCGGCGGTCAGGTTGGAACAGAACCACTTTTGCCCGTACAGCCGGGCGCCGTCGCCGTCGGGGCGCGCCTCGAGGGCGTTCGTGGCGGCGTCGCTGCCGCCCTGGATCTCCGTGACGAACTGGGCGCCGTGGACCCACCGTCCGGGCGTGGCCGCCTCGATCTCGCGCAGGATCGCGGCGGCGCGGGCGTCCGCGGGGTCGGCGGCCATGCGCAGCACGCGGGCCAGGCCGTCCGTGCAGGCCACCGAGCAGGTCACGCCCATCTCCCCGTGCTCGTTGAGCAGATAGACGACGGCGTAGCGGGCCCGCTCGTCGAAGTCGGCGCGCCAGATCCCGCTGCCGTGGACCTCGGCGAGGGTGCGCAAGGTGGCCTCGGGCAACTCGACCTCCGTGGGGGGGTGGCGGTTGTACGGGTCGGGCTCGCGCACCCGCGGCAGGTGCTCGCGCCGTTCGGCCAGATCGGAGCGCTCGATCCAGGTGCTCGCCGCGTCCCGGCCGAAGCGGTCGAGCAGGGACCGGACCTCGGCCGAAAGCTCCGAGCGCGCCACCCAGCGGCGCAGGAGTGGATCTTCGTCGAACCAGTTCGTGCCGCGTGCGTCGAGGTATCCGGAGAAGTCGTAGGAACTCGTCATGGCAGGCCGTTCCCGGCAAGGATGCCAGGAAACGGCGTTCCGTACCGGCGGCGGCGTCCGATGGGCCCCGGCGCCGTCCTTGTGCGCGGCGCCGGCCGCGGCTATCGTCGAGCAAAGCGTGGGAAGGATTGCGCAACGCCCGCCATGGGTGGCGGCCTTGGTCCTCGGCGGTCTCGGGGCGGCGGTTTTGTGGTTCGCGATGGGGCGACGCAGTCCGGATGTGTCCGAGGCCGGTCCGGCGCCCGCGGGGCGGACCTCCGTGTCGGATCGATCCGAAGGCGGTGTCGATCCACCGGCCGCCGGGGCGCGGGTCGCCGAATCCGAGCCGCCGGGGGCGAAGCCGGCGCCGGCGGGACCCCGGAGAATCGGCCGGGCGGCTCGGGACCGGTTGCTCGAACGCATCCGTCGGGTCCGCCGGCAGCGGCGGAGGGCCGAGCCCGCCGCCGTCCCGGAGCCCTCGGATCCTACGGACGTGGAGGCACAAAAGGCCTACATCCGCGAGCGCGTGCGGGAGATCGTGCCGTTCGTGCGCGAGTGTTACGACGACGCGCTGGCGCGTGACCCGGAACTTGGCGGCCGCGTGACGGTGAGCTTTACCATCGAAGGAGAACCCGACGTCGGCGGCGTCATCGGCACGAGCGATGTGGACGAGGCGGAGACGACGGTGGACGATCCGGAGTTCGTGGCGTGCGTCGAGGAGACGATGTACACCATCGAGGTGGCGCCGCCGGCCGGGGGTGGGGCGGTCCTCGTCCGGTTTCCGTTCGAGTTCTCGACGGAATGACCTTCGCCCGACCGCGCCACGGCGGGGCGCCTCGGGTGGCGGTGTCACCTACTCGAATGGGCCGCCGAGGAGCACGACCCACGCGATGAAGGCGCCGTCATCGCTTCGGCGGGCCCCGACGCCCACGTCCGTGACGGCCGGGTCCGCGAGCGCGGCGCATGCGACGTCGTCGGCGAGCAGGGCGTCGCTGACCTGGCCGGCGGCCCGAAAGTCAGCAGCCCGAATTTCGTAGTACAATCGTCTATCATAGGCTGCTTCGGCCGCCCGGGTCACCGGTGTGCTGCCGTCGCCGCCCGTGGGTTCGAGGGTCTTGCGTGCGGCGAGGTCGAGGGCGTGGCGGCGGGCCGCGCAGCGCAGCGTGGCAGCGGCGGCGAGCGGCGGTGGGGGCGCGGCGCCGGGATCGGCGCACGGCAGGGTCGCGCCCCGGAGGACGACCAGCCGCTCGGCGAGGGCGTCCTCGGCCGCGGTGGCGTCCTCGGGCCAGGCGGCGAAGGGCTCGCAGACCTCGG
>JALSIN010000406.1 GCA_026989935.1 Polyangiaceae bacterium | reverse complement strand
GCCGCTTCCGCGTCGGCCCGGAAAGCGCCGGCGCGGACCCCGGCCCCCTGTGCTACGGCGACCCGGCGGCCCGGCACCCCACGCTGGCCGACGCCTGCCTGGTCCTGGGGCGGCTGGCGCCGGACCTGTTCCCCTTCCCGCTGGACCACGACCGCCCGCGCGCCGCCTTCGCGGCGATCGCCCGGGCAGCCGGCCTGCCGTCCCCCGAGGCCACGGCCGAGGGGTTCTTCAAGGTGGCCGTGGCGCAGGTGGCCGACGCGATCCGCACCGTCACGGCCGAACGCGGCTTCGACCCGCGGGGACACGCCCTGGTGGCGGCCAGCTCGCCGGCCCCGTCGCCGCGGCCCTGGGGATCCGGACCGCACTGCTGGATCCGCTGGCCGGCGTGCTGTCCGCGCTGGGGATCGGGCTCGCGCGCCGGGTGCACCACGCGCGCGCCGAGCTCGATCCGGCCCCCCTGTCCCGGGCCACGTGCACGCGGGCGGCAAAGGTCCTGACCGACCTCGAACGCGCAGCCCGGGCGGCCGTGCCGGCGGCGGACGACGGCGCGGTCCGGCGGCTGGCCGTGCTGCGATACGAGGGCACCGAGACGGAGATCGACGTGCCCTTCGAGCCACCGGCCGCCCCCACCGACCTGCGCGCGCGCTTCGAGCGGGCCCACGCCACCGCCTACGGGTACGTCCATGCGCGGCGGGCGATCCTGTGGTCGGCCGTGCGCCTGGAGGTCCGCTACGGTGAGCCGCCGCCGCCGCGGCCCGATCTCCCCCCGGCCGGCGGGCCCTGCCCGGTGCGCCGGCGCGGCCGGGCCTTCACGGGCGGCGCCTTCGTGGAGGTCCCCGTCCACGCGCGGGAGGACCTGCGTGCAGGGCACCGCCTGCGGGGGCCGTGCCTGGTCGTCGAGCCGACGGGCACGATCTTCGTGGACCCGGGCTTCGAGCTCGCCATCGACCGGCACGGCGTGGGCCACCTGCGCCCCGCCGCGCGCCGGCGGCCGCCCCCCGGCGGCCGGCGCCGCGATCCGGCCCTGCGCACCATCGTGCTCGGTCGAATGACGGCCATCGCCGAGCAGATGGGACGGATCCTGGCCCACACGGCCGTCTCGACGAACATCCGCGAGCGCCACGACTTCTCCTGCGCGGTGTTCGACGCCGAGGGCCGCCTGGTGGTCAACGCCCCCCACATTCCCGTGCACCTGGGCGCCATGGGCGAGACGGTGCGGGCCGTCGCGCGGGCCGCCCCCGACGCCCGCGACGGCGAGGCCTTCGCCACGAACGCCCCCGCCCTCGGCGGCACGCACCTGCCGGACGTGACGGTCGTCCGCCCGGTCTTCGTGGACGGTGCGCGGCGCTTCTACGTGGCCGCCCGCGGCCACCACGCCGACATCGGCGGCCGCACGCCGGGTTCCATGCCGCCGCAGGCTACGACCTTGCACGAAGAAGGGGTGGTCCTGCCGCTGCTTCGCGTCGCGGCACGCGGGGTCCTCGACGAGGGCGCCGTCCGGCGCGCCCTGTCCCAGGGGCCCTATCCGGCGCGCGACCCCGACACGAACCTCGCCGATCTCGCCGCGCAGCTCGCCGCCTGCCACACCGGCGCCACGGCGCTGGCGGCGCTTTGCCGTGAACTGGGTACGGACACCGTCGCGGCCCAGGCGGCGGCCGTCCAGGCGGAGGCGCGGCGCGTGGTCGAAGACGCGATCGCCCGCTGGCCCCGGCCGGCGGCGCGCTTCGAGGACGCCCTCGACGACGGCACGCCCATCGCCGTTGCGATCACCCGCACCGGCCGGGGGCTGCGGGTGGACTTTGCGGGCACCGGCCCCGCGCCCCCCTCGAACCTCAACGCGCCCCGGGCCGTCACCACGGCCGCGCTCCTGTACGTCCTGCGCGTGTTCGCCGGGCGCCCCATGCCCCTTTGCGCCGGCACCCTCGACCCGGTCGAGCTGCGGATCCCGGCCGGCTCGATCCTCGCCCCGCCCCCCGACCGCGCGGTGGCGGCCGGCAACGTGGAGACGGCCCAGCGCGTGGTGGACGTGCTGCTCGGCGCCCTGGGGGTCTGTGCGGCGAGCCAGGGCACCATGAACAACGTCACGTTCGGCGACGATCGACACGGCCACTACGAGACGATCGGCGGCGGCGCCGGCGCGACCGCCCGCCGCCGGGGCGCAAGCGGCGTCCACACCCACATGACGAACACGAAGATCACCGACCCCGAGATCCTCGAACGCGACCACGCCGTGCGCCTGGCCGCGTTTGCGATTCGAGACGAGCCGGGCGGGCGCGGGCGGCACGCGGGCGGCCGGGGCCTGGTCCGGGTCTACGAGTTCCTGCGCCCGCTGCACCTCGCCGTCGTCTCCCAGCGGCGCACGCGGGCCCCGTACGGCCTGGCGGGCGGCGAGCCCGGCCCCACGGGCGAAAACCGCCTGGACGGGCGGCGGATGCCCGCGTCGTTCTCGACCCAGGTGGCGGCCGGAACGCGCCTGGCGATCCGCACGCCCGGCGGTGGCGGCTACGGCCCCCCCCGCGGCTGACCCCGGCGCACCCAGATCTCGAGGCGACCGCGCCGGATCGTTCGATCCAGGCGGTACTGTTCGGCCAGCAGGCGCCGCAGCCCGCGAAAGGCCCGGTGCGGCACGGTGGAACCCAGCACCACCACCGCCGGGGGGGTGCGCGCGAAGTCGTCGAGCACGATCCGGGCGGCGGGGCCGTCCACGAAGCGAAGCCGGCTCTGCGGGCGGCGCCAGGTGTCGTCGTTCGGATCGGTCAGAAGCCCCAGCCCCTTGTACACGCGCGAGGCGGCAAGGCGGCCGGACAGGGCGTACAGGTCCCACAAGTGCCACCCCCAGCACCAGATCCGATCGTCGGGCCCCGTGCGCGCCTCGATGAACGCGGCGATGCGACGCTGCACGCGGTCGCGCGGGATCGACCGGCCGGCCGCCTCGGCCCGCCAGGCGGCGGCCTGCCGGACCCCCAGCCCCACGAAGACGGCCAGGGCCACCGCCCGGCGCAGCCGCGACGCCCCGGGGGCGGCGATCCGGTCCCAGGCGTCGCCGGCCAGGTAGGCTGCCGCCGGCCACGACAGGAGGAAGTAACCCTTGTAGAAACGCCCGCCGACCCAGGCCGCGAGCACGGCACAGGCGAGGTAGACGGCCATGGCGCCGCGGGCGGTCCCGGCGCCGCCGACCGGCCGCCGGCGGCGACCGACCGCGACCGCCAGCAGCGAAAGCGGCCACGCCAGGAAGAAGGCGGTGGCGCGGGCGGCCTCGACGGGGTCGAAGGGCACCCGGCCCACGTACGCGCGCCCCCACGGATTCAGGAAGTAGCCGGCGAGGAGCCGGCCAGCCGCCCCGGCCGCGGCGTAGTGCACGAGCAACGGCACGAAGGCGGCGATCCCCCCGGCGGCGGCTGCTGCGAGCGCGCGCAGCCGCCGGTCGTCGCACGTCCATGCGACCCAGGCGACGGCCGGCACGGCGCAGATCCCCTGGCGCCGGGCGAGGGCCGACCCGCAGGCCAGGGCGCCCGCGGCGGCGAACCACCGCAGGTCCGCCCGCGCCCGCCCGCGCAGGGCCGCCGCCACCGCCGCGAACCCGAGGGGCATGGTCCAGGTGACGTAGTTGGCGTCCATGCTGTCGAGGAACGGCGCCCCCAGCAGGAAGACGACGGTCGCCACGGCGGCGCCCGCCGCCCGCAACCGCGCGGCCGCGAACACGAAGAAACCAGCGGCCACCGCCACGGACAGCAGGGCCGCCGAGCGCTGGAAGGCGGTGATGTCGTGGCCGCCGGGGCCCGCGAGGCCCAGCGCCGCGAGGTAGAAGGCAAGCGGCGCCTTCATCTCCACGGTATCCACGTAGGGCAGGCCGCCGCTGCGCAGGACCATGGCCTCGTAGAGGATCCCGCCGACGTCGTGGCTCACGAAACCGCCCTCGACGAAGGCCGGGTAGCGCAGCGCGGCCGCCACCGCCGCCACCACGAGCGCCCCGGCCGCCGGCGAGCGCGCGGGCGTGCGGCGAGGCGACGGGGCGGGCACCGTCCAAGGGTGCCGCGGTCCGGGGGGCCGGTCAAAGCGCGGGCGAGGCCGATCCGACGCTAGAACGGCTGGACGAAGTGGACGTTGACCGCCACCGGCGGCAGCAGGCGGGCCGGATCTCCGACGCCCTGGATCTCGGCCAGGTAGTCCGGCAGGCGCCGGCCGAGGCAGGTGCTCGCGCGCCGCACGAGCGGGGCGACGACCTCGACGCGGACGAGCTGGGGGGTCAGCCCCAGCAGGAAGAGCTTGCCGTAGACCGCGTACCCCACCTGCCCGGCCCAGCGCCCCGGCCCGAAGATCCCCCGGACGCGGTCGCACGGCGAGAGGCTGGCGACGCCCCCGAGGAGCACCCCGCCGATCTCACGAAGGTAGGCCAGTTGCGCCAGGTTCACGTGCAGGTTGCGGACGAGGGCGTGCCGGTACTCCGCGTCGAGGAAGACCCCGGCCCGCCCGAACAGCTCGTTGCCCGTGTAGCCGCGAAGACCCGTGCCGCCGCCGCCGCGCACCAGGCTGCGAAACTCGGGGCCGGTGCCGGCGAGCGGCACCACCATGCGCCCTTCGAGCTTGAAGGCGAACACGTGCCCCACCGCGGCTCGAAGAAGGCGCGTGGCCGACACCCCGAACAACAGGTCGAAGCGGTGATCCCGGGGCGGGCCGGTCCGCAGGGTCTGGCGCGCCGAGACGAACGCCTCGAACCGCCGCCCGTGCTCGGGCCACATGAAGAACCCGCGGTCGTCGTCCGCCAGGCGGATCGTCTCCACGAGACGGACCCCGCCGCGCGGGTCGAGGGTGCGGCCGTTGAGCCACTCGACCGTCTGAAAGAACCCGATCCGTCGCTGGCGGCGGCGGCCGCTGACCATGGGGCCGCCCCACAGGTTCGCCCCGAAGCCGAACCCGCCCCAGGTCTCGCGGTCGTGGTAGACGCGAAGGTGCCCGGTCGCGGCCAGGTCGTTGCGGCGGCTCGCCTCGAAGAAGGCGAAGGCACTGAGCGCGCTCCATCGCGCCGCCGCCGTCTTCGCGGTGGCGAACTCGGCGCCGCTTACGAACAGGCCGGCGCCCGTGTACAGGAATCGCGGGGCGGGCGGCACGCGGTTGTTCCAGCGGGGGTGCACGTCGTACCGGGGCGGCATGGGCGACTCGGTGGTGCGAAAGCGTGGATCGAGCCGCACGACACGAAGCGGCGCGCGGGTCCGACACGACACCGAGACGCGCCCCTCGGTGGGCTCGTCCGCGAGCCGAGCCGCCTGCGGGCGGACCTGTCCGGGAGACACCAGGTAGCAGCGCTGTCCGTCGCGGGCCTCGACGAGCACCTGCACCGGCTCCACGATGGGGCGTTCGCCCCGGCGCTCGAGGACCACCCGGTGCTCGTAGCCGCCGGCCACGGGCCGCGACCGCACGTCGGCGATCCCCCAGTCCATGCGCGGCGGCGGGCCGAGCCACTGGTCGAAGAACCAGTCGAGCCGCCGGCCGTAGGCGCGCTCGAACGTCGCGCGCACGTCCTCGCCCGGGTCCTCGGCGAGCGTGCGCAGGGCCGCCGCCATGGCGCGATCGGGCAGCAGGTCGGCCAGCTTGCCCGCCAGGAAGCGGCCGTCGGGCAGGCGGTGGAACGCCGCCCGCGGCTGGAGCGGCCGGGCGCCGCCGTGCTGGACCTGCCGAAAGTAACTGGACGCGAAGCTCGCCTGCCCGGTCTGGAGGAACCGATCGACCACCGGCATGAAGGTCAGGCGCCGCAGGACGTCCCGGGCGTACTCGTCGGGGTGGGCGCGGGCCTCGGCCCACACGGCCACGACCGGCTCGGCCAGCAGCCCCGCGAGGTACGCCGCGGTGGAAGGGTCGGCGCGGGCGTCCACCCACGGCTCCAGGAGGGCGCGGGCCGTGGCGCGGGCCACCGCCGCCTCGTGGAAACGCAGGAACCGCGGTGCGGGCAGCACCTCCCACGCCTCGTCGCTGACGGCCACGAGCCCCGGGTGGCCCGCGGCCGGGGCCGCGCGAAAGGGCCCCTGCACGAAGACGAGGGGGGCGCCGCGGGGCAGCCCGGCCCCGAAGGCGTCCACGATCTCGACGACCTCCCGGGCGGTCCGGAGCATTCGGCCGGCCGCGTCCCGCCGGTAGGCGAGCGGCCACGTGTCGGGCACGCGGGCGGACGGTCGCCGGTGGGCCGAAAGCACGCGCACCTCGACGCCGCGCACGTAGGCGGTCGTTTCGTGCCAGGGGCGCCCCCAGGCGACGACGGGATAGGCGACGGTGCGACCGTCTCCCGCCACGACGAGCGTCTGCGGGCCGACCCGGCTCGGCGCCATCTGGACGTCCAGGTGCCAGCGCGCCGGTGCCAGGACGTACCCATGGGGAAGGTACGGCCCGCCCCGGGCCACCTGCGCCGGCACGGGCGCGAGCCCACCGGCGAGCATGCAGCGGCCGCGGCTGCATCCTTGGGGCCACGGGCGGCGGGGGACCTCCAGCGTGAACCGAAGCTCGACGGCGGTCGCGCCCGCGGCGGCGTGCACCTCCCACGTGCCGTCCCGGCGGCGCCGAAGACGCGCCACACCGGCCCCCGGCCGGACCGTGCGCCGCGCTGCCTCGAACGGGCCGTCGGCGTAGGCCCGCTGGGCCACCGGGTCGAGCCCGTCGGGCAGCGCCGCCGGGACGAGGGCCGGATCGACGAGCAGGATCGGCCCGGCCCCGCCGCCGAGCCGGTACCGGACCGTGCCGGTCACGACGGCGCGGTTTCGGCGAACGCGCCGGCCGAGGCGCGTCGGATCCTTCGCGCCGGACGGATGGATCCACGCGCGCACCTCCACCGCTTCGACCCTGCGGGCCACGGGCCCCGCGGCCCACGCGCCAGCCGGGACGAGCCATGCGGCCGCGACGAGCACCGCAGCGAGCCACGCCGCGGGCCTCCATCGCCGGGCGCCTCGGCCCGCCCCGCCACGCGCCGGCCTCCGCCGGGGTTGGCTCCAGCGTCGTCGAGAACGGGACACGGCACGATCTTGCACGCTTTGCCGGACGAAGCGACCCCAGCGCCACGGATCCCCCATCGGATTTGACATCCCGCCGGGGGTCGGGAACGCTTGCACCCATGCATCGACTCCCGCTTTGCGTTGCGGTCTTCGGCCTTTCGTGGAGCGTGCCATGGTCGGCCGCCGCGGCCGGACCGCCGCCGCCGCTGCCGCCCGAGGACGAGTCGTCGCCGCCGGCCGGCCCCGCACCGTCGGGTCCCGGGACGGAACCCGCACCCGCACCGGCCCCGAGCGGACCGGGTGGGGCCGCGGGGGGGACGGCGACCGCCTCGGCCGAAGGCGGCGTGTCCGCGGGGGTCGGCACGGAAGGGCTCGAAGACCCGTTCGCGGGCGAGGAGGGCGCCTCCCCGGCGATGCCGGATCTGCCGGCGCTGCCCGGCGGGGACGAGCCGGCGGCGGCCCCGGTCGAGGGCGAAGCGGCCGGCGCCAGCGAGGATGCGCTCCCGACCGGCCCGGGGATCGTCCGGGGCCTGCCCGAGCCGGTGATGAACACCACGCGCGGCGGCGTGGGCCTGTTCTACACCGCCCTGCCCGAGTTCGGGGGGCCCTTCACGTTCCGCTTCCGGTTGCACACCGAGTTCTTCCGCAAGAAGGGCTTCTTGTACAAGGTCGATACGACCGACACGACGGCGGACACGTCGGCGCCGTGGTTCGACCCGGACCAGCACAGCCGGGTGCAAGGCGGCGTGACCCTCGGCTTTACGCCGTGGAAGTACATCGAGACCTTCTTTTCGATCAACAGCCAATCGAACCGCAACGTGCGCGTGCAGCCGCCGGGCACGCCGCGCCAGGATCCGGAGACACAGTTTGCCCTCGGGGACATCGACTTCGGTCTCAAGGGGGGCTACCGCTTCAAGGACGGCGGCATCGGTCTGGCGGGCCAGCTCGGCCTGGGCCTGTTGTCGGGTACGAAGAAGCTCGGGACCCAGGCGGTCAACGTGTGGTTCGACGTGCTGTTCGCCGTGGACCTGCGGTACCTGACGGCCAAGCAGGTCCCCGTGCGGATCTCCACGAACATCGGCTGGATGCGCGACCAGAGCCTCAACCTCGTGAACTGGGAGGCGATCACCGACAGCATGAGCCGCGAGGTGACGCGCTTTGCCCTCGGCGTAAACCACGATCGCGTGCGAATGCGCTACGGCCTCGACTTTCCGGTGCGGCTGGGCAAGGAGAAGCAATACGGCATCGACCCGATCCTCGAGTGGTCGTGGGACATCGCCACGGAGAAGGACGACCGCTTCGCCCAGCCCATGAGCGCGTCGTCGCCGTTTTCCCGCAGCAGCCACGTGCTGACCATCGGCCTGCGGGGCAACGTGGTCAGCGGTCTGTTCCTCGACGCCGCCGTGGACGTGGGGCTAAACTCCCCCGACTTCGTCTACGGCCCGCCAGTGCCGCCGTGGCAGCTCCTGCTCGGTCTCGGCTGGAGCGTCGATCCGCACCCGCAGATCAAGAAGGTGGAGGTGCCCGCCGAGCGCACCGCCGACGTGGGCCCGCCGCCGGTCCTCGAAGGCCGCATCGTCGGCCGCATCGTCGGGCCCGACGGCGCCCCGGTCGGCGGCGTGCGGGTGGAGTTCCCCGGCATCGCCCCCAACCCGGTGCTGGCGGGCGAGGACGGCACCTTCACCTCCTTCCGCTTTCCGGCCGGCGCGGTGCCCGTGCGCGTCGTGGACCCGAACGATCCGACGAAGGTCCTGTGGGAGGGCAACGCCGAGGTCAAGGACGGCGAGAACACCCAGCTCGAGATCAAGCTCGAACAGGCGGCGGCGGCCACCGGCATCGTCCAGGGCGCCTTCACCGGCCCGGACGGCAAGGGCCTCAAGGTGACGGTGCACGTGACCGGCCAGGGCGTGGACGAGCCCTTCGAGTCCACGGACGACGGGCTCATCGCCCTCGAGTTGTTCGAGGGCAGCTACCGCGCCAAGGTCACGGCGCCCGGGATGAAGGAGAAGACGGTCACGTTCACGGTGGAACCGGGCAAGGAGATCGAGGTCCGCGCCGCCCTTGAGTCGGCCGAGCCGCCGCCCACCCCCAACGTGGTGGCCTCCAAGAAATCGATCCGGTTGCGCAAGAAGATCCGGTACAAGGGAACGGACGTCTCACCGTCGAGCTATCCGATCCTCGACGAGTTGGCCACCTTCCTCAAGGCCCACCCCGAATACGCCAAGATCCGCATCGGCGTGCACACCGACGACCGCGGCAACCCCATGGCCCGGTCGCAGGCGCGAGCCGACGCCGTCAAGGCCTATCTCGAGAGCAAGGGGGTGGAGCCGGGCCGGATCGTCGCCAAGGGCTACGGCGACAAGAAGCCCGTGGCGGTGAATCTGACGGCGGAGGGGCGCCGGAAGAACAACCGCACCACGATCCGCGTGCTGTCCTACACGGGCGCCCCCTGAACGACCGCACGCGCGGTTTTGGGCGCCGCGCGTCCTGAAGACCACGCGCGTTCGAGTCAACCGGTACCGTAGGCGTCGGCGAGTTCCGAGACCGCGCTCTCCAGGTCTGCGGGCACGGCGATGCCCTCGGCCGCCATGGCCCGCAGCGTGCGCTCGTAGCCCCGCAGGCCGCCCCCGGGCACGCGCGGGATCCGGTCGAGGGCCGTGCGGACACGCTCGAGGTCCGCCCGCGAGAGGATCCAGCGCTTGCCGGCGTGGAGCGCGAACACGCGATCGATCCACACGCCGCTGCGCGTCTGCTCGGCCAGGCGCAAGAGGCACTCGATGCAGGCCCGGGCCGTCGGGTGGTCCGGGTCGATCGAGGCCGCAGCGACCTGCCGGGCGAGCGCCTCCGCGTAGCGCTCCGCCTCCTTCGTTCGCCCCACGCGCAGGCTCTTTTCGAACAACTGCGCGATGAGCACGGGAAACTGGGCGTCTTCCCCCGGGGCGAGGGTGCGGCGAAGGTCGGCGTCGAGGTCCTCGCTCGTGGCGTCCTCGCCGCCGACGAGCACCAGGATCTCCCGGCCGATGCGGATCTTGTCCCCGTCCTGCAGGCGGACGCGGCCCTCGATCCGGCCACCGTTTACGTAGGTTCCGTTGCGGCTGCCGAGATCCTCCACCGAGACACCGCCGGGCTCGACGATGATCCGCGCGTGGTACCGGCTCGCCAGGTCGTCGTCGAGGGTGAGCCAGCAGTCCGGCATCCGGCCGACCTCGTACTGGCCGGG
>JALSIN010000405.1 GCA_026989935.1 Polyangiaceae bacterium | reverse complement strand
GGCGGATGTACTTGACCAGGATCGAGTCCCGCGCCGACTGGGGCGCCACGTAGGTCTGGTACGGTTGGCTCGGATCGAGCGACTCGATCTCGATCCCCGGCTCGTTCATCAAGTTCGCGCTCAGCAGCAACGAGATGTGGCTGCGCGAGTAGGCGCCGGCCATCAGACCGTACTCGAAATCCACGATGTCGCCGCGCAGATCGAACGTCCACACCGTCTCCGTCGGGTTTTCGCTCATCGTGTCGCGGATCACGATGCTCGGGTTCGCCGGTCCCGGCGTGCCGTCGTGACACGACACGCAGCCCGCGTCGTCGAAGATGCGCTGGATCGCCAGATCCCACGGCAAACCGGTCAGGCGCGGCGCGTCCGCATACTGCGGATCCTCCGGCCAGATGAGCCTGGCCGCGGCTGCCGCGTAGTCCACCGCTTCCGGATCCGGCATCCGGCGCATCTCGTAGGGAAGCGCGAGGTTCGCCGGCCCGTTCGCGAATGCCTCCGAAAGGCCCGGCTGCACCACCTGCGTGCCCCCGCGCTTTTCGTGGCAGCCGCCGCAGAAGCGCTGCTCCTTCGCCGCCGACGAGAACCATCGGTCCTCGTTGACCTGGCTCATGCCGTATCCGTCCACGAGCTGGAGGTGGATCGGACGGTCCTCCGGGACGAACGCCGCGAAGGACCCGTCCGTCTGCCACGCCACGGGTGCCTCGCCCAGGAGGATCGCGCCGTCCGCCTCGGTCAAGCCGAAGTCCATGGGCACCCCCTCCTCCGTGGAGAAGCCCTCGATGACCCGCACGCGGTAGGTGCCCGAGTCCGGCACCTCGTCGAGGGAGCTTTCGTGCACGTTGAGCGCACCGATGAGGCTCGCGCCCTCGGGTGCCTCCGTGATCGGCGAGGCCGCCACGATGGGCACCGGCCGTGGCTTCCCGATGGGAACCGGGAGGACTTCCCACATGTCGGTGTCGTTGACCAGGGGCAACCGGCGGCCCGAGTTCGGGTCGAGCACGTACAGGCCGAAGTCCGGCGGCCCCGCCCCCTCCCCGTAGTCGATGCCCTCCTCCGACATACCACCCCCGGCGATGTCCGTCTGGACCGGGCCGTTCGCCCACGAGGTCAGCACGTGCGTGAGCTTCCCGCTCCCGTCCGTGATCGGGTAGGCGTCGTAGTAGCGCCCCACCTTGTCGAAGGAGGGCTCTTTCGTGAGCGGCACGTCCGGCGTCAGGATCGTCGCACGGGCGTCCGCCTCGTTCTCGCCCCGATCGATGAGGATGATGGCCCCGGCCTGGAAGGTCCGCTGGCGGTCCGTGGCGATGGCGAGAAACTGGTCCTTGTTGACCTGACGCGCCTTGAGGTAGCTGTTCGCGACCCCGCTCCCCTCCTTGCCGAAGAACTCGGCACCGCCCCCCATGTCCGGGTTCATCACCATGAGGTTGCCCTCGTTGACGTTGGCCAGGTGGTCCCAGTTCGTATGCAGGATCTTGGCCCGCGCATCGTCCCCCAGGGCGACGAGCGTCGGAGAGACACGGTGCGACAGGTTGCGCGGACCGAACACCAGGCCGCCGCCGCGCTTGTCGATGGTGGCCGCCTGCGCCGTCTTGCCGCGCTCGTACTCGTCCCGAAACTGCCGGATGCCCGGGCCCGGCGGCTCGTTCGTCATGAAGAAGATCTTGTCTCCGGGCAGATACAGCGGATACACCGAATCGTAGGGGCCCGCGTGGATGAGCGCCGGCCCCGTCTTGCCGGGTTCCTCGGGGTTCGTACCGTCGATGCGGATGCGATAGAGGTTGTAGAACTCGTCGCCTTCGAGACGCGCCGAGAACACGATCTCGTCACCGTCGAAGGACACGTCCATCGCCATGATGTCCGCCTTGGGCCACTGGCCCGTTCCGAACGGCGTGATGGCCTCCGGTTCCGCGCCACCGCTGACCGACGACAGGCGGTAGATGTTGGCGCTCTTCGGATCGACGGAAAACGACGTGTACTGGAACACGTCCCCCACGTCGAGGCGCTTGGGGCGCGCGATGAAGGCGACCTGTTCGATGCCGGCCGAGGCCAGGATCGACAGCGCCTCCCCATTCGAGTCGTCCTTCGAGTCGCCGCAGCCAGCGAACGGGAGCAGGGCCAGGGAAACAAATCCCACCGCCAGGCGCTGGCCCAGACGGCGCTTTGGAGCACGGGAGCATCGGACGGGTTCTCGCATCGGCTGGTCCTCCGGTCACCGCCAATCCTAGCAATCTTCGTGCTGGCAGATTTCTAAATGATTTCAATATGTAGGTTCATGTCGCACCACCGCGGCGCCCCACAGATCCGGCCCCTTCTTGGGGGTTTTTCCCCCCACCATTTCCGCCGCCCAACAGGTCGGCGGCCGCCTCGACGAGCTCGCACAGGCGCGCGAAGGCCATGCGCGGGCTCAGGTCGTCCGGGTCGAGGGCGGCGACCTGCTCGACGAAGGCGTGCAGCTCGGATGGATCGGGGGCGGCGGGGGGGGGCGCGGCGGCGAACAGATCGAGTTGCGGGCCAGTGGCGTCGGCCGCCTCGAAACGGGCCAGCAGGCGACGCGCCCGGGCGAGGACGCGCGGCGGCAGCCCGGCCAGCCGTCCCACCGCGATCCCGTAGCTGCGCTCGGCGGGGCCTGGCTCGAGGCGGTGCAAAAATACGATCCCCCCCTTCGACTCGTGCACCGACACGTGCACGTTCGCCGCGCCCGGAAGGCGCGCGGCCAGTGCGCACAACTCGTGGTAGTGCGTGGCGAACATGGCGCGGCATCCGATCTGATCGTGCAGGTGCTCGGCCACCGCCCAGGCGATCGCCAGACCATCGTAGGTGGCCGTACCCCGCCCGAGCTCGTCGAGCAACACGAGGCTGCGGCGGCCGGCGCCGGCGAGGATCTGCGCCGTCTCGCGCATCTCCACCATGAACGTGCTCTCGCCGCGCGCGAGGTCGTCGGACGCCCCCACGCGGGTGAAGATCCGGTCCACGAGCCCGACCGTGGCGCGCGCCGCCGGGACGAAGCTGCCGGCGTGGGCCAGCAGCGCGATGTGGGCCGTCTGCCGCATCACCGTGGACTTGCCGCCCATGTTCGGCCCCGTCACGATCCAAAGGCGCGCATGGGCCCCGTCCGGCGCCGCGACCCCACCCGCACGCAGCCGCACGTCGTTGGGCACGAAGGTGCCCGCTTCGACGAGCCGCTCCACGACCGGGTGGCGCCCCTCCACCACCTCCAGCACGGGATCTTCGACCAGCGCCGGGCGGACGTAGCCGTGGTCCTGGGCGACCTCGGCAAACCCCGCCAGCACGTCCACACGGGCCAGACGATCGGCCAGCGCGCACAGGCGAGGGCCGGCGGCGGCCACGGCGGCCACCAACTCCGAAAGCAGCGCCTTCTCCCGCGCGAGCGCCCGCGCTTCGGCAGCCAGCACGTCGGCCTCGTGCCGGGCAAGCTCCTCGGTCACGTAGCGCTCCACCGACGCGAGGGTCTGCTTGCGCACGTAGTCCGCCGGGACCTTCGCGAGGTGCGCCTTGGGGACCTCGATGAAGTAACCGAACACCCGGTTGTGCTGCACCTTGAGCGTGGCGATCCCCGTGCGCGCCCGCTCCCGCGCCTCGATCGAGGACAGCGCCTTTCGGCCGCCGTCCCGTAGCGCCCGCTGGCGGTCGAGGTCCTCGTCGGCGCCGGGCCGGATCACGCCACCGTCCTTCGCCGAACCCGGCGGCACGTCCACGAGCATGGCCGCGAGCCGGGCATGGAGGTCGTCGAGCCGGTCCTCGCCGATGTCGAGCAGAGGCGGCCGGTCGCCATCGGTCCGCCGGGCCGCCAGTTCGTCGAGGGTCTCGGCCAGCCGTGGGATCGCCGCCAGGGAGTCGCGCAGAGCCGCCAGCTGCGGCGGCGGGATCGCGTCGAGGCGGGCGCGTGCGGCCAGGCGCGACAGGTCACGAACGTCCCGCAGCACCGACTGCACACGGCGGCGGACGCCCGGCTCGGCCACGAGGGCCTCCACCGCGTCGAGGCGGGCGCCGATCACCTCCGGGTCCGTGGACGGCTCGGCCAGCCACGCCCGCAGCATCCGCGCGCCGCCGGCCGTCTTCGTGCGGTCCACCGCCCAGGCCAGCGTCCCGTGCCGCCCGCCGTCGCGCAGGTTGGCGAGAACTTCGAGGTTGCGCAAGCTCGTCTCGTCGAGCACCACCGCGCGCCGAAAGTCCGTGCGCCGCAGCCGGTGCAGCAGAAGACTGCGCCCCGGCTGGGTCGCCGCCGCGTAGCCCAGGGCCGTGGCCGCCGCCACCGCTTCGAGCGGATCGAGGGCGCCCGTACCGCTTTCTTCGGCCAGGGCCCGCACCCGCGCCAGGGCCTCGTCGTCCGGCGCCGGTGGATCGGCCTGGATCGCCGGCGGGGCGCGGCCGGCGAAGACCGAGCCAAGCCATTCCACGAGATTGGCCGGGGCGAGGATCTCGGCGGGCGCCAGCGCCACCACCTTCGCCCGCAACAGACCCCGGTCGGTGGTGTAGGCCACCACGAACTCCGCGGTCGAAACGTCCAGGGCCGCCAGCGCGTACGCCCCGTCGCGCGCCACGATCGCCAGAAGGTAGTTCGGGACCGCGTCGTCGAGATGCTCCTCGTCGATGCGTACGCCGGGGGTCACCACACGGACGACCTCGCGCCGCACCAGGTTCGGGCCCTTGCGGCGCCGGGCCTCCTCCGGCGTCTCCATCTGCTCGCAGATCGCCACCTTGAAGCCGCGCTCCACGAGGGTGCGCAGGTAGCCGCCAAGGGCGTGATGGGGCACCCCGGCCATGGGCACCGGGTCGGGGGCGGTACGGTCGCGGGTCGTGAGCGTGATCCCCAGGACGGGGGCGATCCGCACGGCGTCTTCGAAGAACGTCTCGTAAAAGTCGCCCATGCGAAACAGGACCACCGCGTCCGGATGGTCCTGCTTGATCGCCAGGTACTGGCGCATCACGGGCGTGTCGGCCGAGTTCTTGCCCCCGGGCACGCCGAGCCTTGTAGCAGCCCGGCGGGGCGGCGAAAACGCCGCGCGTCACTCGCGGACGACGTAGGCGATCACGTGCTCGGCACGCTCGAACGCGGCCTTGGCCGCCAGGGCCTCGTCCCACGAATCGAAACTGCCAAGGCGCACCCGGTGCCAGATCCGTCCCCGGACCTCCTTCGTCTCGACGCGCACGTCGTGACCGTTGCGGCGCAGCTTGTCGGCGAACGCCCGCGCGTCGGCCTCCTTGGCAAAGGCCTTCATCTGCAACGTGAAGCGCCGCGGTCCGACCTGGCCCGGCGCCCCCTTCGCCTTGGGCGCCTTTGCCCCCCCCGCAGGGACCGCAGCTTTCCGCCCGGCCGGGGCCTTTGCGCCCGTCCCCGCCGACTCGGCCACCTTCGACTCGGCCTCCTTCGGCTCGGCGACCTTCGGCTCGGCCGTCTCCTGTGCCCGGGCGCGCTCGGCCACTTCCTCGGCCGAGCGCGTCTTCGGCAGATCGGGCAACGCCGAGGCCGAAAGCCCCGCCTTGAAGGTCATGGGGACCGGTTCGGCCCCCCCGCCGAGGGCGTCGAGGTCGGCCAGCGGGTCGTCCTCGGCCGCGGCCAGCGGCCCGGACCCGGCCAGGTCCATCCGCTTGCCCACCATCACGCCGAGCGCGAACACGAAGCATCCCACGACGGACACGCCGAAGAACAAGAAGAAGATCTGCCGGTTGTCGAGGCGGAACTCGACGCGATCCTTCCATTTGTGCATCTCGCGCATGGTCTTATCCCTTCGTCTGGAGAGCGGGAAGATCCGCAGCCCTTCGTACCCCCCGAAGGCCGCGCGACGAAAAAAGCGGCGCGTTCGCGGGACGGATGTGCGGCACCGTCGCCCACGGGCCGCGGCCCGCCCCCGGACACCGTCCCCTCAAGGTGTCCGTCTGCGGGACGATGGGGACCGCGAAGGCCCCACCATGCAGATCGTTCCTCTCCCGCCGGCCATGCCCTTGTTCGCCGACCTGCGCGGCGAGTTACCCGATCGCCGCGCCACCGGGCCGCCGGTCTTCGTCATTGCGAACCGCCGCCCCGACGGCGTCGTGACGCTGCCGGCGGCCGTGGACGTGATCCGACGGACCCCCGACGGCCGCCCCCCGCAGGCGTACCGGCACCTGGGACGGTTCGTCGATGAGTTCGTATAGGCATGCGGCCCGCGGCCATCGCGGCGCACCGCCCTACGGGGCGATCCGAAGGTGCCGGGCCGGCGTCTTGAGCGGCGGGAAGGTCCTGGGCGGCGGGCGCTCGCCGTCGGGCCCCTCGCCCACCCGCACGATCTCGACCGTCGGCGGGTACGTAAGGTTCGCCGTCTCGGTGTGGACGAGATCCCCGCCGACGTAGAACAGGCGCCGGCGCACCATGCGATAGCCGCGGCGGCCTCGCTGCACCACGACCCGCGCCCCCTCAGCCAGGGACGGGTCGGGCCGGGTCCGCTGCTCGAACGGGACCTCCTCCACGAGGTCGCGCTCGAACACCACGCGGTACGGGCGGCGCGCGCCGAGCACCTCCGCCCGCACCGTCCCGGCCGCGACCTTCATGTGGAACACCACCGGGAAGTCGAAGCCGTTGCGGAGTCGGAGATCCACGTCCGGGTACACGACGGTCGAGTCGAGCCCCATGTCCACGTAACTGCTCGGGCGCGAGTGCGGGCGGGCCGATACGATCTCGAGACCCGCGAAGAAGGCGGCGCCGAACAGGGTACTCGACACCTGGCAGATCCCACCGCCGAGCACGTCCACCAGCTCCCCGGCGGTGATCCCCGGCGCGTAGCGGTAACCGTTCTCGGCGGTCCGCGGGCCGACCACCTCGTTGAACGAGAAGGTCTCGCCCGGCGCGAGGACGAAGCCATCCACCGCGACCGCCCCCACCTCCAGGTTGTGGGCGCGGTCCCGATCGGACGGGGCGGTGCTGTACCGGGTCTCGAAGCTCGCCAGCAGCACGGAGATGTCCAGACCGGCCAGACGGTCGTCGTCCTCGCCGCGCGGCGGCGGAAGCTCCACGAAGGGGACACGGACCTCCTGCGCCCCGGTCGCCAGCGCCACCGCGAAGGAAGACAGGGCGTCGGCCGGGACGACGGCGCGGCCGGGGACCGCCGGGTGGATCCGCCGAGCCTCCAGGTCGAGCCGCATCGAGCGCCCGCGACTCGCCACTCGGCCGGCGAGATCCTCCGCAAAGGCGAGCCCGCTGGCGGGGTCGAACGACAACGCCGGGGGCAGATCCATCGCCCCGCGCCGGGCCGCCGCACGGGCGGCGAGGTCGGCGAAGAGGTCGCCCGAACGACCGACCCGCGCCAGGGCCCGTCGCGTCGCGGAGGGGTCGAAGCGCCCGCCGAGCCGACCCACGGCCACCGTCTCGACGTGCTCGCCCACCCGGACCCGTACGCGACGCGTCTCGGCCGCGGCGGCCACGGCCGAAAGGTCCCCCCCGACCACGGGGACGCCGGCCACGCGAAGCCCAGGCAGCGGTGCGGTGCCCTCCCGGTGGGCACGGTAGGCTCGCGCCGCCTGCGACGCCGCCAGGGCCACCGCCAGGAGCATCGCCGCGGGCTCACCGATTCGGCGCAGAACGCGCATTGCCACCCCCGCCCGCACCGGCGCAGGGCGGCCGGGGGCGGGCGGGCACGCGGCGTGATCGAAGGCCGCCACGGCCCGAAGCTACCGGCACGGCCGACCACCCCCAAGAAACGGGCCAAAGGGGCGCGCCGGCGGAAGATGAGGTATGGATGGGAACGTGGCGCCCCCCCCGCACGACGAAGCGCCGCCGCCCGGGATCGGGCCGCGCCGGCGGCGCTCGCCCCTGTGGGCCAAGCTGTGGGCGGTCGTGATCACCGCCAACCTCGGCGGGTTCCTGGTGGCGATCTGGACGGCGCGAATCATCCGCCACGGCGAGCCTTCGCCCCCCGTCGAGCAGGGGCTGTTGGCGGCGTACTACGGGGCGATGCTCCTCGTGGCCGTCCTCGAGGCCTTCCTCGTGGACGAGGTGGTCTTTCGCGGGGCGTTTCGCAAGACCCACCTGCAAGGCCGAGCCCCGCGGTTCGCTCGGCGCGACGAGGACGTCGAGGAGCTCGCGACGACGCTCCAGCGCAGCACGGTAAGTTTCCCGTTTACGCTCCTTTTGTGCCTGGGACTTACGTACTTGGTGTTCAACCTGGTCAACCGTGACTTCGACACCTACTACCGGCGGGTGGGCAAGTACGCCTCCGTCCTGCGCACGACCGACCCCGAGCACCGCACCGCCCGCCTCGACGCCATCGCCGAGCTTTCGATCCGCCGGGAGCCCGAGGTGATCCCGCTGCTCGTGCGCCAGCTCGACCGCCCGGGCCCCGAAGCGGCCTGGGCGGCCTGGGCCCTCGGCAGGTTCGGCGACCTGCCGCGCCCGTCCCAGCTCTTCCCACCCCTGGTGGCGGCGTCACGCCGCGACGACCCGGCGCTGCACCGCGAGGCGGTGATCGCTCTCGGCCGCCTGCAACACCGCGCGGTGGCGCCCGCCCTGCAGGCGCTCGTGCGCGCGGACCTCGACGCGGGCGGCCCGGTGGATCTGCGGCTCCTGTACGGCCTGGGAGCGGTCCAGGTGACCAGCTCGATCCCCGTGCTGACCGACCTGCTGCACCGGGGCGACGAGCACGCCCAGCGCATGGCGGCCTGGGCCCTGGCGCAGCACCGGGACCAGCGGGGCGGGCGCGCCGTGGTCGAGATCCTCCACGAACGGATCTTCTCGGCCACGCTGCCGGTGCGCTGCGCGATCGTACAGGCGCTCGGGATCCTGTCGGACGAGTCGTCGAACCTCGTCTTGATGAAAGCCTACGACGAAGCCGCCCCTGCCGAGCGGGTGGCCATGTGCGAGCACGAGGCCGTCGCCATGCGCCCGGACGGCAAAGCGGACCGCATCGTGCTGCTGATGCCGCGTGACATCTACGGGTTCAAGATCATCCAGTCGATGGCGCAGATGCGGGCCACGACGCCGGCCATCCGGCGCGCCGTGGAACCCTGGCTCGAGGCCCGCCGGACGGATCCGACGGCGACGGCGGCGATCCAGGAGGCCGCCCGCAGCCTGCTGGCCGGGATCCGGCAAGGCCGCGACGACCGGCGCCTGAAGACCGCCGCCGAAGTGTTCGAATCCGACGCCCCGTAGAATCGCCTTCCGGGACCTGCGCGCGTTTTGCCGCGCACCAGGGGGCCATTTGCTATCGTCGGCCCCGCATGGTGGATCCTGCCCCCGGCACACGGGTCGCTCTGGCGGGCGTCGAGGCCCCTGCGCTGTTCGGCGCGGGAGCGGCGACGGTGCGCCGGATCCTGGGAGCCGGACCACACGGCAAATGGGCGCTTGCCGAGGCCGGGGGGCGGCCGTTGCTGCTTTCGTTCCTCGATCCGCAACTCGTGGCCACGCCGACCGTTGCCACCACGATCGAGTCCAGCCTCGCCCGCGCCGCGACGATCACGAACAAGAACCTGCTGCCCCTGCTGGGCGCGGTGCCGTGGGAGGACAGCCGTGTGCTCGTCTGGCAGGACCCGGGCGGCCCGTCCATGCGCGACCACCTGGCCCGCATGCTCGCCCGGGGCAAGACCTTCGACGCCGAGCGCGTGCGCACGATCGCCGCCCACGCCAGCCGGGCGCTGGGCGCCCTGCACCGGGTGATGCCCCACGGGTTCGTCTCCCTCGACACCATCTTCCTCAGTCGCACGGGGCGGGTCTTCGTGGGGGAGTGCGGCGTCGGGGCGGTGCTGCCCCTGTCCCCTCAGTTCGAGCGTTTTCGCCTGTCCGGCCTGTTGCCCGCGGCCCCGGAATGTGTCCAGGGGGCGCCGGCCGGGGTCCGCAGCGACGTGTATGCCCTGGCCGCCTGCTGCGTCGAGCTGCTGACCGGCCAGTGTGTCCAGGCGGGCGCAACGACCCACCTGCAGGCGCTTTCCGATGCGGTCGGCCCCGCCGTGTACGACGCCCTCACACGGGCGCTCGCCCCCGACCCGGACCACAGGTTCGCGTCCATGCGCGCGCTGCGACAGGCCCTGCGAGGCGGGCCCACCGGTGCGCGCGCGATCCCCTCAGCGACCTCGGGACGCGACGTCTCGGGAAAGGCGTCGGCGCCCCCGGCCAGCCTGCGGGCGACCCTGGCCTACCAGCCCCGGTCGGCCAGGACGCCCCCTGTGGGCGACCTGCGAGCCACCATGGCCTACGGTGCCCCCGCGGCCGGGGCGGCGACCGGTCCTTCGGGCCCCGCCTTCGCCCC
>JALSIN010000404.1 GCA_026989935.1 Polyangiaceae bacterium | reverse complement strand
CGGCGGGTCATGCCCGCCTTCACGTATAGGCCCACGCTGCGCACGATCCCCACGTCGAAACACTCGAACTCCGGCACCGCCCCCACCTTCGCCATGGCATCGAGCATCGTCTGGACCTTCTCGACCGGGTTGTCGAAGACCATGGGGGGCCAGGCCCAGCGACCGTCCCTGCGCACCTTGAGGTAGTTGAGCGTGCCGGCGTTGCAGGCCGCGATCTCGGGCCGCACGCGCTCCATGCACGCGACGGGACCCGAGACGTCCGGGCCGAGGATCCCCGTGCTGAGGTTCACCAGGATCTTCGGGGACGCGGCGCGGATCGCCGACACGACGGCCTCGGCCACGTCCGGATCCCAGCTCGGCAGGTGGCCGCGGCCGGGCTCCTGTCGGCGCAGATGGACGTGGACGATCGCCGCTCCGGCGTCGTAGGCCTCGCGGGCCGCCGCGGCCATCTGCTCCGGGGTGACGGGCACCGGATGCTGCGCGGGATTCGTGAGCACGCCCGTCAGGGCGCAGGTGACGACGGTCTTGTCGGCGGTCATGACGGGGTTTCCTCGGAGTCGCGACCGCGCGGGGTGAGGGTGACCAGCACGTCGCCGGCGGCCACGGCGTCGTGCGGCTGGACGAAGACGGCCTCGACCACGCCGGCGCAGGGCACCGTCAAGGTGGTCTCCATCTTCATCGACTCCAGCGTGACGGCCGGTGCGCCGGCGCGAACCTCGTCGCCCGGGCGCACCGTCACGGCGAGGACGCGGCCGGCGGCGGGCGCCGTAATCCGGTCTGCCTCGCCCGCCGCGTCCTCCGGGTGGGTCGAGGGCCGGTGGGGGGCCACGTGCAGATCGAACCGCTCGGTGGCCACGAAGAGTTCGTCGCCCTTCCACGCGGTGAACAGGGGCAGCGCCACGCCTTCCACCTCGACCCGTGAACGCGGTCCGCGGCGGAGGATCCGCGCGGTGCGGGTCCGCCCGCCCGCGTGGACCGTCGCGGTGCCGTCTGCCTCGAACACCACGCACCAGCTCGCCGGTGCGCCGTCCACGGCCACGTCGAGGAAGGCGCGGGCCGTCCCGCTGTTGCGCCACGGGTGGGCGGGGATCCGGTCGGGTCCTTCGAGGAAGATCAGGGCGGCCGCCGCGAGGAGGTCCGCCGGATCCGCGGGGGGCGGATCGAAGTCGTCGAGGAACGTGCAGTCGGCCCGGCCCGCCGTGAATGTTTCGTCCGCCAGCACCGAGCCGAGAAAGGTGCGGTTCGTCCGCACACCGAGCAGGACGGTGTGTGCCAGGGCGCGGCGGAGCCGCTGGAGTGCCTCGTCGCGGGTGGCCCCGCAGGCGACGATCTTGCCGAGCAGCGGGTCGTAGTGGGGTGGGACGGCCGAACCCGTGGCAACGCCCATGTCGCATCGAAGCCCCGGCCCCTCGGGCAGGGCGCAGGCGACCACGGTGCCGGCCTGCGGGACGAAGCCGGCGCGGGGATCCTCGGCGTACAGGCGGGCCTCGACGGCGTGGCCGGTGGGGGCGGTCGGGATCGCGGTCGGGTCGAGGCGGCGTCCCTGGGCGATCCAGAACTGCCAGGCGACCAGATCGATCCCGTAGACGAGCTCCGTGACCGGGTGCTCCACCTGCAGGCGGGTGTTCATCTCCAGGAAGTAGAACGCGCCGTCCGGGGCCAGGAGGAACTCGACCGTGCCCGCGCCCACGTACCCCACCGCGCGCGCGACCGCCACGGCGGCGTCGCCCAGGGCCCGGCGCAGGCGGGCGTCCACGGCCGGGGACGGGGCCTCCTCGACGACCTTCTGGTGGCGGCGCTGCACGGAGCCGTCGCGTTCGCCGAGGTGACGGACGGTGCCGTGCCGGTCGGCGAGGATCTGCACCTCCACGTGGCGGGCGCCTTCGACGACGCGTTCGAGGAACACGCGCCCGTCCCCGAAGGCGGCCTGGGCCTCGCGCTCGGCGGCGGCGACCGCGGCGGCCAGGGCGGCGGGAGCCTCCACGCGGCGCATGCCCCGCCCGCCGCCGCCCGCGGCCGCCTTGACGAGCAGCGGAAAGCCCACGGCCTCGGCGCGGGCCGCGAGGTCGTCCGGCGTGTCGAAAGGGCCGAGGTCGCCCGGGACCACCGGCACCCCGGCGGCGGCCGCGGCGGCCTTGGCGGCCGTCTTGTCGCCCATGGTGCGGATCGCCGTGGCGGGCGGGCCGACGAACACGACGCCCGCCGCCTCGCAGGACGCCGCGAAGTCGGCGTTCTCGGACAGGAAGCCGTAGCCCGGGTGGATCGCGCCGGCCCCGGTGCGGCGGGCGGCTTCGAGGATCCGCGCGCCGTCCAGGTAGGAGGCGGCCGCGGGCGCCGGACCGATGCACACGGCCGTGTCCGCGGCCTGCACGTGGGGGGCGGCCCGGTCCGCTTCGCTGTAGACCGCCACGGTGCGGTAGCCGAGGCTCCGGGCCGTACGCAGGATCCGGCACGCGATCTCGCCGCGGTTGGCCACGAGGACGGTGGAGAAGCGGGGCACTACGACATCTCGTCCGCCCAGGGCGGAGGTTGCTTGGCGAGGAAGGCGGCCATGCCCGCGCGGGCTTCGGGGCCCTGGGCGCAGCGGACGAAGCGGTCGGCGGCGCGGTCGAGGACGGCGGGCAGGTCGAGGCGGGTGGATTCGGCGAGGATCCGCTTCGTCGCGGCCAGGGCCCCGGGGGCGCACCGGCGGATGCGGGCCACCACCTCGGCGACGGTCCGGTCCACGTCGTCCGTACAGATATGCACGATTCCGAGGCGTTCGGCCCGGCGCGCGTCGATCCGTTCGGCGCACAGGGCCAGGTATCTCGCGGCGCCGAGGCCGACCCGCCGGGCGACGAAGGGGGCGATCTGCGCCGGGGGGATCCCTAGCCGGGCCTCGGGCATGCCGAACCGTGCCGTCTCGTGGGCGATCGTGACGTCCGCCGCACAGGCCAGGCCCAGGCCGCCGCCGAGCGCCACGCCCTCGACGGCGGCGACCACCACGGGGGCCGCCGCCTCGATGGCCTCCAGCAGGGCGCCGAAGGCCCGGTTCGCCGCCCGCAGGCGTCGGGCCGTCTCGTCTGCGGAGGCCGACCCGCCGGCGAGGCGGAGCATGTCGGAGACGTCGCCGCCCGCACAGAAGACGCCGCCTTCGCCGCGCAGCACGACGACCCGGACCGCGGACGGCTCCGACAACCCTCGGAAGAGGGAGGTCAACGCGCCGACCATCGGGCCGGTCAGGGCGTTTCTCGCCTGGGGCCGCGCGAGGGTGACCGTGCGCACCGGGCCCTCGTCCACGACCGAAAGCTCCGGGATCGTCGGTGCGGGCGCGGTGCTCACGGGGCCTTCTTCCTCTTGGACGGCAAGGTGCCGTCGATCTTGCACAGGATCCCGAGCATCACCTCGTCGGCGCCCCCGCCGATGGCCACCAGGCGCAGGTCGCGGTACAGGCGGTTGATCCGCGTCTCCAGCATGTACCCCATCCCGCCGTGGAACTGCAGGCACCAGTCCGGCACCTCGCGCGCCAGGCGGCCCGCCTTGAGCTTCGCCATCGTGGCCAGCCGCGTGACGTTCTCGCCGGCGACGAGCTTCTCGGTGGCGCGGTAGACGAGCGCGCGTAGGGCCTCGATCTCCGCGGTCATCTCCGCCAGCTTGAAGTGGATCCACTGGTTGTCGAGCAGAGGCCGGCCGAAGGCTGTGCGCGAACGCGTGTACTCGATGGTCTCCGCGATGCAGGTCTCCAGGGCGGTGACGACGTTCGCGGCGCCCCACAGCCGCTCTTCCTGGAACTGCAACATCTGGTACATGAACCCGGCGCCCTCGTCGCCGATGCGGTAGCGCTTCGGCACGCGCACGTCGTCGAAGAAGATCTGCGCCGTATCGGAGCTGCGCATCCCCATCTTGTCGAGCTTGCGCGCACGCTCCACCCCTTTCGCATCCAGCGGGATGATCACGAGAGACTTGTTGCGGTGGGGGTGGCCGTCGGAGGTGTTGACGAGGGCGCACATCCAGTCGGCCTGCATCCCAGTGGTGATCCACATCTTGCCGCCCCGAATGACGTAGTCGTCGCCGTCCGAGCGCGCGTAGGTCTTGATCGAGGCCACGTCGGATCCCGCGCCGGGCTCGCTGACGCCCAGGCACCCCACGAGGTCCCCGGCGATGGACGGGCGCAGGAATTCCTCGCGCAGCTCGTCGCTGCCGAAGCGGGCTAGCGCCGGCGTACACATGTCCGTGTGCACGCCGATGGCCATGGCCGGGCCGCCGGCCTTGCAGCGGCCGAGTTCCTCGGCCATCAGGACGGCGTAGGAGTGATCGAGGCCCGATCCGCCCCAGCGCTCCGGTTTCGTCAGGCCGAGCAGACCGGCGTCGCCGAACGTCTTGAAGACCTCGTGGGCGGGAAAGATCCCCGCTTCCTCCCACGCATCGGCGAAGGGGTCGATCGCCTGTGCGATGACGCGGCGCAAGGTGGTGCGGACCAGTTCGTGTTGTTCGGTGAAGATCGGCATGGGTGTCCTCCTACATGCGGGCGACGCCGAAGGTGTTGGGGTGCAGGGGGGTGCGGGCCGCATCGGCGCAGGTGGCGAGGCAGAACCCGAGCACGCGGCGGCTGTCGCGCGGGTCGATGATCCCGTCGTCCCACAGGCGGGCGGTGGCGAAGGTGGCCTCGGACTCGCGCTCGAGACGCTCTTCCAGGGCGCCGGCCATCTTGTCCAGGGCGTCCTCGTCGAGGGGCTGGCCCTTGCGGGCGAACTTCGCCCGGGTGACGATCCGCATCACCTCCGCCGCCTGGGCGCCCCCCATCACGGCGACGCGGGCGCTCGGCCAGGCGAACAGGAATCGCGGGTCGAAGCTGCGCCCGCACATGCCGTAGTAGCCGGCGCCGTAGCCGCCGCCGATCACGAGCGTGATCTGCGGGACGGTTGCGTTCGCCACGGCCTGGATCATCTTCGAGCCGTGCTTGACGGCGCCCGCCCGCTCGGCCTTCGTGCCGACCATGTAGCCGGTGGTGTTCTGCAGGTACACGATGGGCAGACCCGCCTGGCAACAAAGCTGGATGAAGTGCGCCGCCTTGACCGACTCGTCCGGGGCGATGGGGCCGTTGTTGGCCACGATCCCGCACGGGTGCCCCTCGACGGCCGCGTGGCCGCACACGATGGCCGGGCCGAACCCGCGCTTGAACTCCAAGAACTCCGAGCCGTCCACGATCCGGGCGATCACCTCGCGCACGTCGTAGGGGATCTTCGGGTCGGGCGGCACCACGCCGCACAGCTCGTCGGGGTCGTAGGCGGGCGGCGGCGCGTCGGGCGGCCGGGTGGCCTTCGGCCAGTCCAGGGAGCGGACCATGGCCCGTGCCGTGGCGACCGCCTCGGCGTCGTCGTCGGCGAGGTATTCGGCGGTGCCCGTCACGGTGGAGTGCATGTCCGCGCCGCCCAGGGTCTCGTCGTCCGCGTCTTCACCCAGGGCGGCGCGGACGAGGGGCGGTCCCGCGAGGAACACCTTGGCCTTGTTGCGGACCATGATGACGTAGTCCGAAAGGCCCGGCAGGTAGGCGCCGCCCGCGGTGGAGGAGCCGTGCACCACCGTGATCTGGGGCAGACCGGCCGCGGAGGCGCGGGCCATGTTCGCGAAGATCCGACCGCCCTCGACGAACAGCTCGGACTGGTAGAGGAGGTTGGCGCCGCCGCTTTCGACCAGGGAGACGGTGGGCAGGCGGTTCTCGTAGGCGATGCGCTGGGCCCGCAGGCTCTTTTGCAGGCCCATGGGGCTTATCGTGCCCCCTTTGATCGCGCTGTCGTTGGCGACGACCATCACGCGCACCCCCTCGACGAACCCGATCCCGCAGATGCTTCCGCCGCCGCTCGTACCGTCGCGCCCGTCGTCGTCGTGCATGCGGTAGCCGGCGAGCGTGGACAGTTCGAGGAACGGGCGGCCCGGGTCCAGCAGGCGATCGACGCGCTCGCGCGGGAGGATCTGGCCGCGCCGTTCGAACTTTACGCGGGCGCGCTCGCCGTGCGCCACGATGCGTCGCTCGGCGGCTCGGATGGCCTCGATGCGCGCCAGCATGGCCGTGCGATAGGTCGCGTAGGGCTCGCTGCGGACGTCGATCTTGGAGCGAAGGCGCATCGTCAGTCGTCCCCCTCGCCGAGGACACGAGGCGGCTCGTAGCGATGGAACCCCTGAAAGGGGCGGCTGCGGTCGTGGCGGGGCAGCGGCCACAGGCGGTTTCCGAGGGACGCACCCCCGTCGATCCGCACGACCGCGCCGGTGATGAACGAAGCGGCCTCCGAAAGGAGGAAACACACGGCGGCGCTGACCTCGGCCTCGGTGCCGAGGCGTTGCAGGGGCACGGCGCCCGCCAGCCGCGGGATCATGGCGCGGACGGGCCCTTCGTACCGGTCGAGGCCGCTCGACGCGATCCATCCCGGGGCGACGGCGTTGACCCGCACGCCGCTTTGCGCCCACTCGAAGGCGAGGGTCTTCGTGAGGTTCTCCATCCCGGCTCGTGCGGCGCCCGAGTGGGCCATCCCGGGCATCCCGCCGTGCATGTCGGCGAGCATGTTGACGATGCTGCCGCCGTGCGCGCGCATGGACTGGACGTACACCTCGCGCGCCATCAGGAAGCCGCCCGTGAGGTTCGTGCGCACCACCGCGTCGAACCCCTTGGCGGTGATCGATTCGGCGGGCGCCGGGTACTGCCCGCCGGCGTTGTTGAACAGGCCGTCGATGGGGCCTGCGTCCTCCACGATGGCGGCCACGGCCGCCCGCACGGCGTCTTCGTCACGGATGTCGAGGGCGTAGGTGAAGGCCCGGCCACCGTCGGCTTCGATCTCCGCCCGGACCGCGTCGAGCTTGTCCGCCTTGCGTCCCACGAGCACGACCCGTGCCCCCAGGTGGGCCAGTTCGTGCGCGGTGCACCGGCCGATGCCGCTGCCGCCGCCCGTGACGACCACCACCGCGCCGTCGAACAGGCCCGGGCGGAAGATCGATCGGTAGCGGTGCGCGTTCATGCCGCCCTCGCAGTGGAGGGGCACAGGTCGTCGATGCGGGGCCGGGCGACGCCGAGACCGCGCAAGACGAAGCGCGTGGCGCCGCGCAGCGTCGCGCGGCCGCCGGCCGGGACGCGGTACTCGAGGGCGTCGAACAGCAGGTCGTCGAACAGCGACAGCAGCAGGTGGGCGGAAAAGGACGGGGGCGCGTCGAGGTCGAACCGCCCTTCGGCCCGCCCCTCGGCCAGAAGGCGCCCCAGCGGGCCGGCGAGGACCCGGCGCCCCTCGACCCATACGCGGTCGATCTCGTCCCCCGAGGTGGCCTGCCGGATCACCCGCAGCATCTTGCGGTGGCGGCGCACGGCGGCGTAGAGGTTTTCGAGGGCCTGCACGAGCCGCGCGTCGGCCGGGGCGTCCCTTGCGATGGCGCGGTCGAGCGCGGCCGAGAAATCCCGCAGGATCTCCGCGCGCAGGTGCACGAGCAGGTGCGCCTTGTTCTCGAAGTAGAGGTAGAAGGTCCCCTGGGCCACGCCCGCCTCGCGCACGATGGAGGCCACGGACGTGCCGGCGAAGCCATCCTGCGCGAAACGCCGGCGCGCCGCGTCGAGCAGGGCGGTCTTGCGCGCGCGTCGCCGCGGATCTGACTGACCGTCAGTCATCACCGGCGATGGTCCGCCGAAGGCGCGCGGCTGTCAACCCCTGCGCCGGCGGAATCGGCCCCCGGTCGTCGCACGCGGGCCTGGGGGACCTTCCGGCGGTCCGACGGAGGCGCGGGGCGGGGGCGGCTCGGTCGGTCGGCGGGCGGGGCGATCCACCTGCTTCGACGCCCCGGACCGAAGGCCCGTCCGGCGCCTCATCGCCCTCGGGCGGGCGGTTTTTTCGCCGGGGGTGCGGGGAGCGGGGTACGATCCTCCGCACCCGTGCCCGAACCGACCTGGATCGTTCCCCTCGTGGCCGCGCTCGCGGGCGTCGTCCTCGGGGGCGTGCTCGTGCGGTGGCGGCGTCGCATCCGCGCCCGCCGGGCCTTTCGTCGCGGGAAACGGGCGGAGCGGGTCGCCGAGCGCCTGCTGCGCCGCCACGGGTTCGTGCTGCTGGAACGCGAGGCCGAGGGGGCCGTGGAACTCGTCGTGGACGGTCGGCCCACCACCTTCCGGGTGCGGGCCGACGCCATCGTCGCGCGGGGGCGCGACGTCTTCGTGGCGGAGTTCAAGTCGGGCGAGACGGCCGGGCGGCTCGACCATCGCGCCACGCGGCGGCAACTGGTCGAGTACATGGTGGCGTTCGACGTGGACCACGTCCTGCTCGTGGACGTGGCCCGGCGTCGGATCCGTGAGGTGGCCTTCGCCCGCCCCCCGGCCTGGTCACGGGCGCCGCTGTACGGGCGGTGACGGTCGCCGGCGTGGATCGTCAGGTGGGGACGGACTCGTCGTACATGGCGTCGATGAGGTCCTTGTAGCGGGTCTCGACCACCTTGCGCTTGACCGACAGCTTCGGCGTAAGCTCCCCGTCCTCGACGGTCAGGTCGCGGTCGAGGATCGTCCACCGCTTGATCGTCTCGAAGGAGGCCAGCTTTTCGTTGGCGCGGGCGACGATGGCGGCCACCGCTTGCTCCACCCGGGGGTGGTGGGCCAGCTCGGCCGGCGAGCCGGACAGGCCGTGCTCGTTCGCGAACTTCGCCAGCTCGTCCGGATCGAGCGTCAGCAGCGCGGAAAGGTACTTGCGCCGGTCCCCGAACACGACGCACCGTCCGATGAGCGGGTCGGAGGCGATGAGGTTCTCGATCTTCTGGGGCGCGACGTTCTTGCCGCCCGCCGTCACGATGAGGTCTTTCTTGCGGTCGGTGATCCGGACGAAACCCGCGTCGTCGATCTCCCCGATGTCACCCGTGTGGAACCACCCGTCCGGTTCGAGGACCGCCGCGGTCTCGTCGGGGGCCTTCCAGTACTCCTTCATCACGCCCGGCCCGCGGATGAGGATCTCCCCGTCCTCGGCGATGCGGACCTCCGTGCCGGGCAGCGGCTGGCCCACCGTGCCGATCTTGTAGGCGTCGGGGCGGTTGACGCACGAGCCCGCCGTGGTCTCGGTCAGACCGTAGCCTTCGAGGATCGGGATCCCCGCGTCGCGGAAGAAGTAGGCGATCGTGCGCGAAAGCGGTGCGCCGCCCGACAGCATCGCCCGCATGCGCCCGCCAAGGGCCGCCTGGAGCTTCGCCCCGATCTTGGCGAACACGAGCCGTTCGAGCGCGCGCCAGGCGATCTGCTCGGCAAGGCCCAGGGGCGGGCCGCCCCACTCGGCGGCGCCCCGCTTCTCCGACAGGCGGCAGGCCTCGCGGAACAACCGGCCCGCCAGCCCCGGCGCCGCCATGCCCTGGGAGACGACCGCGGCATAGAACTTCTCGTAGATCCGCGGCACGCCCGCCATGATCGTCGGGCGCGTCTGCTGGATGTTCTCCTTGATCGTCTGCATGCTCTCGGCGTAGGCCAGCACGTGCCCCTGGGACAGCCACGCCACCTGCAGCACGCGCGCGAACACGTGGGCCAGGGGCAGGAAGAAGAACTGAACGTCGTCGGGGCGGGCCAGATCGATCTGGTGCACCGCCTCGGCCTCGTACAACACGTTGCCGTGGGTGAGGACCACGCCCTTGGGGCGGCCGGTCGTCCCCGACGTGTAGATGATCGTGAACACGTCGTCACGGGCCACCGCCGTTCGGCGCGCGTCCACGTCGGCGCGGGGGACCTTTTCGCCGTCTTCGGTCAGGGCCGCCAGCGGCCGCACCCATGGATCGTCGGGGGGCGTGCCGTCGATCTGGAACAGGCCGCGCACCTGCGGGATCTTCGACCGGATCGACAGGAACTTCTCGGTCTGCTCCGAGTCCTCCGTGACGACGAAGGCCGCGTCCGAGTGGTCGGCCATGAAGGCGCAATCCTCCGGAAGGTTCGACGGGTAGATGGGCACCGACACGAGCCCGGCCGCCTGGATCGCAAGATCCAGGATCGTCCATTCGAGGCGGCTGTGGGCGATGATGGCCACGCGGCTTTGGGGCGGCAGGTCGAGGGCCACGAGGCCCGCCGCGTGGGCGTAGACCCGATCGACGAGGGCGCCCCAGGTGACCGGGGCGTAGACGCCGTCGCGCTTGACGAGGGCGGCGGTGGCGTCGCGGTTGCGGCCGGCGTGGCCGAGGGCGAGATCGAAGGTGGTGCGCGCGTCGTCGGTGGTCATGACAGGTCCTCGTCGGTCGAGGGGGCGCCGGCCCGCGGGGCGTGTCCCAGCCAGTGCGCCAGGAGGAAGACGGCGGCCATGGCACCATATCCGGCGACGAAGCGCCACGACGGGCCGAGGGCCAGCACCGTGTCGGCCGTCGTGTAGCG
>JALSIN010000403.1 GCA_026989935.1 Polyangiaceae bacterium | reverse complement strand
GCGCCCGTAGCCGTGCCGGTAGCCGTCCCCGAACCCGGCTGCGTGCCCGTACCCGACCAGGCCCGGCCGGGCCCGAGTGAAACGGGCGCTGGCGGCCGCACCGAGCCCCGGGGCCTATGGGGTGGTTCGTGTGCGCATCTCCTTGGGGTGCGATGCGCACACGAACCACCCCGCCGGGCCCTCCGAGTCATCCCAGCCTCGCCGTCACCATCGCCGAGCGATGCGCGGTCGAGCTCCTTTCCGCCCTTCGAGGACCCGTGCGGGGCGTGGGCGACCTCGCGGACCAGACGCGGCGGGCGGTGGTCAGCGCCGTGCTCAACCTCGTCGAAGGGCTCGCGGCGCGGGGAGGGCGGCGGCGGCAGCTGTTGAGGGTGGCCCACGGGTCGCTCCAGGAAGCCAAGGCGTGCGTGCGGCTTCTGGAGGCGGCGGGGGTGTTGCCGGTCGAACAGGCGCGGCGGCTGTGGCAGGCGCTTGACCGGGCGGGGGCGCTGACCTGGGGGCTGCTTCGGAAGGCGCGGTGACGGCGAACCGGGCCCGGCATCGTCCGGGGATGGGCACGACGGCCGGGGCTCGGCGGTGCCTCCAGCGCTCCGGGTTACGGGGACGGGGACGGGAACTGGGACGCGCACCGGCACCGGTACGGAAACGGAGACCGCAGCGGCTCGGGCCTCTCAACCCATCCCGGAGGCCGGCCCAGGCCGCACCTCGATGTCCGCCCAACCTCCAAGGCCCGTGGGTGGCGCGCGGCGGAGGCCTTGGGGGGCGGCCCGCAGGGCGGACCATACCCTCCGCGCTCTGCACCGCCGCCCGACCGCCCGAGGACCGGCCCCCGAGGTGCCGCGCGACAGGACCCGCGGGCCGGCCCCCGGGACCACCGCCCCCCCCGGACCCACCCGCCGGCCGATGCTTGGCGGTGCCTCCAGCGATCCGGTTTACACGGACGGGAACAGGCACGGGCACCGGCACCGGTACGGACACCGCAGCGGCTCGGTGCATCCAGCACTGGTGGTTACGGGGACGGGGACGGGGACGGGCACCGGCGCCGGTACGGACACCGCGGCGGCTCGGTGCATCCAGCGCTGGTGGTTACGGGGACGGGGACGGGGACAGCAACAGGCACGTGCACCGGGAACGGAACGAGCATCCGTGGCCGTGTCGGTGTCCGTGGCCGACCCCCTCTTCGTTCCCGTACCCGACCCCGTTCGCCGGTGCATCCAGCGGCGGGGGTTACAGGGACGGAAACAACCACGCGTACGGGCTCGACGGCCGGGGGGCGGACCGGTTCCGAGGCCGGGATGGGTCCGTGGCAACCCGGTCGCCCATGCCCTTGCCGTGGTCGTTGCCGTGGTCGTGGCGGTGGTCGGATCCGTCGTCGTGCGTTGCGGAGGCGGCGGGTCACGGGGCCTGGCCGGGGGGGACGATCCCCATGCGCTCGATCTTCTTGTGCAGGCCGTAGCGGGACAGGCCGAGGTCCCGCGCCGCCGCGCTGACGTTGCCGTCGTGACGCGCCAGGGCCCTTTCGATCATGCGCCGCTCCAGGGCGTGCACGGCCTCCTTGAGCGACCCCTCGGGCACGGGCCCGGCCGCACCGGCCACTTCGACACCGCGCCGGCGGGCCCGAACGGTCGGGGACAGGTCCGCCGGGGTCACCACCCCTTCGGCCAGCACGGTCCACCGGCGCACCTCGTTTTCCAGCTCGCGCACGTTGCCCGGCCAATCGTAGGCCGAAAGCGCCGCCATCGCCTCGGGGGTCACCCGCAGACCGCCGCCGCCGTGCCGCGCGAGCAGATGCTCGACGAGCGCCGGCAGGTCGGCGATCCGGTCCCGCAACGGGGGGACCTCGATCCGGACCACGTCGAGCCGGTAGAACAGGTCCTCCCGAAACGTCCCTTCTCGGACCATCGTTTCGAGATCCCGGTTCGTGGCGGCGAGGATCCGTACGTCCACCGTGCGCGGCTTCGTCTCCCCGATCCGCCGCACCTCGCCTTCCTGCAGCACGCGCAGGAGCTTCGCCTGCACGTCGAGGGGCAGCTCCGCGATCTCGTCGAGGAACAACGTGCCGCCGTCGGCGGCCTCGAACAGGCCCGCCCGGGCACGGTCCGCCCCGGTGAAGGCGCCGCGGGCGTGCCCGAACAGAATGCTCTCCAGCAGCGACGTGGGGATCGCCCCGCAGTTTTCGGCCACGAAAGGCTTGCCACCGCGCCCGCCCGCCGCGTGGATCGCCCGCGCCACGACCTCCTTGCCGACCCCGCTCTCGCCGGCGATGACGACCGGCACGTCGGACGAGGCCACACGCCGGATCATCCGCTTCATGCGCGCGATCGGGGGGGCGTCGCCCACGATGGCCGCCAGGGGCCCGTCGGCGTTTTCCTTCGCCGCCCGTGCGCGCAACCCCTCCACCTCGGCCTCGCGCGCCGCGAGCAGCTCGCCGAGGGCCGCCTCGCGGGCGGCGAGGGCCTCGGCCTTGCGCCGAAGGTCCGCGAGCGTCTTCGCGTGGGCCACCGCCGTGGCCGCGAGATCCGCGAACACCTCCACGTCCGCGAGATCGTCCGGGCCGAAGTGTCCGCGGCGCAGGCGATGGTCCACGTAGGCCGCTCCGAGTACCTCGCCGCGGAAGCGCATCGGGACGGCGAGGACCGAGCGCAGGTTGAGGTGACTTACGCTGTGCGCACGTTCGAAGCGCGCGTCTTCCATGGCATCGACGGTGATCACCGACTCGCCGTCGTCGAGCACCCGGCGCAGGATCGAGCGCGACAACGCCGCCACCTTCGCCTCGCCCAGTCCGCGGTGGACCACTTGGGTCCCCCCGTCCGCGTCGCGCACCACCACCGCGCCGCGCTCGGCGCCGGTGACGTCGAGCATCGCGTCCACGATCTGCTCGAGGAGGCGGCCGGCGTCCTCCTCGTGGGCCAGACGCCGGAAGATCCGAACGATCCGCTCGAGCCGTTCGAGCCGAAGGTGCTCCGGCGAGGGGTCCCGGTCCATCGCGGGCGCCGCGCCCGCCACCGCGCCTTCGACGGCACCCAGCAGATCCTCGATCGCGGCACCCGCGATTTCGTCCATATCTGTCATTTCGTCCTCCTGTTGTAGGCGTCGTTCCGCCGCCACCTCCCACGCGCGCGCCGCCGCACGCACGCGCGCAGGCAGACCGAAGGACGCGGCCGCACGGTGCACGGCCGCCGCCAGGTCCGCCAGCAGGTCCACGCGCCCGCGGGCGGCCAGCAAGCCAGGCCCACCCAGGGCGCGCAGGCGGTCGAGGGCCTCCGTCATCCCGGCCGAATCGCGCGCGGCGGCGGCGAGTTCGATCTCCGCCACCCGTACGGCGGCGACGCTCCCAGGCTCTTGTGCGTCCGCCGGCGACGCCGCAAGCACCGCGTGCCCCCGAGTCGTCCAGCCGCCGCGGGCAAACGCCGTGGCCGCCCGAACCGTCGCCTCGGCAGCCTCCCGCGGTGACCCGGCCGCCTCGAGCGCCGCTCCGATCTCTGCCAGGCGCTCGCCGACCGCCTGCCACGCCTCCGAGCCCCCGGCGCGGGCGGCATCCGCGAAGGCCACCTCGGCCCGCAGCCGCTCGACGCGCGCGCGCGCCAGGGGCGAAAGCCCTTCCAGGTCGGTCGTGACCGCTGCGGCCGCCGCCGCCGCGCCCTCCCGATCCCCGACCCGCAGCAACAGGCGCACGAGGGCCGCCGCCAGGTCCACCGCCGCAGCCTTCTCGCCGCGCGCGAGCAGTTCCGCCAGTGCCGTGCGAGTGCGCCCCAGTGTGGCCGCCCCGCCGCCGAGCACCACCGCCAGGTTCGCCAGCGCCGCGTCGGCGGCCGACCGCCCTGCGAGTTCGCCCGCCTCGTCGAACGCCCGCCGGGCCACCAGATAGGCGGCGCGCGCCTCGAACGGACGATCCAGGACCAAGCGTGCGCCGCCCCGCACCTGCGCGAGGCGGGCCCGGACCGCGGGGGGCAGGTCCGGTACGGCACGTTCCAATCGATCGAGGGTCTCGAGTGCCTCCTCAGGCCGCCCGAGCGCCACGGCCGCGAAGGCCCCGACGATGGCGGCGTCGGCCTCGTCCGCCGTGGGGGCGGCGAGATCCTGCTCCGCGAAGCGAAGGGCCGCCTCGAAGTCCCCCGCGTCCATCCACGCCCGCGCCACGATGCCGCGAGCCCCGGGCACCCCCTCGGCCGCCAGGGTCTCCCCGGCGGTCCGCGCGTCGGCCGTTCGCCCGAGACGCAGCAGGGCCCGTGCGCGGACGATGCGGGCGGCGCCGTCGGACTCGTCCGGGCCGATCAGGTCGAGAACCGCCTCGGCCGCCCCCGCCGCGAGCTGCCGTTCCGCCACGCGCCGGCGGACCGCCACCGAGACGGCCTCCCGCGGGCGCTCGTCCACCATCGCCACGACCACCGCGAAGGCGGGCGCCTGCTCGGGGCGCGCGGTCCCTTCCAGCCAGGCGGCCAGGGCCGCATCGTCCCCCAGCTCCGCAGCGGCCAGGGGCGTGCACGGTCCCTGTGCGGTGGCGCGGGCCGCCTCGGCGAGCGCCCGCCGCTCGCCCGCCGGCAGGACCCGGCGCGCAGCCAGCACCGCGGCGGCGGTGGGTTCACCATTCACCACTAGATCGGACGAAAGGGATGCGGCATCGCCGACCCCGAATGCCGCCCGCAGTACGCGGCGGGCCGTGGCCGGCGCCATCGCCTCCCGCGTTCGGGCCGACAGGCGGCCCAGGACGGCCGGATCCGGCGTCCCGACCCCTTCGGCGGCGGCGGCTTCCAGCACGCGCACGATCCGGCCGGCGGCCCCGCCGGCCGTCCGAACCAGCACCTCGGCCCAGGCCCGCGGCGACGCCACCTGCGCCGCCCGGGCGAGCGACTCGGCCTCCGCGACCCCCAGCGGTGGCAGGGACAGGCAAGCGACGGCGAGGTCGGGACCGACTTCGGCGGCCGTGCTCGGGTCGGCGGCGGCAAAGACCCGAACGCCCGGCGGGGCGGCCAGCGCGAGCGCCCGGACCCGGTCGGGCGGGCAAGGCCCGTGGGGCACCAGGAACGTCCGGCCGGCCGGCGACGACGAAAGACGCGCCAGGGCCGCGGGGGTGTCGGTGGGCAGCGGTTCGACGGGTTCGCCTGCGGCGGCGAGGTGGAGCCCGATCTCCTCGATGGCGCGGTCGCGGCCGCTGCCGGGCGGCCCTTCGACGAGCACGACGCGCGCGGGCGCGGGGGCGGCCTGCACCAGGGCCGACGCGGACCCCACGTAGGGCCAGCGCGATGGCACGAGAGGGCCCCCTGGGCGCGTGAGGGGGCCGGCGAGGGACCCCAGGCGGTCGGCGACGCCCCCGACGAAGCGCGGGCGGGCGCGGGGGTCGGGGTCGAGCAGGCGCACGAGCAGGTCCGCGAACTCCGACGGCATCGAACGGCGGGCGGCCAGGCGCTCGACGGCCCGCTCGACGGCCCGGCGGGTCAGGGCGGCGAGGCGGTCCGGGGCGCGCACCAGCGGCCGGCCGGCCAGGGCGGCGTAGACCAGCGCGCCCAGGGAGAACAGGTCCGCCGGGCCCCCGCCGCCGCCGGCGAGGACCTCCGGAGCGAGGAAGCCGGGGGTGCCTACGCCCAGGCTTCCGAGGCACCCCAGGTCCACGAGCACCGTCCGGCCGGCGTCGACGCCGGCGCCGATCACCACGTTGCCGGGGCTTACGTCCCCGTGGTGCGTGCCCGCCTCGTCGAGGGCCGCAAGGGCGGCCGCGACCGCCCGCCCCACGGACAGGGCATCGGGCACCTCCAGCGGCCCTTCCTCGGCCAGTCGGCTCGCAAGGGGGCGCCCCTCGACGTAGCGGGTCAACACCCAGGTGTTCGCCCCGTCCCGAACCACGTCCACGATCTCGGGCAGGTGCGGGCAGGCCACGTCGCGCAGGACGGAAAGGGCGAGGGCCGTGGCCGGGTCGGATGCGGCCGCCCGCTTGACCACCACCTCCCGCCGCGTCCGGCGGCAGGTGGCGACCATCACGCCCCCCTGCCCCCCAGGAAGAGGCCGAACGCGGGAGAGGCGCTCCCGAAGGCTCTGCGGAAGACCGCCGTCCACCACCCCGTATGACAACATTATTGGCGATTTTTTCAACTCAATTGTTATGTCAACAAAGTTGACATCCTCCCCGCTCCCGACCACGCCCGAAGGTCGTGTCACCCCGCGTGCCTGGCGCCCGGACACGCCCGAAGGTCGTGTCAACGACCCGCGCGCCTGGCGCCCGGACGCCCGGACACGCCCGAAGGTCGTGTCACCCCGCGCGCCTGGCGCCCGGACACGCCCGAAGGTCGTGTCAACGACCCGCGCGCCTGGCGCCCGGACGCCCGGACACGCCCGAAGGTCGTGTCACCCCGCCCGGACACGCCCGAAGGTCGTGTCACCCCGCGCGCCTGGCGCCCGGACGCCCGGACACGCCCGAAGGTCGTGTCACCCCCCCACGCCACCCCAGAGGCCGGCACCGGCCCCACCCCGATGCCCGGCAAACGGCCAAGGCCCGCGGGTGGTGCGCGGCGGAGGCCTTGGGGGCCGGCCCGCAGGCTGGCCGATGACCCACGAGTTCCGCCTCACTCCCCGGCCCAGCCGAGGACCGGCCCCCAAGGTGGCGTGCGACAGGACTCCCGCAGCACCCCAGCGCCCGGACCCACCCGCCGGCCGGCGCTGGGCGTGACCTCCAGCGCTGGCGGTTACGGGGGTAGGAACAGGGACGCGCACCGACACCGGCACGGCGACACGGCGGCCCCGGCCGCCCGCGCCACCCCCGGAGGCCGGCCCCCCCGGCCATGCCCGGCTTCGGGCGGAACCCTGTCGGCCCGTACCTCGTGCACGGCGAAGGCCGTACCCGCGCCAGGACCCGACGTGGGGTTCGTGGCCGGTCCCAATGCGGCTCATCGCATGGCGTCCGACGGCGCCGCGCCGGGATCTGGGACCGCCGGAATCACGGCCTGCCACTGGGCCACCTGCCAGGCCAGGCCGGTGTACGGCAGCGGTTCACCGGTCTGCTCGTCCAGGAGCTCCGCCACGAGCAAGATCCACCCATTGTGCACGAAGTTCGCCTCCGGATGCGTGCTCTCGAGGTTCAGCCAGGACAAGTGCGGCCGGTATTCGATCGCACCGATGCGACGGGGGGCATCCGGGCGCGCCTCGATCTGAAGGCGGTCCTCGGCCACTTGGTACACCGGACCGAAGTCATGGGTGACCCCGTCATATCCGCTCAGCACGTAGTCGATGGTTGCCGGCCACGTATCGTCGATGAGCCCATCGTCTGTCGTCATCGAGATCGTCGTGTCGAACAACAACGACGCCTGACAGTCCAAAGAAGCCTTTCCCCCCGACGCCGTCGGGTCACGCCGCCAGCGCACGCGCCCCTCGTAGGACACCTGCGACGTAAACCCCGTCGTTTCGCCGGTCGGCACCGTCGAAAACCACGCTCCCCCGTCCCCCCACGTCAGCGTGCCGCGATACCGTCGCGTGAGCCCCTCGAGCACCTTCCGCGGCGTCCGTTCCGTCCCCGGAAGACCGAAGTTCCAGTCCAGGTCCACCTCGTCCTCCTCCCATTGGCAGTACGGCCCCTCCGACGACGCCGCACAGCCCGCCGGCACCAGCCACGCCGCCAGCGCCGCGCGGCGCCACCCGGACCACCGCACCATCATCGTGCCCCCGGATCTGTCACGCGTACCGGAAACAACACCTTCACGGCCGACCCGTCGAGCGACACGGCCGCCACCTTCTGTCGGCTCGGATGAACACGCCCCGACGCATCCGGCACCGCCAGCACGTAGTGCACCACCACCGCCGGTTCCACCGCGCCCGACCGCGCCCGGGGCGACAGCGCCACCCCGAGCCGCACCCGCAGCGCTTCCACCCACACCCCCGGGTTTCCCAGCCGGTCGGCCTCCCACGACGACAACGCCGCGACCGCCGCCTCCAGATCCACCTGCACCGGTTGCAGCGGGCCCGCCGGCACCACCTCCACGCCCGTCACCCGCAGGCTCGACACGACCCCGTCGCGGTGCACACCCACCCGCATCCCGCCGTCGAGCACGTCGAGCCCGTCCACCTGGCGCACCAGCGTGAACTGAAACTCCTGCACCCACTCGGCCTTCGCATCGGCCCCTCGGCTCGCGTACTCACGCCAACGCGCCAACGTGGCCTCGGCCGGATCGTGTCCGGCCGGCACGAGCCCCACGGCTTCGGCCTCCGCGACCGCCGACGCCATCACCTGCCGTGCCAACAGCGGCCCCACGCCCTCGTCCAGCGGCGGCGGCGGTGCGCTCAGGGCCACGGGCGGCGCCTCGTCCAGAAGATCCGTCCGCACCACCAGAAGGTCATCGAAAGCCGCGTGGACCCACGCTCGGACCCCCGGCGCCGTGTCCGGGAGCGGGCGCACCGTCACGCCCCGGTCCGGCTGCGCCACCGCGGCCTGGGCCCAGGCCTGCACCCGCCCCGCGTCCATCGCGGACGGGTCGAATCCCAGCACCTCCACGGCCTGCGCCAGCCGCTGGGCCCACTCGGGGGCGGACCGCTGAGGACGCTGCAGCCCGTAGACCGGCGCAACGGTCCCCGCCACCTCCGCCGGCTCCCCGGCCCCCGACAGCGCCGGACCTTCACCGGACCGCGCAGGGCCGTTCCCCGGCCCCGCCGGGCTGCCGGTATCGCAGACCGCGCTCCCCCCGTTGTCCACCCAGGTGTAGTTGAAGGTCGGCGGGTCCTGCGGCTCCGCGATCTCGTGATCGAGCCCGATCCCGAACCACATCCGCGCCTGGAAGTGCCGCGCGATCACTTCCTCCTCGCTCACCCCCGGCGTGTACAACACGGGCGAATTGAGCCCCCACCCGGGGCGCGGCTGCCCAAACATGGCCCAGGCAACACGGTTCGTGAAGCCGCTTCCGGAGACGGTGTTTGCGTCCTCGGCCACCGCCGGCCCGGTCCCGACGAAGAAAAGCGCCAACATCGAATCCGGGATCGCCGGAGCGTTGTGCCAACCGAAGTGCTGCCCCACCTGGCCCGCCGCCCCCAGCGTATCGACCAGCGTGTCCACGTGCGCCGTACAGCTCGTGGCATAGATCGCAGCCGCCGACACGTCGCCGGCGAGGGTCCCGAGCGCCATATGGTCATTCAGCCGAATCCAACATCTCGGCATTCCCTGCGGCGGGGTCTGCCCCGGCGCCCCCCACTGCATCTGGTTGACGTTGCCGTGGCCCGCGTAGACGGTCACCCGCCGGGTATCCGCCCACGCGTCGTCCAACCCGGGCCCCCCGGTCTTGAGCGGATCCACGAAGTGGTACGGGCTGCCGAACTCGTTGAGCAGGTACGCCCCCGACCAACCCGCCTCCCACATCGAGGATGCCAACGGTGCGCCCACGTTGTTGAGGTCGTCGTTGTCGCAGCCGTTCACCGAAGGATGCGGCTGGAACTGCGTGGTCTCCTCGATGAAGAAGGTGTTCCAATCCGGCACGAACGCCCCGGTGTCCGCCGCCCCCGTCCCGGTTCCCGTCACCGTGTCATCCATCGGCTCACCCGGACCGACCCCACAGCCACACGCCCACACCGCGCCGCAGACCAAGAGGACCCGAGCCGAGCCGAGCCGAGCCGAGCCGAGCCGAGCAAACCTCGATCCAAAAATCGGTTTCGTTCCCATGGGGCGATGGTAGCATCCACGGTTCATCCAAGCCTGCGAGCGCGTCCCGCGGGCCCTCGGACTGCCTCCAGCCGCTTCATTGGACTACGGCGCGGGTCACCGCACGTGTCGCGCACCGTGCGCACACCTCCGACGACCGCGCGACGGGACCCGCGGGCCGGCCCCCGCAGCACCGAAGCGCCCGGCCCCACCCGCCGGCCGGGGTTCGGCGGTGCCTCCAGCGATGGGCGTTACGGGGACGGGGACACGCACCGGCTCCGGCACGGACACCGCGGCGGTTCGATGCCTCCAGCGATGGGGATTACGGGGAAGATTCGATGATGTGGCCCGGGACGAGAACGAGCGCCGGAAGCCAGTCGGGCGCCGGCTGGCGCGTGACCCGAAGACCGGGCGATTCGTACGACAGGTGTGCGTCGAGATGCCCGAGGCGATGTACCGAAAAGGTGAGGCTCCTCCGTGCGGCTGCGAACAACCGCACACTCCTGCGCGTTCGAATGACGCAGTCGTGGTAGGAGCCAAAGCAGGAGGAGCCTCGATGCGTACTGTAGCTTACGACCTCGGAAAACGAAAGACCACCCTCAGCGAAGTCCACGACGGCGCCGTCGTCGCCCGGCGAACCGTCCGGAGAATCTCCGAGTTGCACCGCGACCTCGGAACACAAGCCCCACCTGCGCGCGTCGCCATCGAAGCCTGCCGTGACGCCTGGGCGGTCCACGACCTCCTCGCACAATGGGGCAACGAGGTCGTCGTCGTGGACACCACCCGCGTCCGACAACTCGGCGTCGGCCGAC
>JALSIN010000402.1 GCA_026989935.1 Polyangiaceae bacterium | reverse complement strand
CAGCAATCGCTGTAGCTGTGCGCGGGTCGCGGCCTCCTTCTCAATGTTCTGGGCGAGGCGCTGGTTCTGGATCGCCACGGCGGCCTGGGTTGCGATGCCCTGAAACAACTGGAGGTCCTTTTCGGTGAACGCGCCGGTGGCCAGCGTGGAGTCCATGTGCATGGCGCCGAGGATCTGGTCGTCGTAGAGCAGGGGGACGCACATCGTGGACCGGATGCCCTGCATGATGATGCTCTTGGACGCCTTGAAGCGCTCGTCCACCATCGCATCGGAGCTCAGGACCGCCTGCTTTTTCGACTTGACCTCCTCCAGGATGCTCTGAGACAGGTGGATCTCGCCGTCCTCGTTCTTCTGGCGAACGTACCGCGGGACGAGCGCGTCCTGCTCGGAGTCGTACAGCAAGATGACGGCGCGGTCGGCCCGGATGAGCGCGAACGTCTCGTCCACGATCTTCTGTAGGAGGTTGTCCAGGTCGCCTTCCAGCGAGAGCTTCTGAGACAGCTCGTGGGCGATCCGCAGCTTTTCGTAATCCGCGCGGAGGGTTTCGCCGTCCCGGATCTCATGGGCCGGCAGGAACCGGCGGCCCGCGTCCACCCGGCTGCGTACCTGGCTTTGCACCTGGCCCGGCATCATCGTGACCTTGCGGGTCAGGGTCGCGGTGGCGTCGGGTTGTTCGACGAACTGCAGGATCGTGTTGCCCAGCGCGATCTGATCGCCGTTTTGCAGCACGTGTTCGCCGATCCGTGCGCCATTGACGTAGGTGCCGTTCAAGGAGCCCACGTCCCGCAGGACGAAGCGACCGTCGGGACCGCGGGTGATCCGGCAATGCTCCTTCGAGACGATCCGGTCCACGATCTGGATCGTGTTCTCGGGGTGACGGCCAAGCGTGTTGAAGGCGCCTAGAACGTGTTCCCGCGGCCCGTCACCCCGTAGGAGAAGAAGCTTCGCCGACATGGCCGGGTCCATCGTAGAGCACGGGCGGCCACGTGGGCAAGCGGGGGCCGGGCGCTCGGCGTCGGGGCCCGTCAAGCGCAGTCGGGGCGACGAGGCCTGGGGTGATCGTGCGCGGCGCTGCGTCCGTGCGTACGTCAGGCCGCCGGGCGTTGCGCTTCGAGCACCTCGGTGACGATGCGATCGAGGGCGCGGGGGGAGACCGGCTTGGGGACGTAGCGGTCGCAGCCGGCGGCGAGCACGCGGTCGCGATCGCCTTTCATGGCGTGGGCGGTCAGGGCCACGACGGGCAGGGTCCGCAGGCGCGGGTCGTCGCTCGCACGCAGCGTGCGGACGACGGTCCATCCGTCGATCTTGGGGATCGAGAGGTCGAGCAGCACGAGGTCGGGTACGTGGTCCCGAAAGTAAGCCAGTGCCTGCTCGCCGTCGGGTAGCAGGTCCACGCGATGTTTGCGGCGGCGCAAGACCGCCAGGAAGATGGTCTGGTTGTGGGGGTTGTCTTCGACGAGCGCGATGTGAGCCATGGGTTATGCTGCTTCCTTTGCCGGTTCGAGAGGGGATTCGGGGCGAGGACAAGCCCGGGGCAAGTGGAGGGTGAAGGTGCTGCCCTCGCCTGGTCGGCTTTCGAGCGACAGGTCGCCGCCGAGGCACCGGGCGATGCGACGGCTGATCGCAAGCCCCAGCCCCGCACCGTCGGCGGCGCGCGTACTGGACTGGTCCACCTGCCGAAACGCTTCGAAGACCAACTCGGCGTGTTCGGGCGCGATGCCCCGGCCCGAGTCGCGCACGTGGATCGCGACCCCGCCGTCGTCGGATCGCTCGACCTCCACGCGGACCCACCCTTCGGGGGTGAACTTGACGGCGTTGCCGATGAGGTTGACCAGGATCTGGCGCACGTACTCCGGGTCGGAGACGATCGGTGCTTCGGGGGCGCCGGAAACGACGATGTCGTAGGGGCGAGTCTTCGTGAGGTGAGCACACATGCGGGCGGCTTCCTCCGCAACGGCTCGGGCGTCCACCGGGCGCGGTTCCGGTGCGATCTCGTGATCGGCCTTCGACAGGTCGAGGACCTGGTTGACGAGTTGCAGGAGGTGGGCGGCCGTCTCCAGGATGCCTTCGAGGGCCTCGCGCTGCTCGTCGTTGATCGGCCCGTAGATCTCGTCGGCGAGCAACTCCGCGTACCCCACGACCGCCCCCAGGGGCGTGCGCAGCTCGTGGGAGATGTTCGCCACGAACTGGTTGCGCAGTCGGTCGAGGGCGCGCAGCTCGTCCCGTTGTCGCACGAGCTCGTCGTTGCGCTCGGCGAGGGTGCGGGCGAGGGCGCGCTGGGTGTGGTAGGCGCGACGGTTTGCCATCGCGATGGCGAAGGGGCGGGCCACGTCGCGCAAGAACCCCAGCTCACGCTCGGGGAAGGGGTGCCGGGCGGCCAGCACGAGCAGCCCTTCGAGCCGACCGCGGTGCCGCAGCCCCACGGTCACGACCCCTTCGAGCGGGACCACGCGCCCCGCCGCCGCCATCCAGGGGTGGGCCTGCGTCCACGCGGGATGCGTCGAGACCTCCCGGGATCGCCCCGCCGCCGCCAGCCAGCCCCGTTGCGCAGGCGCGTTGGCGCGGATGGCCGCCAGGGGCATCCCACGGGCCGACCGCGGCACGAGGGCCCCGTCGGATCCGGCCTCGAACAACACGCCCAGGCAGGCGTCCGTGTCTTCCACCAGGGCCGAGAACGCGGCGTCGAGACCGTCGTCCCCCGCAACGGGCGAGACGAGCAGGGCGGCGCAACGGGTCAGGCGGGCGAGGTGGTCCCCTTGCAGCGCGAGGTCGCGCACCAGGTGGGCGTTGCGCCCGTGGACGCGCTCGATCTGCTCTCGCACGAGGTCGGCGGTCTCACGAAGGGTGTCGGCGATCCAGCGGAACTCGTCTCGCCCGGACAGGGCCGGCAGGTCGTCGAACCGGCCGGCCGCCACGCCCTGGGCGACCTCGGACAACACGAGCAGACGTCGGCGGAACCGCAGGGCCACGAAACCCACCAGCACGATGGTGACCGTCGAGGCCAGCGCGAAGCGCTCGTCGATCGCCGCCATGGCCGTGGCGCTCGCAAGGCCCGCCGGGTCGGTGGCCACGACCTCCACCGGGCCGGTCTCCCGCCGGTAGGCACCCTCGGGAAACGTGCCTGCGAACGAAAGGGCCCCGTCGTCCCCCCGCACGCGCACCCCGTCGATGGTCGGGTGCTCCGCGAGGAACTGCAGGAGGCGCGCCTGCATCGAAGGACGGGTGGGCCGTGCTGCGGCAGGCTGGGCGGGCGGGGCCGGCCCGGAGGCCTCGACTTGCCTCCGTCGTTCGCGGATGGCCTTCGCCTTCGCCCGCCGCTTTCGCGCCTTGCGCCGGGCGGGTCGCCGGGACCGGGGATGGCCTACGGGGTGCTCCCCGCCAGAGTCCGCCGCATGCGGGCAATCGGGCCCGTTGCACGTCTTTGCCGTCGCGCCGTCGTTTTCGGGTGGTGCGGCCGGTGCCGGTGGCGCGGCCGCCAGGGTCCGCCGCGCCTCGTCGGACACCAGGCGCAAGGCGGCGCGCTGGGCCTCGTCCACGGTGGCGCGGTGGGCGCGTTCGATGGCGTCGTGGGCCGCATGGGCCGACACGCCAGCGCCGACCACGGCCGCCGCGAGCACCAGGGGGGCCGCCCGCGACGGCGGCGCCATGCCGGTGGGCGTCACGGTCCGGGCATCGCCTCGCCGGGCGGCCGCCTTGACCCCTCGGCCGCTGGGCGGTCCCACGCGACCCCCGCCGGCCCGTTTCGGCTCCCGGGGGCCCCGGTGATTCGAGATGCATGCGCCCCTGCCGATCCCGTGCCGGACAAGGGGGGCACGGGCTCCGTCGGGTGCCCCCCGGTCGGCCCGTGGCGCCGTCGCGCAGGTCGGCCGCCGTAGCCCACCGGCACGTGCGACCGACCCGTCGAAGGATTGCTCAGTCCACCTCGCGCGGCAGTGGGACGACGTGCTCGAGCTCGTAGACGCGTTCCTGCTTGGGCACGATGTCGAACGGCCAAGTAATCCACTTGGAGTAGATCACGCCAAAGCGCGCCTCGCGGCCTTCCGCCTCGATCCACACCTCGGCGTCCGGATCGTCCACGCCCACCATCCGAAGCTGGTTGCGCATGCGCTTGCGCAGGCTGTCCATGTGCTCGGGCGACGACGTGTAGCGGGCAAAGCGCCCCGCGAAGTGGGAGCCGGTCTCCTCGAGCACGCGATAGGCCTCGGCGCGCAGGATGTAAAGGGGCAGGTACTGCGTCCCCATGTAGACGGCCAGGCCGATGAGGGCGGCCAGGGTGACCGTCACCACGTTGATCTTGCGCGGCCGTTTGTACTTGACGACGCGGGGCATCGGTCCGACCCGATCATAGCAGCCGCGGCCGAGGCGGGTCTCCCGACGGGGATCGGTTATGATGCATCGCACGCCCCGTGCACGTTCTCGCCGCATATGCCGCCGTCGAGCCCTGGGTCCACGGTCGGCGTGTCGTCGTGTTGTCTCCCGAGACGACCGAAGGGGCGCGTCGGCTCGCCGCCGCCGGGGCTCGTGACGTGCTCGCCGAGACGCCCACCCGGCCGGTTGCGGACGACCCGCCGATCGGTGTGCGGTGGCTCGACCTGGAGGGTCTGCGGGACGTTGCGTCTGGATCCGTGGATCTCGTGCTCGATCTGGAGGGGTTCGCCGCGCGGTCACCCGCCGACCGGCGCGCGCGGATGCGCATGGTGCGCCGTATGCTGGGCAGCGAGGGGGCGCTGGTGGTCCGCGCGCCCGCCGATGGGTCCGATCTGGACTTTTGGACCCTCGAGTCCGAGATGTCCGCGTCGTTCGGGGACGTCGCGATGCTGGCGCAGATCCCCTGGGAGGGGTACAGCGTCACGCCGGTCCTCGACGCCGACGAGGACGCCCCGGCCCTGTGCCTCGTCGAGTCCCTGCTGGACGAAGACCCGAGCCCGGCCTTCTACCTGGCCGTCGCGGCCCCGAACCGGTTGCCGTCGTACGTCTCGCTGTCGTGTGCGCTGGTGCCCGTTCCCGGTCCGGATGGCGCCGCGGTCGGCCAGGCGCGGGACGAGCAGGCGAAGGCGCTCGCCGCCGCCCTGCGGGCGCGAGACGAGGCGGTCGCGGCCGCACAGCAGGCGCAGGAAGAGCACGCGGCGGCGCTCGCCTCCGTCGAGGCCCGCGTCGAGGCCCTGTCGCAGGAACTCGCCGCCGCCCGGGCGCGTGCCGGCGCGCTTGAGCAACGGGCCGAGGCGCTGTCGGACCGCGCCGCCGCCGCCGCCGCGGAGGCCGAGGCCCTGCGCCGCGACCTGGCGGCGCGCACCTCGGAGCTGGCCGAGATGGAGCGGGCGCGGGCGGAGAAGGCCCAGGCGGTCGAACGGCTGCGCGGGGACCTCGAGCGGGACCGGGCCGATGCCGAGGTACTGCGGCGGCAACTCGCGGAGAAACGGCGGGAGACGACGCGCCTGTCGCAGGCGCTCGGTGCGAAGACGGACGAGTTGTCGGAGGCGAGCCGGCGGCTGGAGCAGGCTCTCGTGGAGCTTCGCCGGGTGTCCGCCGAGCGGGACGAGGTCCGGCGGCAGCTCGACGTGGCGGTCGCCGAGCGCGAGGGCGTGCGGCAACTGGCCGAGCGGGCCGAGGCCGAGGTGGAGCTGCTGCGCAAACGCCTCGCGGAGCGGGAGCGGACGCTGGCCGAGAAGATCGAAGAGGCCTCGCGGGCCCAGGGGGAGGCGGCGGCCTTGCGGGAGCGCCTGGCCGACGATCAGCGCGCCCTGCGAGCGGCGCGGGAGGCGGCGCCCGAGAGCGGCGAGCAGGGGCGGCTGCTCGCGGAGGTGGCCCACGATCGCGACCGGCTGCGGGAGGAGCTGGGCCGGCGCAACCGGGAGATCGCCGCACTCGAAGAAAAGCTGTGGGCCGCCCGCGACGACGTCCAGCGCGTGCAGCTCGAGTCGGCCCGGCTCGCGGTGCAACTCGAATCGGCGCGCGAGCGGCTGGCCCTGGCGGAGCGCGCCGAAGCGGCCAAGAGCGAGGAGGCGTCGCGCCTGGCGGCGGCCCTGCGCGAGGCGGAGCTGGCGCGCGCCGAGCTCTCCGCGACCCTGCGTGCGCGCGAGGAGACCGCGGCGCGCGACGTGCCACCGCCGGCGGGGCCGGGCGACGAGGACGTCGAGACGCTGCGGGCGAAGCTGGCGGACCTCGACGTGAAGCTGCGGGCGGCGGCCGAGGCCCGGGCGGTGGCCGAAGCGTCACGGGAGGAGGCGCAGGGGCGGCTGTCGGCGGCCCAGGCCGAGCACGCCGAACTTCGGGCGCGTTTCGAGGCGGCCTCGCGCGACCTCGCGGCGAAGACGTCCCTCGTGGCCGATCTGCGCGAGTCGGTGGAGCTGGCCCGGGCCGAACGGGCGGCGGCCGAGGCCCGGGCCGTCGCCGCGGAGGAGGAGGTCCAGCAGCTTCGGGCGGCCCTGGCGGACGCCGAGGCCGACCGGCGGTCGTTGCAGGGGCGGCTCGAGTCGGCCGCGGTGGAACGAGCCGCGCTCGAACGCAAGCTGGCCGCCCGGCCGGCGGCGGCCGGAGAGGGCGACGTGCCCGAGAAGGTGCGGCCGTACGTGACGATGCCCGTCGATCCGTCGTGGCCGGCCGAGGCGCAGGCGGCGGTGGCGGCGCTGCAGGCGGCGGTCCGGGCCGGCCTCGCGGCGGCGGAAGGGGCGTCGGCGACCGCGTCTGGTGACCGCCTCCAACGCGAGCTCGCCTACCGGGCGACGGAGCAGGAGCACATGCTCGCGCGGCTCGAGACGGCCGAGCAGCGGATCTGGGAGATGAGCGACGCGGCCGATCGGCACGCCGCCCGGCTGGCGGCGAGCCTCGCCCAGCTCGAACAGGCGAAGGAGCAACTCGACGAGACGCGGGAGGAGCTGCAGCTTACGCGCTCGATGCTGTCGGCCGCCCAGGCCCGGATCGTCGAGCAGGAGCGGTTGCTGGGGAGCGAACGGGCCAAGCTCGCGCGTGCGGGGATCGGGCCGGAGGGCTTTGCGCGGACCCCCGGGGAGGAGGGGGCCGTCGAGCGCGTCTTCTACGAGCTCAACCCGGAGCTGTCCGGCATGACGCCCATGGAGTTGCGCGACTCGGGGGAGATCGCCGTGCCGGTGCCGGTCCAAACGGATGCGTCGAGTCTGCCGGGGACGCCCGGCAGCGGGGGCGGGTTCGGCGTGGTCGTCGAGACGCTCGACGAGCCCTGGGAGGCCGACGACGAGGGCGACGACGGTTGAGGCGGGCCCGGACCGCGTGGTCGGCCGAGGGGATCGGGTGGGGGGCCTCGTCGCGGTGGCGGCGGGGCCCCGCGGGCCGACTCGAGCGACGGCCGGCCGCCGCCCCGGGGCCATGCCCGCGCGCAAGCGTCGGGGTCCGGCGAAACGCGGGCGGCCCGTCCGTCGGCCGCGTCCACGGGCCCCTTGACGGAGCCGGCGCCGGGCCCTATGGTGCCGACCCCCAAGCGAGGGTGGCGAAATTGGTAGACGCGCACGGTTCAGGTCCGTGTGGCCTCTGGCCGTGGGGGTTCGAGTCCCTTCCCTCGCACCGCGCCTCCGCGCCCCACGCGGGCCCGGGGGCGCGCGTTTTCGGGGGTGGGCTGGCATCCTGGTAGGCAACCGTGGTTGCCCCGCGCCCCACCGCCGAGCCCACACGCCCGGCCTTCGTCCTGTTCGGCGACCCGGTCGCCCACTCGCGTTCCCCGGCCATGCACGAGGCGGGGCTTGTGGCCTGGGGCCGACCGGGGGTCTACCTGGCCGTGCGTGTGTCGGCGGGTGCCTTCGCACGGGCGGTCCGCAGCGCCCGCGACCTCGGGTTTCGCGGTGCGAACGTCACGGTGCCCCACAAGCGGCGCGCCCTCGCTCTGGCCGACCGGGCCGGCGCGGAGGCCCGCCGGATCGGCGCCGCGAACGTCCTGTGTATGGGCAGCGGGGGCGTTACGGCCCACAACACGGACGGCGCGGGCTTCCTGGACGGCTTGCGGGCGCTCGGGCGGGACGCCTTCGACCGCGCGGTGGTGCTCGGCGGGGGCGGGGCCGCGCGCGCGGTCGTGGACGCCCTGGGCACCTCCGGGACGGCCGCCCGGATCGTGTGGGTGTCGCGCCGGCCCGCGGGGCTGCCGGCCTTCGAGCGCGTGCGGCCCACCGGCTGGGACGCGGTCCCCCGGGTCCTGCGGGGCGCGGACCTGCTGGTCAACGCCACCCCCGTTGGCATGGACGGCGGCCCGGCCGCCTTTCCGGCGCCGGTGGACCCCGAAGACCTCGCGCCCGGCGGCGCCGTCGTGGACCTCACCTACGGTCCCCGGCCGTCGGCGCTGCTCGAACGGGCCCGCGCCGCCGGCCGGGCCGCCCAGGACGGCCGGCCCATGCTCCTGCACCAGGCCGTGCGCGCCCAGGCCCTTTGGTGGAACGAACCCGTCCCCCCCCACGTGGTCGCCGCCATGCGCGCCGTCCTCGACGACGCCCGCTAGCCTCGCGTCCCCTGTGGGCTTGTCGTGCACCCATGGCCCCGCGCCCCCTTGGCGTTGGAGGCGGGTTCGAGCGAAGGAGGCGCGGCATGGCCTGGTCGCTCGGGCCGGGCCGGCTGCGGCTGCGGCCGCGCAGGCGCACGAAAAAGCCCCCGACCGCGGCGCGTGCGGCCGTGGTCGGGGGGGAGGATGGGAGACGGTCTCCCGCGTGACGGGCTACGGGCGCACCTTTGCGATCCACAGATCGGACGTGTCGACCCCGACCTCCTTTCGGCCGACGACGACGAAGTTCCCGTTGTCCCACGTGAGGTAGGCGACGTCCTGTCCCTCGTCCGTGCCACTTGTGGGCCCGTCAAAGAGCTGCGTCCACAAGACGTTGTCGCTCGCGTTACGCCGTTGGACGAGGATGTCGAACGAGGTGGCATTGGTGCCTTCTCCGCCCGCGACGACGTAGTCCCCGTTCGGTGTGAGGGCGAGCCCCAGGCCCATGTCGCCCAGCATGTCGGTGCCGTCGTACGTGACGGAGGCCATCTGGGTTCCACTCGACAGATCGTACGTCCCGATCCACACGTCGGACGGCAATCCGACCTCGCCGACCACCCGGACGTAGTTCGGGTCTTGCCCGGTGTAGATGCCGACGTCCCAGGCCGTTGCCGAGCCACCGAGGGAGGGCGTGACGGCCCAGATGGGAGGGGTCATCGGGCTGTGCGCCTGGACCCAGACATTCCCGTTGCCATCGTTGCCGGCGACGACCAAGATGTTGGTGTTGAAGACGTCGCATGCAGCTGCGTGCAGCGCGTCATCACCACCGCCGACATCATACATTTCAGGAACCCCGTACATCATCCCAGTCAGGGCATCGAAGTAGGCGAGGACACCGTCGTAGCCCACCGCACCATTTTCCGCCCGGCCGACGACGACAAGAACGTCCAGACAGTCTGCAACGGCGTAGCCCTCGACATTGGCCGTGCCGAGGCTCACCGTGTTGCTCCACGATACCGTTCCGTTGTCCGCATCGTAGTTGTACACCACGAGATCGTGCTCGGTGCTGCCAGGGCTGAAGCTGGTGCCCACCACGGCGATCGTCTGAGTGATGTTCACGTAGGTGACCCCGCGGAACCAAAGATCGCCATTCGGATTTGGAACGGTCTGGCTCCACTGGAGGTTCAGGTTGCTGTCGTAGCGGGCGATCCAACCCTGCCGCGTGGTCGGGTTGCCCGAGGTGACCTGGCCGACGACGACGATGTCGCCCGATCCATCCTGTAGTTCTGCGACCCCGTAGGCGAGGTCCCCGTCGCCTACGTCCACGGTCGTCTCGACGATGATCGAGCCGGACGGCTGGCAGTCGGCGTTGCAGCCGTCGCTGTTGGTCGTGTTCCCGTCGTCGCAGGCCTCCTGACCTTGCCAGACGAAGCCGTCGCCGCAGGTGGCCGGAATGCAGGTCGCCAGGCAGGCGTCGGTGTTGTCCTGGTTGCCGTCGTCGCACCCTTCCCAGGCGGCCTTGATGCCGTCGCCGCAGACGGCGAGGGTGCAGTTGTTCGTGCAGGCGTCGGTGTCGTCCTGGTTGCCGTCGTCGCAGGCCTCGCCCTGCTGTACGATGCCGTCGCCGCAGGTGGGGAGGGTGCAGGCGTTCGTGCAGTTGTCGTCGTTGACGTCGTTGCCGTCGTCACACGCCTCGACGCCGGCCTGCACGAACCCGTCGCCGCAGGAAGCCGCCACGCAGGTGGACAGGCAGTCGTCGGTTTCGTCCATGTTGCCGTCGTCACATTCTTCGGTCCCCTCGACGACGCCGTTGCCGCAGGTGGGCAAGGCGCAGTCGTTGGTGCACATGTCGGCGTTGCTCTGGTTGCCGTCGTCGCAGGCCTCGCCCTGCTGTACGATGCCGTCGCCGCACACGGGGTTCGTGCACATGTTCGTGCAGTTGTCGTCGTTGACGTCGTTGCCGTCGTCACACTCCTCGACCCCCGCTTGGACCACGTTGTCCCCGCAGGTGGCGGTCAGACAGGTGGACAGGCAGGCGT
>JALSIN010000401.1 GCA_026989935.1 Polyangiaceae bacterium | reverse complement strand
CGTCGAGGGGGGGCTTTTCCGCCGGGGCCCGGGGGCTGGGGGCGGTCGGACCGGTCGTGGCGGTGCAGCGCTCGGCGGCCGGCGCGGCGGGGGTGGTGGGCGGCTGGCTCGCGCACGCGGCGAGCGAGGCGGCACCGAGCAGGAGAAGGGGGCGGGGGCGTCGCACGGCGGGGACGGTACGACCTCTCGCCCGACCACGGCCAGGCGCCAAGATCGCTCGTGGCGGGGCTACTTCTTCTCGGCCGAGCCCTCCGCCCGAGCGCAGGCCGGGTCCTTACGCAGGGTTTCGAGCAGGACCTCGCAGGTCTTGGACACGGCCAGGGGGTTGCCGTTCTGTTCGAGGTTCTTCTTGGTCTCCGTGGCCGTCTTGCGGAGGACGTCCGCTGCGACGCCCTCCTTCTTGGCAGCGCAGGCCTCGGCCTCCTCGAAGTAGGTCTTGCAGGGGTCGGAACTCGTCCCCATGCCGGGAAGCGCGTTGCAGGCGACGAGGGCGGTGAGGGCGGCGAGGAGGTTGCGCATCATGCAACCCTACCACGAGCCACCGCTTCGGGAGACTCGTGCGGGGGCCGGTGGGTTGCAACCGCGCGGCGGCGGGCGCACGGTTGCGGGCCATGACCGATCCGACCGGCTCCGGCGCGGGGGACCTTGCGGCCGCCACGCGGCGGCTCGACGAGGCCGTCGCGCGTGCGCTCGCCTGGCTTGCCGAGGATGCGCCGCGGCTCGGGGGACGGGTGACCCGGCGGGTGGACGTGGGGCCCGGGGCCATCGAGCGGGCCGCGGGGCACGTTGCCGCCGGCGGACCGGCGCAGGCCACGATCGTGTGCGACGTGAACACGCGCCGCGCGGCCGGCGAGGCCCTCGCCACCGCGCTCGCGCGGCGCGGTCGGGCCGTCGAGGTCGTGGTCCTCGAACCGCGGGCCGGGCGCGCGAAGGTGGTGTGTGACGACGAGACGGTGGCGCAGGTCGAGGCCGCCGTCGCGGGGGCGGGCGCCGTCGTCGCCGTGGGCAGCGGGACCGTGTGCGACTGCGTCAAGCTGGCGACGGCCCGGCGGGGCAAGCCGTTTGCCGTCGTGGCCACGGCCGCCAGCATGAACGGCTACACGTCGGCCATCGCGGCGGTGCTCTCGCGCGGAGTCAAGCGCACCGTGCCCGCCCACATGGCCGAGGCGGTCTTCGCCGATCCGGCGATCCTCGCCGCCGCGCCGCCCGAGATGAACCGGGCCGGCTTCGGGGACCTGGCGAGCAAGCCGTACTCCCACATGGACTGGTTGCTGGCGCACCACCTGCGGGGGGCGCCGTACGATCCGCGTCCGGCCGAGCTGCTGGCCGGCGCCTTCGAGCGGCTGCTCGACGCCGCGCACCTCGTCGGTTCGCGCGACCCGGCGGCGCTCGGGGTCCTCATGCGGACGATCGTCGTGTCCGGGTTCTCCATGGCGCTTGCGGGGTCCTCGTCGCCGGCCTCGGGAGGCGAGCACCTCGCAAGCCACTACTGGGACATGGAGCGCTTCGCCGCCGGTGCGCTGCCGCGGGCGCTGCACGGCCTCCAGGTGGGGGTGGCGACCGTTCTGTCGGCCCGCCTGTTCGAGCGCCTGCTGGCGGCCGACGTGCCGGCGCTGCTCGACCGCGCCGCGCCGTTCGATCCGCGGCGCTTCGACCGTCTCGACCGCGAGCACCCCACCTTGCCGCCGGCGATCGTGGCGGAGATCCGGGCGCAGTTCGAACGCAAGCAACGCATCGGCCAGGCGCAGCAGGCGGAGCGCCGGCGCATCGCCCAAGGTTGGCCGGCGCTCGCCCAGGTCCTCGCGGAGGCGTTCATGCCCGCCCGGCGGATCGAGGCGGCCCTGCGCGCGGCGGGCTGTCCGACGAGCCCCGCCGCCTTCGGCGTGGACCGCGACCATGCCCGCCGGACGCTGCGGGTCTGTCGCCAGATCCGCGACCGGTACGTGGGGCTCGACCTGCTCGCCGACGCCGGCGTGCTCGATCCCTGGTCGTCCGAGGTCGTGGACGAGGTCTACGCGGACGCGGGCGGCTGACCCGTGCCCGCCGGGCCGGTGCGTCGTGCCCCGCGCCCGCGGCCGCCGGTCCACGTCCGCCGTCGGTGCCCCCCGCGCGCGGCGGACCCCCTGGAGGCCCGGCGGTGGAGCGGCGGAACCCGGGGACGGGCACGGCGGCGCGGTCGCGGTTCGCCGGCCGGCCGTTGCAACCGGGGCCGCCGCCGCCCGAGCCACGTTGGAGGAACCCCGGGCTCGTGACGGTCGTTACGGTGTCGCATCGCCGGGGCCGGGGCGCGCATGGTCGAGCGTGCGCCACAGCAGGGCCTCGAGCGCCGCGAGGCGGTCGGGCGGCGCGGGGTCGGCGAGGGGGTGGCGCTCGTGCGGGTCCGAGCGCAGGTCCACGTACAGGGACGTGCCGCGCGTGCGGTGGACGAGGAGCTTGTCGTCGGCCGTCACCACCGCCGCATCGTACCGGCGCTCGTCGCCCGTAAACGGGTTTTCGACCACGACCGCGGGCGGGGGCGGGTCGAGCAGCGATCCATAGGACAGCATCGCAGGCTCGGGGGGCTGGCCCAGCAGGGCGAGGAGGGTGGCGACGAGGCCGCCCGTCGGGTACGGCGCCTCCACCCGCGCCGGCTCGATCCCCGGGCCTTCGAGCAGCAGCGGCACGTGGATCTCCGTCTCGTGCAGGCCGTGGCCGTGGCCGTAGGCCCCGCGCTCGCCGAAGGTCTCGCCGTGGTCGCTCGTGACCACCAGGATCTTGTCGTCGCCCAGGTGCTCGTCGAGCACGGCGAACAGGCGCGCAAGCTGCAGGTCGATCCAGAACAGCTCCTCGTAGTAGGCGTTCTTCGTGCCGGAGCCGGGGAAACGCTCGTGGGCCTCGTGCAGGGCGTGGGCGTCGTAGAGGTGGATCCACAGGAACATCGGGCGATCGGGCGGGCCGTCGTCGAACAGGTGGTCCACGAGGTCCACCCGCTGGCGCGCCGTCCCGCCCCGGTTGCGGGCGTCGTAGTCCCACGGGCCGATGTAGAGTTCGTCGAACCGCAACTCGGAAAAGGGCAGGTGGTCGCCCAGCAGCGGCGGCTGGACCGCCACGGTCCGGTACCCGAGCTGGCGCATGCGGTGGGGCAGCCAGAAGGAAAACCGCACGTGCTGGGTGTGCGGCCCGATCCGCAGGCGCTCGGGACGTTGCCCGGACAACAGCGCCACCATCGAGAAGAAGGTGTGGTTGGCCGGTGCGTAGGCGCGGCGGTACCAGCGGCCGCGGCGGGCGCGGGCCTCGAGGTTGGGCATCGTATCGAAGGGGGCGCCGAAGTCGGACAGCGCGTAGGCGCCGAGGGCGTCGATGGTCACGAGCACGACGTGCGGGCGGGGGCCGGCGGGCGACGGCCCGACCTCGACCTCGCGCCGTGGGGGGGCGTCGCCGCCGTGGCAGTTGTCGTCGAGGCCGTTGCCGGGGATCTCGAAGCGGTGCTGCGCGACGAGTGGGTTCGTGTCGTCGCAGTCCGGGCCACCGAGCCAGGCGGGGAGGGCGCCGTCCCCGTCGCGGTCGAAGACGCCCAGCCCGAGATCCACGATCCCCGGGACGATCCGGGTCTCGTGCAGCATGGCGGCGCGGGTGCGGTCGTCGCGGTGGGCCGACAGCCCCGCGGCCAGGTAGGCCGCGACGCCGGCGGCCAGACCCGCGAGCCGGCGGCGGGTGGGGCGGACCCGTCCCGGCAGCCAGACCGCGGCCACGAGGGCGGCGCCGGCTGCGAGGGCCGGCGCGAGCACGAGCCCGAACTTGAGGACGAACGGGCCGGCGGCTGCGGCCTGCAGCACCTCGGCGGCCACGGCGGTCATGGCCAGCCGCGCCAGGAGGCGCGCGCGCCGCCGGTCGAGCCGGCGCGCGGCGAAGCGAGCGGTCCACACGCACGCGGGCACGAGCGCCGCGACCGCGCACAGGGCCACGAAGGTGCCAATCTGGGCGCTGACCTCCACGAAGTCGAGGGTGTGGTCCTCCAGGCCGAGTACGATCGCCGGTACGAGACGGGCCGCCGCGGCTGCCGCCACGAACGCCACCGAGAAGGCCCCGGCCGAGGTGGGGCTCTGGAGCGCGTCGAAGATCCGGTCGGCGGATCGGCCGGTTCGCGCCAGCAGCAAGGCCACGAGGGCGGCCAACACGGCCGCCCACGCCCCCGCCAGGGCCGTCCCGAGCACGGCGTGGAGCAGGCGCGCGGCGCCGAACCCGAGCCGCGGCTGCACGGCCGCCAGCTCGAACGCCCCCACGGCGGCGCAGCCCAACGGGATCGACAGCAGGGCGCGAAGGGGCACGGCGCAGCGAGTCTAGCAACGGTGGTCCCGGCCGGGGCGGCACGGCACGGTGCGACGGAAGCTCGAACGAGGGGCGGTGTGGGATCCGTGGGACGGGGGGGGCGGTTCGCTGTGATAGCTTCGACCCATGTTGTCGCTCCTTCCACTCTTGGTGCTCTCGGCTCCGATCGACGTCATGCCCGGAGACGATCTGAAGGCGGTGCTGTCGGGGCTTTCGGCGGGCGACGTGGTGACGATCCAAGAGGGCTCCTACGGGCCGATGGGGTTTACGGACTTTACGTGGGCGGGTACGGCCCAGGCGCCCATCGTCGTGCAAGGTGCCGAAGGAGCGCAGGTGACGATCCTCGGGGATGGGTCCCAAAATACGCTGAACATCGCCGGAAGCTATTTCACACTGCGGAACCTGACCATCGAGGGAGGCTCGCACGGGATCCGGCTCGGCTCGTGCGATCACGTGACGATCGAGGACGTCGTCATTCACGACATCGCCGACGTGGGGATCTCGTGCAACCGCCCCGGCAACGTGTGCGAGGCGGTCACGATCCGCGGCGTGGAGATCTACAACACGGGCCAGGGCGGCGGGCCCGGTGAGTGCATGTACCTCGGTTGCAACGACGACGACTGCCAGTTCTTCGACTCGGTGGTGGAGTGGAACTACTGCCACGACACGACCGCCGGGACCCAGGGCGACGGCATCGAGGTGAAGACGGGCTCGTACGGCAACGTGGTGCGACACAACGTCATCCACGACGTCAAGTTCCCGGCGCTGATCTTCTACGACACCGTCGGCAACAAGGCGGCGAACGTCGTGGAGGGCAACGTCGTGTTCCGCGTGGTGGAAAACGGAATCCAGACCGTCGGGGACGTCGTCGTGCGCAACAACATCGTCTTCGACGTCGGCGGCTACGGGATCCACGCCAAACCGTCCCAGGGTGAGCAGGTGGAGAACCTCCGGATCGTGGGCAACACCGTGTACGATCCCGGGGGCACCTGCCTGAAGGGCAACGACTGGGCCCTGGGTGCGGGGAACATCGAGGTGCGCAACAACGCCTTGCTCTGTCCCGGCGGCATGGCGGTGAACCTGGTGGGGGGCGATGGCGGCGCCGGATTCGGCGGCAACGCCGTCGCCGGTGGGGTCGCGGGGGCGCCGGGCGGGACGGTGGACGTCGGGACGGTGGAGGCCGCCGTGCAGGGTGCGGCCAACATGAACTTCTATCCGGTGGCCGGCGGGCCTCTCGTGGACGCAGGGGATCCGGCCGCCGTGCCCGCCGAGGACTTCGACTGCAAGCCGCGGGACGATGGCGCCGTGGACATCGGGGCCTACGAGTACCGCGACCCGGGGACGCCCGCCTGGCCGATTCAGGAGGGGTTCAAGCAGTGCGACGCGGGCGGCGGGACCGGCGGGACGGGGGGGACCGGCGGGACCGGCGGCGGCGGCGAAACGAGCGGGACCGGCGGCGGAACGACGGGCGGCGGCGGGTCCGCGGGTGCGACCACCACGGGCGCCGGGACCTTCGGGGGCGATTCGAGCGGCTCCGGGGGCGAGCCGACGGCCGGCGGCGAGACCACCGGGGGCGCGGGGGCCTCGTCGGGCGGCGGCTGCGGGTGCCGGTCGGTGGCTCCCGCGATGGGAGGGGGCTGGGCCCTGCTGCTCCTTGGATTGCGCCGCCGGCGGTCGGGCGCCTGAGGCAGGACGCGGCCGCGGGGGGCTCGGACGGGCGGGGAGAGGTCGCGTCCTTCGGCCGTCGCGGGCCGCGCGGGGCCGGCGGGCCCGGGTCGCGGACCGGGGATCGGCCGGCCGTCGCGCCCGGCCGGACGGGGCCGGGTGCGCCACCGGCCCGACACGCCGCGGGGGACCGCGCCGGCGCGTTCACCCCCCGGTCGAAGCGGTCGAACCGGCGCCGGTCGTGCCGGTGGTCTCCTCGGGCGAACTGCGCCCGAGGACCGCGACGAGCGTGCCCGACGATGGCCCGGTCGGACCGGCGGCGTACCCCACGCCGAGGCGATCGAACCGTTCGCCGGTCAGGGCGGTGCAGTCCTCGGGATCGGAAAGCCACAGGTCCACCGCGGCCGCGGGGGTGGGGGCCCCGGCGACGAGCGCCTCGTGCACGGCGAACATCGTGGCGCCCGTGCGCGCCACGCGGTCCTCCGGGGAAGAATCGTCCGAGCCGGTGTGGCCCACGAAGCCCTCGGTCGCCATGTCGAGGGCGTGCACGCGCGCGGCGCATCGCAACGCCCCATCGAGCACGAGCGCCGGCACTCGACCCGTGGCGGGGCCCCCGTCGCAGCGGCGGCGCTCCCGTCGTAGCCGCGCGATGGTGTCGGTGACCGCATCTTCGAAGGCTGCCGCGTCCGCGTCCCAGGCGGCCACGTCGGCGCAGGCCGGCACGTCCGGGATCGACGCGAGGTCCTCCGAGGGGGCCTCGCCACCGCCCGTGCAGCCGGTCGTCCCGAGAACCGCAAGCCCCAGGACGATGCAGGCGGCGTGGTGGATCGTCGCGTTCACAGGCCCAGGGGTTTCTTCTCGACGCGCTTGTTGCCGCTTGCGTCGATGGCGACGATCTCGATCTCCTTTTGGCCGGGGCGCACGCGGACCTCCGTCTCGTAGTGCCCGTCGCCGTCCACCGGCACCGGCTGCCCGTTGATGAGCACCGTGCTGCCGGGTTCCACCTCGCCCTCGATCACGATCTTGACGCGGGCCGCGATCGCCGGGGCCGTCGTGTCGAGCGTAAGCTTGGCCGTCGCGGTGCCCTCGTTGCCCATCTCGTCCTTCGCCCGGATCTCGATCTCGTTCTCGCCCTCGGACAGGGGAACTTCGGCCCGATAGACCTGGCTCGACCCGACCCGCTCGGCCGGCTTTCCGGCGATGCGAACCTCGGCCGTGTCGGGGGCGGGGACCTCCACCGTGATCGACACGGGCTGCTCGTTGACGACGGTGCTGCCGTCGGCTTCCGGGTAGAGGATCTTGATCTCCGGCGGGATGTTGTCCACCGCTTGGTACTCGATCACGTACCCCCGCCGCACCACGCGAAGCGATGGCTGGTCGAGACGGGTGAGGTCGCGCTCGACCTGCGCGACGTGCCGGTCCGTCTCGAACACCAGCACGGTCTGCCCGTCCTCGCGCCCCACCTCGACGTTCTGGTAGCCCCGTTCCTGAAGGTACGTCTCCAGACGGGCCTTGGCGTCCGGTTGGAGGTCGGCCACCACGATCTTCGCCACGTACTTCGGAGGCGGCGGGGTCGAGCCCGCCCTCGCCGTCACGCTCGCCGAGCAGGCGGGCATCGTGGACGAAAGCGCCACCACGCACGCGAGCGCCCGAAGGTGGAAGAACTGAAGGTGTGTCGGTGCTGCCATGAAGGTGGGGCCCATCATCCACCGAATCCCGTTCCAGGGAAACCGTCGTCGTTACGCTCGGGTGGTCGAACATCGTACTTTTACCTACATTGAACGTGTGTTGGGTACGTGGGATATCTGGGGCTATGCGCGCCCGAATGCTTCACGGATCCCCCGGCCGGTGCTGGATCGCCGGTGTGGTTACGACGATGGCGAGCATGCTCGTGGGGTCGGGCCTCGCCGTCGCCGGCGGGCCTGGGGGCCCGACCGGGTTTACGCTCGAACCCGTTCCGCAGGGGATCTACGGCGGGACGGAGGTGGCTCCGTGCGGTTGGCCGACCACCGTCAGTCTGGAGGGGGCCTGCACCGGCACCCTCGTCCACCCCCAGGTGGTGATCTACGCGGCCCACTGCGGGAGCGACTATGGCTCGATCCAGTTCGGGGAGAACATCAACGGCGGCGTCACGCGCAACGTGCCGGTGGAGTTCTGCAAGGTCTTTCCAGGCGGCCAGCCCGGCAACGGCAACGACTTCGCCTTCTGCAAGCTCGCCGAGCCCCAGATGGACATCCCCATCGTTCCGCCGCTGATGGGGTGCGAGACCGGGGTCCTCCAACCCGGGGCCGAGGTCACCATCGTCGGCTTCGGCCAGGCGGACAGTGGACCGTATGGGATCAAGCGGGAGGTCACGACCACGATCAATTCGGTGACGAACGAGGCCTTCATCGGCGGCGGCGGCAAGGACAGTTGCCAGGGGGACAGCGGCGGACCCGTCTTCATCAAGCTGCCGGATGCCTCCGGGGTGGGAAGCTGGCGGGTGTTCGGGATCACGTCCTATGGGGGGGCCTGCGGGGGCGGCGGCTATTACTCGATGATGCACAACGGCATGGAGTGGTTCGAATCCGAGAGCGGGGTCGATCTCACCCCCTGCCACGACGCCGATGGCACCTGGAACCCCGGGCCCGGGTGCGGGATGTTCCCGATGGACGCCGGCACCGGGTACGGGACGTGGGCCGACGGGTGCGGGGGTGGTCCCCTGGGCGGCTACGAGTCCTCCTGTGGTGAGCCCTTCGGCGCCGAGCCGGACGACGTGCCGCCCGTGGTCCAGGTCACCGCGCCCATGGACCGGGCGATGCTCGTGTCCGACCCGCAGACCGGCCAGGCGCCGGTCGAGATCACGGCGCTGGCGGACGACGGCGACGGGTGGGGCATCGAGACCGTGTGGCTGCAGATCAACGGCGCCGACGTGGCGAACAGCGAGGACTTCCTGGCCCCCTTCGAGTGGAACGCCACCTTTCCGCCGGGGGTCTACACCCTCACGGCGCGGGCGCGGGACTACGCCGGGAACGAGGCCGTCTCGGACCCGGTGGTGTTCGGCGTGGACATGGAGCCGCCCCCGCCGGCGCCCGAGACGACGGGCGGCTCGGGGACGGATGGGGCCGGTGACGCCGGGACGGCCGGCGGCACGGAGGGCGGTGGCACGGCAGGGGACGGCGTCGCCTCGGACGGCGGCGGCGGGTGTGGGTGTCGCGCCGGGGCACCCGGTGGGCCCCTGGCGCCGCTCGGCCTCGTTGCGTGGGCGGTCGTGCGGCGCCGAAGGCCCAAGCGCCGGGCCTCCCCGTAGCGGGTCGCGCCTGGTCGGCGGCCGCCGAAGCGGTCAGATCACGCCGCGGGCGGCGAGGTCGTCGATCTGCGCGTCGCTCAACCCGAGTGCACGGTAGACTTGCCGGTTGTGTTCGCCGAGGGCCGGCCCGGCGTGGCGCGTGCGGCCCGGCGTGCGGGAAAAACGGGGGATCGGAGCCGGGATCGCAAGGCTCGTGCCGTCGGGCAGACGCACCCGATCGAGGATCCCGCGGGCGGCCACGTGGGGGTCGGCGACGATGTCCGCGATGTCCTGGATCGGCCCCGCGGGGATCTCGGCCTCCGTCAGGGCGTCGAGGACCTCGCGGCGCGGGCGACGCTTCGTCCAGGCGGCGATGGCCTCGTCGATCTCCCGGGCCCGCGGCACGCGCCCGTCGTTCGTCGCCAGCGTCGGATCGTCGGCCAGGTCCGGGCGGCCCACCAGGCGCATGAGGCGGACGAACAGCGCGTCGGCGTTGGCCCCGATCGCGACCCACTTGCCGTCCGCCGTGGGGTAGGAGTTGCTCGGGACGACGCCTTCGAGGGCCGCCCCCGCCGGCATCCGCACGTGCCCGAAGCGATCGTACTCCGGCAGGAGGCTCTCGGTCAGGTTGAAGACGGCCTCGTACAGCGCAAGGTCCACCTGTTGGCCGCGGCCGCTGCGGTCGCGCTCGTAGACCGCGGCCAGGGCGGCGAACGCGGCGTGCAGGCCGGCGACGGTGTCCCCGAGCGAAAGGCCGCTGCGGACGGGCGGGCGCCCCGGTTCGGCCGTCAGGTGCCGCAGCCCGCCGAACGCCTCGGCGACGTTCGCAAACCCCGGCCGCGGCGCGTAGGGGCCGGTCTGCCCGTAGCCGGAGATCCGCACGAGGATGACGTCGGCCTTGGCGGCACACAGGGCCTCGTAGCCCAGGCCCCAGCGCTCCAGGGTACCGGGGCGGAAGTTCTCGACGACGACGTCGATCCCGCTCGCCACGAGGCGGCGCACGAGATCCTGCCCCTCGGGGGTGCGCAGGTCGCAGGTGATGCAGCGCTTGTTGCGGGCGAGCGCATACCACCACACGGAGGTGTCGCCGTGCATCCGCCGCCAGCGCCGGATCGGGTCGCCCTTGCCGGGCAGCTCCACCTTCACCACGTCGGCGCCGTGCGCGGCCAGCAGGCTCGTGGCGAAGGGGGCGGCGAGGAACTGCCCGAGTTCGAGCACGCGCAGGCCGGCGAGGGCGCCGTCGTCGCCGGGGCGATGGGGGGGCACGACCGGGACCGTGGCC
>JALSIN010000400.1 GCA_026989935.1 Polyangiaceae bacterium | reverse complement strand
GGCGGGCGATGGGGATCCCGAGGTCCATTCCATGCGTTTCGAGCCGCCCCCGCCGCCCGGTGGCGCCGGCGACCCCGAGGCGCCCGCCCCCCGCTTCGAGCCGCCCCGGGCCCCCGGGCCCCCGGCGGGCGACGCCCTCGTCCCGGCCGCCTCGGACGCCGGGGACTGGCTGCGCAGCACGCAGCGGATCCGGACGGAGGACGGTGCCACCCTGCCGCCGATGGGGGCGCCACGGGCCGCGGCGACCGGCGAGCTCGACGTCCCGGACGAACCGCCCCCGGAGCCGCCGCCGCCGCCGTCGGCCCCGGCGCAAGCCGACGACGGCTTCGACGAGTGGTCGTCCCTAGAGTCGGAGCTGTCGGCCACGTGGGAACGCGACGACACCGGCCCGCCGGAGGGGCGCCCGCCCGCCCCGCAGGACGACGGCGACCGGCCAGCGTCCATGCGCACGACCCTCCCCGGCGAGGACGAGGCGGCCGGTGAAGGATCGCCGCCGGCGGGGACCGCGGAACCGCCCGCCCCTCCTCTCGAAGCGGACATGCGCGAGGGCCGGGAGGGGGACACCGAGGAGATCGAGCCGATCCTCACGACCAGCGACGACGGCTTCGCCCCGATCCCGGTGCGGGCGATGGTCGCGGCCGAAGAGTCCATCGCCCACGGCGCACGCCCGGCCCGCGAGCAGGACGCCCACGCGCCCCACGCAGGCGCCGACCGCACCGGATCCGGGGAGGGCCTTGCGCCGAGCCCCACCCCGCGGCGTCGGTTTCCCTACCTGCCCGCGGCCATGGGCACGCTGGCCGTGGCGGCCCTGGCCTACGCCGCCCTCGAACTGCTGGCGCAAAAGCCCGCGGCGCCCCCCCCGCGGCCGGCGGGGATCTCGGCCGCCAACCCGGCGCCGGTCCCCGCCCCGGCGGATGCCACGACGAACGCCCCGGCGGCGCGCGGGCCGGCGATCCCCGTCTCGAGCGTCATCGAGCGCACCTTGCGGGGGGAGACGGGTGGTGCACACGGCGAGGGCACCGCCGCCGGCGCGGACGACGGGACACCCGCCGCCGCGCCGGGCGACGAGACGCAGCCGGCCGGCACGACGACCGGGCCGAACACCGGCGGGCGGCGAAGCTCCGAAGCCGGCGAGGCCGGCGACGCGATCGACCGCAAGGTGGCCCGCGCCGAGGACCTGCTCAAGGCGGGGGCACGCCGCCGCGCCGCCGCCCTCGTGGACGAGGTCCTCGCGGCGTCGCCCGGTCACGCGCGGGCCCTGCTCGTCAAGGCGCAGGTGGCCCTCGACGCCGGCGACCTCGACACGGCGTTCGACGCCGCCGGGCGAGCAGCCGCGGCCGACCCCGACCTCGAAGACGCGCACCTGGCCCTGGGCGTGATCTACGAGCAGCGCGGCGAGGCCGACCAGGCCGTCGCCGCCTACCGCCGCTACCTCGACCTCGCCCCGGACGGCCCCTACGCGGAGACCCTGCGCCGCAGCATCGCGCGCCTCGAAACGACGCGGTGACGGGCGCGGCGTGCCCCGGCCCGGCGCCTGCGATAGGCTGCCGGCGCCCCATGCCGGATCCCCTCGTCCTGGCCATCGAGAGCTCCTGCGACGAGACGGCCGCGGCCGTCTGCGAGGGCCGTCGCGTGCGGTCGAGCGTGGTGGCCACGCAGGTGGAGATCCACCGCCCCTTCGGCGGGATCGTGCCGGAGCTCGCCAGCCGGGCCCACCTCGCCTCGGTGACCACCGTCGTCTCGCGTGCGCTGGCGGACGGGGGCGTGGCGCTGGCGGACCTCGACGCCCTGGCCGTCACGGACGGCCCCGGCCTGGTGGGCGCGCTGCTCGTGGGCGTCATGGCCGCGCGGGGCCTCGCCACGGCGACGGGCCTTCCCCTGTACGGGATCCACCACATGGAGGGGCACCTGTTCTCGGTGTCCCTCGCCGACGACCGCGCCGACGGCGGCCCCTTCGTGCCGCACGTGGCCCTGCTCGTCTCGGGCGGCCACACGGAGCTGGTGGACGTTTCGGGGCTGGGCGCCTACCGGATCCTCGGCGCCACCCGCGACGACGCCGCCGGCGAGGCATTCGACAAGGTCGCCAAGCTCCTCGGCCTCGGCTACCCCGGCGGCCCGGTCATCGACCGGCTGGCCGCCGAGGGCGACCCGGCGGCCGTGGCCTTCCCGCGCGCGATGATCGACGACGGCCTGGACTTCTCCTTCTCCGGCCTCAAGACCGCCGTCGCCGTCCACGTGGACCGCCACGGCCCCCCCCGCACCCGCAAGGCACTCGCCGACCTGTGTGCGTCGTTCCAGGCCGCGGTCGTGGACGTGCTGGTGGCCAAGGCCCTGCGCGCGCTCGCAACGACGGGCCGGGGGCGCCTGCACGTCGCCGGCGGCGTGGCCGCCAACGGCGGCCTGCGGACCGCCCTGGCCGCCGCCGCCCGGCGCCACGGCTTTCCGCTGGCGTGCGCCGAGCGCCGCTACTGCGGCGACAACGCCGCCATGATCGCCGCCGCCGCCGCCGCCCGCGTGGCGGCGGGCGTCCCGCCCTCGCTCCACGTCACCCCGAACGAGGGCCTCGACAGTCCATCGCGGGCGGTCGTCCCATGACGGGGCCGGGCGTCCTGCTGCGCCGGTACGGCCTCACCCCCCGCAAGGCCTGGGGGCAAAACTTCCTCCACGATCGAACGATCGTGGCGCGGATCCTGGCACACGTTCCGGGGCCCCGCGTGGTGGAGATCGGCGCAGGCCTGGGGGCCCTGACCGCCCCCCTGTGTGACCGCGGCCTGGAGGTCCACGCCATCGAACGCGACCGGGATCTGGCCCGCGTGCTGCGCCGCGAGCTTGGCGACCGCCCGAACCTGACGATCCACGAGGCAGACGCGGTGCGCTTCGCCTACGACCTGCCGGACCACCCCGGGCCGCCGCCGTGCGTGGCGGGGAACCTCCCCTACCACCTGACGGGTCCGCTGCTGTTTCGCCTCCTCGAACACCACGAGGCGACGGGGCCGTGGATCGTCATGGTCCAGCGGGAGGTGGGCGACCGCCTCCTCGCCGCGCCGGGCGGGCGCACCTTTGGCGCGAGCACCGTCTCGATCGGACGCGTGCGCCGGGCCGAGCGCCTGTTCGCCGTACCCCGCGGGGCCTTCCTGCCGCCGCCGCGGGTAGACTCCGTGGTCGTGCGGCTTACGCCGCGTCCGACGCCCCTGGCGGCGGTGTCGGCCCCCGCCGCGTTCCCCCGTTTCGTGCAGCGGGTCTTCCAGGGTCGGCGCAAGCGCGTTGCGAACGCGCTGGCCTTCGCCGGCGACCGGGCCGCGGTGCGGGCGGCCTGCGCGGCGGCCGGCGTGGATCCGACCCTGCGCTGCGAGGCCCTTTCGGTCGAGGCCTTCGCGCGCCTGTTCGAGCACCTGCACGGGCATGGCCATGCCTGAGCTGCCCGAGGTGGAGACCGTGCGCCGCGGCCTCGCGCGCTTCTTCGGGCGCGACCGCCCGCGGATCGCCTCCGTGCGCCGAAGCCCCCTGCCGTTGCGCGCGGTCCGCTGGCGCACCGTGCCGCTTGCACGCCTTGCGGGCGCCCGGCTCGTCGGCGTGGACCGCCACGGCAAGGTCCTCTTGCTTCGCCTCGACGGCCCGGCGACGCTCGCGCTGCACCTTGGCATGAGCGGCCGCCTGCTCGCCGACCGCGGCGAGGCCCCGCGACGCCCCCACACCCACCTCGTCCTGCGCTTCGACGACGGCCGGCGTCTGCGCCTTTGCGACCCGCGCCGCTTCGGGTCGGCATCGGCCCTGGCCGGGCACCCCTCCGGGGCCGACCTCGGCCTCGGCCCCGACGCCCTCGACCACCCCTGGACCGCGGAGGCCTTCGTGCAGGCGTTCGCCGGGACGCGCCGCACGGTCTTCGACGCCCTCCTCGACCAGCGGCGGATCGCCGGCCTCGGCAACATCTACGTGCAGGAGCTGTTGTTCGAGGCCCGCATCGACCCGCGGGCCGCCGCCGGGCGCCTCGCACGGCGCAGCACCGCCCGCCTCGCCGCGCGGGTCCGCCCACTGCTCGAAGCGGCGATCCGCCGCGGCGGCACGACCCTGCGGGACTTCCTCGACCCGAGCGGCCACGCCGGCACGAACGCGAACGCACTGAAGGTCTACGGCCAGGCGGGCGCGCCGTGCAAGATCTGCGGCACGACGCTACGGCCCCTACGCCTCGGCGGACGCACGGTCACGTCTTGTTCCAGGTGTCAGCGCACCGGCCGTTCCCATACCACCCGCGCGACCACCCGCTTGCTACCATGATCGTCATGTTCCCTATCCTCGCACGTCCTTCACGTCCTCACACCCGCCCCCTTTCGCTGTTCGCGTCGTTCGCCCTGCTGGGCGGGTGCGGCGACGACGGCGCGCGCGGAACCGGATCGGACACGGCCACCGGGGGCACGTCGCTGTCCGGGACCACGGCCTCGACCTCGGCCACGGACACCGCCACCGCCGGCACCACGGCAGGAACGGTGGGCCCGGCGTCGGGGACGGCCGGATCGACCGGCACGAGCGGCGGGAGCAGCACGAGCGGCAGCACCGGCACGAGTGGCAGCACCGGCACGAGCGGCAGCACCGGCGCGACCACGGGCCAGGTCTGCCCCCAGGGCGAGATCGTGTGCGAGGGGAACACGGCCAAGGAATGCGACGGCATGGGAGGCTTCTCCCAGGAGACCCCCTGCGCCGAGGTGTGCGTGGAGGGGCTCGGATGCGCCACGTGCGTACCGGGCGAGGCGCAGTGCAACGGGGACACGGTGGAGGTGTGCGACCCGAACGGCGACATGTTCGTCCCGACCGAGACCTGCGACCCGATCCAGGGGCAGACGTGCGATGCGCAGCTCGGCACGTGCACCGGCGCGTGCAGTCCGGCCTCGATCGGGCTATCTTATATCGGCTGCGACTACTATCCGACGGTCACCCAACAGTACGATCTCTATAACACGAGCCCGCCGGACGACTTCGCGGTGGCCGTGGCGAACACCTCGGGAAACACCGCGACGGTGACGGTCACGCGCGGCGCAAACACGGTGGACACGTTCGACGTGATGCCGGGGGATGTGGCGGTCCGAGTGTTGCCGTGGGTGAACCCCCTGACCAAAGGGACGGGCCCATCCGTACTGGTGGCCGATGGCGCCTACCGCCTGCGCTCGACACAGCCGGTCACGGTCTACCAGTACAACCCCCTCGGAGCGACGGTCACGAACGACGCCTCGCTGCTCCTGCCCGTCAATGCCTGGCAGTCCGACTACGTGGTGGCGTCATGGCCCCACTGGTTCGCTTACAGCCTGCCAGGTTTCTACGCGGTCGTGGCCAGCGAAGACGGCACCACCGTGACGCTCACGCCGTCGGCCACGGGCGGACAGGTCCAGGCCGGCGGCGGCGTGGCGGCCAACGGCACCGGGCAGGTCACCCTCGACCAGGGCGACGTTCTCCAGGTGATCACGGCCGGCGGTGACCTGACCGGCACGCGCGTCACCTCGGACAAACCCGTGCAGGTCATCGGCGGGCACGACTGCACCCAGGTCCCCATCGGCACACCGGCCTGCGACCACCTGGAGGAGGCCATCTTCCCGGTGGATGCGCTGGCCAAGGAATACTTCGTGGCGCCCCCGGTGCATCCGTCGAACCCGAACGCCGAAAAGGGCCAGATCGTACGCATCATCGCCACGGAGCCCAACACGTCGCTGACCTACGATCCGCCCCAGGGCCTGCCGGGCTCCATCGCCGCCGCGGGCGACTTCATCGAGTCGTCCATCGGGACCACCCCCTTCCAGGTGACCGCGGACAAGAAGATCCTCGTCGTGCAGTACATGGTGGGCCAAAACGCCAACTACGGCCTGTCGGACCCGGCGATGCTCATCGCCGTGCCGGCCGAACAGTTCCGCCAAGACTACCTGTTCCACGCGGCGACGAACTGGGTCGCGAACGTGGTGGACGTCATCGCCCCCGACGGCGCGAACGTCACCGTGGACGGCAACCCCGTCCCCGCGATGAGTTGGACGGGGATCGGCGCCACCGGCTGGTCCTGGGCCCACGTGCCCCTGTCGAACGCGGGCACCGGCAACCACACCGTCTCGTCCGACCAACCCGTGGGGATCTCCGTCTACGGGGTGCAAAGCTACGGCAGCTACTGGTACCCCGGCGGCCTCGACCTTTCGATCATCCCACAGTAAGGGGCGGGGGGGGCCTCAAGTGCCGGCCCCGGGGAGACGATGAGCCCCCCGTGGCCGGCTTCCACGCCCCCGGCGCAGCCGCCGGCGCTGCGGCCCCCCGCGTGTGGCACCCGCGCCCGGACGCGAACCGCGACAACCTCGCGGCGGACCTTCGGGACGTGCTCCGCGAAGCGGACGGGCCCATCGTCCTGTTCATCGTCCTGGACACGGCACGGGGCCGGCCGGTCGCCGCCGCCTTCGACGAGGCGGCCCAAACCGGGGCAGCGGACGACCTGCGGGCCGTGTGCGTGCTCCTGCGCGACCTCCGGTCGGCCGGCGGGGCGGCCCACGCCGCCTACGCGTTGCGGCGGAGCCTCGCCGTCCTCGGCGTGCCGTTCGGACTGGCGACGGACGTGAGGGGGGCGCGGGCCTTCGTGACGCGGGCGCTGCGCGACGCCGGGATCGACACCCACCTCCCCGCCCTCCACCGCGCGGCGTAGTGACAAGCCGAGGGGCCCGCGGTACGACCCCGCCGTGCACGATCCCGGCGACCGCCCCACGAAGGGCGCTGCGCTCGGCCGGCGCGTGGCCGTGGGGGCCGCCGTCGTGCTGACCGTCGCCTACCCGCTCGTCGTGTACGCCACGCTCGCCCGCGGGACCCGCCCGCGGCGCGTCGCCGCCGTCCTGGCCGTCCTCTACGGCCTGTCCCTGCTCGCGGGCTGGCTCGGACGCGGCCGGGCCGCGCGGGCTGGCCGGGCCGCGCGGCCCCTCTGGCCGGCGCTCGCCTGCGTTCTCGTCGCCGCGATCCTGGACACGCCCTGGGCCCTGCTGGCCATGCCCGTGGCGATCAACCTCGCCCTGCTCGTCTCCTTCGCCGCCACCTTGCGCCGCGGCGCGACCCCCATGGTCGAACGGTTCGCGCGGGTCACCCGCCCGGACCTCTCGCCGACGGCCGTCGTCCACTGCCGCCAGGCCACCTGGGCGTGGACGGTCTTCTTCGCCCTCAACGCCGCGGTCACGGCGGCCCTCGCCCGCTTCGACCCCGCCCTGTGGGCGCTCCACACGGGACTGTTGGCCTACGTGGCGATGGGCCTGTTGTTCGCGGGTGAATACGCCGTGCGGAGGGTCCGCATGGCCCGCGACGCTGAAGACGCCCCCGCCCCTGGCGACCCCCCGCGCCCTGTGCGTTAGCGCACACCACCGCCGAATGCCGCGCGGCCGTCTTGTCGCCGCGGAGACTTTGCCCCATCGTCCTGCTTCCGTGAAGCTTCCGCGCCCAACCGGCCCCACGCCCGGCGAAGCGAGTTCTCCCGACCGGCGGGGTCCCTTCGATCTCGCGCTGGTGGTGGACGCCCTCGCGGGTGGCCTGCCCGGCGACCTGGATCGGGTCGTGGTGGCCTGCCGGCGCCCGGCCGCCTTCGCCGCCGCCCTCGCCGCGACCTGGCGCGCCGGCGCCGTGGCCGTCCTGCCGGTGAACCTCGGCGAGGGGCGGCTCGCGGACGCCGCGGACGCCCCCCGCTGCCTGGTCCTGCGCGACGCCGACGTGCCGCTGCCCGACGCGCCGGACCCCGCATTGATCCGGCCGCTGCCGCTCCCCTCGCTCCCAAGCGACCGCGTCGTGGCCGAGGTGTTCACCTCGGGCAGCACGAAGGACCGTCGCCGGGCCCCCAAGACCGCGGGCCAGCTCCTCGGCGAGGCGGCCGCGCTCGCCGACGCCTTCGCCGGCACCTCGTTGGTCGGCCCCGTGCTCGCCACCGTCCCGCCGCACCACATCTACGGCCTGCTGTTCGGCCTGCTCGCCCCCTTCGCGGCCGGCCAGCCCGCCGTGGACACCACCGCGCTCCACCCGGAGGCGGTGGCACTCGCCCTGCGGCGCAGCGGCGCACGGACCCTCGTCAGCACGCCCGCCCACCTGCGCAGCCTCGCCCTGCTCGACCCCGGTGAGATCGATCCCGGCGTCCACGTCTTCTCGTCGGGCGCCCCCCTCCCGCCGCGCACGGCCGCCATGCTCCACGACCGCTTCGGCGTCGAGGTCACGGAGGTGTTCGGCTCCACCGAGACGGGGGGCATCGCCCACCGCACCACCCGCGGAGGGATCCTCCCCGACCGGTTCACCCCGCTGCCCGGGGTGGAGATCGCCGTGCGGGCCGGCCGCCTGTTCCTGGTGGCCTCGCCCTTCCTGCCCCCGTCCGCCCCGCGCCCCTTCCCGTGCGACGACGGGGCCGAGGCCGCCGGCGCCGGGTTCCGCCACCTCGGGCGCCTCGACGACGTGGTCAAGGTGGCCGGCAAGCGGGTCTCGCTGCGGGAGCTCGAGCGCGCCCTGCTGGACGTGCCGGGCGTCGAGGACGGGGCGGTGGTCGCCGAGCCGGACCCGGGCGGCCGTGGCGCGCGGATCCGCGCCCTGGTCGTGGCCCCCGACGCCGACCTCTCGGCGGTGCGCGCCGCCCTGGCTCGGCGTTTCGACCCGGTGTGCGTGCCCCGGCCCCTGCGATCCGTCCCATGCCTTCCACGGACGGCGACCGGAAAACTCCCTCGTGTCACCATCGAGCGCCTCTTGGACCTGTCCGCCTGCGCCGTACCGCTGCGGCTGCTCGAACGGGACGACACGGCGAGTCTGCTCGAGGCCCGGATCCCACGGGACCTGCCCGACTTTCGGGGGCACTTCCCCGGCGACCCCGTGCTGCCGGGCGTGTCGCAGATCCTCCGAATCGTCCTGCCGGCCGCCGCCGCCTGCTACCCGGTGGTGGGGCCGCCGCGGCGGATCGCCCGCCTGAAGTTCAAGGCCACGATCCGACCCGGGGACCGCGTGCAGGTCCACCTCGCTCCGCCGTCGCAGGGCCGGATCCGCTTCGAACTGGCCCGCAACGGAGGCTCCTGCACGGTCGGCGCGGTCGCCTTCGCGGCCGCCCCGGCCGGCGGCGAGGGCGCACCTTGCGCACCTGCCGCCGACCGTGCATAAACGGTCCGGCTTTGCGTCGAAGGGGGGCACGTAGTATCCCGCACCCGCCATGGACGCCCCGGAACGAACGCCGGGCCGGGATCTGCCGGCCCACCCGCAGCTCGAGCAGGAGATCCGCGCGCTCATCGTCGAGGCACTGATGCTCGAAGACGTCACGCCCGACGACATCGACCCGGTCGCGCCGCTGTTCGGCAACGCCCCCGGAAGCCTCGGACTCGACTCCATCGACGTGCTCGAACTGGCCATGGCCCTGCACAAGCGTTACGGCGTCCGCACGCGGTCGGACGACGACCGCAACCGCGAGGTCTTCTACAGCGTGCGCACCCTCGCCCACTTCGTCGCCACCGAGCGCAAGACCGACGAAAAGGTCCAAGCATGACCCCGCAAGAAATCGAACGAAAGATCGTCACGATGATGGTGGAGACCTTCGAGCTCGACGAGGGCGCCGTCACCCGCGACGCCAGGCTCTACGAGGACCTCGAGCTCGACAGCATCGACGCCCTGGACATGGTGGTCAAGCTGCAAGAGCTCATGCACCGCCGCGTGACCGAGGACGAGATGCGGGGGCTTCGCACGGTCGGCGACGTGGTGGACCTCGTCGTCCGACAGCAGGACGCGCCCGCGGCGGTGCCCCAGGATCCTCCGGCCGAGCGCTCGGCGGGCTAGGCGGGGCCGCCATGGACACGCCGGACGCGGACCTCGGCGGCACGCTTCGCCTGTGCGCGCTGGTCCCGACCTACGACAATCCGGCTACGATCGCCGAGGTCGTGACGCGGCTTCGGGCCCACGTGCCCGACGTCGTGGTCGTGGACGACGGCAGCGGCCCGGCCGGCCGCGCCGCCGTGGAGGACCTCGGCCGCCGGGGCCTCGCCCACGTGCGGCACCGCGCCCGCAACGGGGGCAAGGGCGCCGCGGTCAAGACGGGCCTTCGGCACGCGCAGGCCCTGGGCTTTACCCACGCACTGCAGGTGGACGCCGACGGACAACACACCCTCGAAGACGTGCCGCGCATGATCGCAGCCATGCGACAGCACCCAAACGCCCTCGTGCTCGGCGCGCCCCGGTACGATCACTCCGCCCCCGCCGCGCGCCTCGCCGGCCGCAAGATCACGAAGTTCTGGACCGACTTCGAGACCTTCGGGCCGGTCATCGACGACCCCATGTGCGGCTTTCGGATCTACCCGGTGGAAGCGGCCCTGGCCGCCAACGCCCGCGGCAACCGCATGGACTTCGACATCGAGATCGCCGTGCGCATGGTCTGGCGGGGCACGCCGGTGGTCAACGTCCCGACCCGCGTGCGCTACCTGCCCGCGGAGGAAGGGGGCGTGTCCCACTTCCGTCTGGTGGGCGACAACGTGCGGATCAGCCTCCTGCACGCGCGCCTGGCCACCCGCTCGATCGTCGCCCGCCTGCTGCCGGGCCGGCGCAAGCGGCCCCGCAGACTCCCCGCCCCCACAGCCCCGTTGACC
>JALSIN010000399.1 GCA_026989935.1 Polyangiaceae bacterium | reverse complement strand
GCCCCCCGCAACGGGCGATGAACCAGCCGAAGACGGGCGCGAAGATCAGGCTGGAGATCCGTGCACCATAGGCCAGCGCGAGGGGCGCGGCGACGAGGGCCGCCGCCCATGCCCGAGGCCGGCGTGTGTACCCGGACGCGGCGACGAGCGCCCAAGCGAGCCCCGCCGCCACGAACTCGTCGGGCAGCGGCTGGCTCGCCGCCCGCGCCGCCTGCGGCAGCACGAACAGCACGGCCACCCCCACCCATCCCGCGAACGCACCGCCGGCACGACGGGCCGCAACGAACGTCCCCCACGCCGCCAGCACGAAGGCCATCCCCGGCGGCACGTGCAGCAACACCGGGGCATCCGGGTCGAGGGCCACGACCGCCCGCAACGGCGCGAGCACGGCCCATCGCGCCACGTGGTGGTCGATAGGCACGGCTTCTGCGCGTGCTCCCACCGCCCAAGCCCGCACCATGAGGTACGCGTCGCGTGCGTCCCCGCCGCGCACCTCCGGGGGCTCGAGCGCCACTGCGAGAAACACGAGGGCGACCAGGACGATGCCCGCAGCGGCGAGAAACCGGCGTTCACGGCCGCAGGCGTCCAACACGCACCCGATCCTACGCGCCCACCCTACGCGGCTCGACGCCGGCGCCGGCGCAGTACCGGCAGCAGCAGCGACAGCCACCAGGGCACCGGGACACCGTGCCGACCGTTTCGCACACCGCAGACACATCCGCGGTCGGCGAACACGTCGATCTCGTCCGCCCCAAGGCCCGAGGTGGCCTCCGTCGTCGCCCCCGTCGTCCCACCGCTGAGCGTCTCTCCGGCGGTCGTCGTCGTACCCGTGCCCGTGCCGGTTGCCGTCCCCGTGGTCCCCGTCCCCGTCCCCGTGGTCCCCGTCCCCGTGCCGGTACTCGTCCCGGTGCTCGTGCCGCCGCCTCCGATCTCCACCAAGCCGGAGAGATCCACGAACATGTCGTCGGCGCCCTCGTTCCCGAAGCCAAAGTAGACCCGGCTCCCGGCCGGAACGTCCTCGATGACGTAGTCGCCGTCGCCAGGCAACGTGACGCGAAGATCGTAGACCTCGGTTGCAGCGAACTCGTCCGCAAACTGCATCGGCGCTCCAAACCGCGCATAGAGAACCGGCGCGGTGTCCCCACCGTCGGATGCCGCCCACGTGAAATAGCTGATCCGGATCGCGGTGGTATCCGGTGCGGTGTCGAGGTAGAGCTGCACCGGGGGTGCATCGCTGAAGATAGTCTTGTGCTGGACGAACATGAAGCCCCGCAGGTCCGTCCACGGCAGCAGCCGCGCACACTCAAAAAGGTTCCGCGCATCGAGATTCGCGCGGAGGATGTCCCCGGCGGCTTGCCCTTCGAGCATGGTGAGCACGTCCGTCAGGATCACGGCGGTCTGCTCGAACGTGGCGTCGTTCGGCAGCATCCGCAGCGTCACCAAGACGGCCTCGATGAGGCCCGGCCCCACCTCGACGTAGGTACGCCACAGCGCACCGGCGAAC
>JALSIN010000398.1 GCA_026989935.1 Polyangiaceae bacterium | reverse complement strand
CCGCCCTGCCCCATCCCGACGGACAGCAGCCGCCAGCCGTCATCCGCGAGGAGTACGATCGCACGGCCCGACGGGGTCGCCGCGTCGATCCCGAAGACCTCGAAAGGACGTTCGTCGAACCGATGGCGCAGGGTCCATGGGTCGAAGTCCGGGGGGGCATCCGCCGTCCCAGGGGCGACGACCACCTCGTAGCCCTTTTCTTCGAGGTCGCCGGCCGTTTCGTCCCAACGTCCCGCCCATACGAGGTCCCGCAGCCCGTCTCCGTCCACGTCGAACATGCCGACGGACGCCACCCAGTCCGCACCGATCCCCGGCCGATCGACCGTCCGCACGAGGGAAAGATCCGCTGCCGAGCGCACTTCGAGGCCCGCTAGGACATCCCGGACCAAAAGCACCGTCCTTCCATCGTCCGCAGCCCGCACGAAAGGGATCGGGTTGGCGGGGGCGAACGAACCCAAGTCGATGTCCTGCGCGACCTGCCACGAGGGGGCCGCACCACACGGCATGAGCGCGGGGATCGGGGTGCAGGTGTTGTCTTCGGTACAAAACTCGCCCTTTGCACAATCCTCGTCCAGCACACACATAGCCGACGGGTCACAGGCTGCGTCGAGCTTGATGAACTCGTCGCACGCGCCCGTCGTGTCCGTTTCGGTCCCCGTGCCCGTACCCACTGCATCGGTGGCGCCGGTCACGCCGGTCGCGCTGGTTCCTCCGCTCGTCCCCGTCTAGCCCGTGGAGGCGGCGCCGCCTCCGCTACAGGAGGCCACGGCACCAGAAAAGAGCACAGCGACGACACGCCGCATCCAGCGAAGCGGGAGGAGGTGTGGGCATCGCGTTTGCATGCGTGTTTGGTTCGAGATCGCAACCGTTTGTTCGGGGTGGAGAAGCTGCCCGCGAACCGAAACGACGCAAATTGCGCCACAGCGCGTCAGCCGCAGGCGTCCGTCTTGTCCGCGCAGCAGTCGCCCCAGAACGCGCAGGCGGCGTCGCACCAGCAGCTACCGTCCTCGGAGGGGCCGCCGCAGTGCCCCTGGCACGAGTCCGGCGCGGCCTGGCAGGGGCCGGGGTGCGCCACGGAGACGCCGGCGGCGTGGGCCAGGCAGGTGTTGGCGTAGGTTTGGCCGTCACAGCCGCACACCGGATCGTACTGCTGCGTGCATACCTCGGGCTGCGGCTGGCACGTGCCGCTTTGGTCCCCCGCCCCGCAGTGGCCCGGCACGTCGCAAAACTCGCCTGGATCGCACGGCAAGTTGGCGATCCCCCCGCACACGACCGGACCCTCGGGGAGACAGCCGCAGCCACAGGCGTCCGAGAAGGGCGCCCAGCCCGGCGCACAGGTAAACTTCACGGTCGCACAGAAGCCCGGGTCCTGCGAGACGTACTGGACGTCCGGATCCGCCGGATCCGGGCAGTCCCCCGCGCAGGCCCCGTGGGCGTCCTCGCAGGCCTGGGGCGTCGGATAGAGCGCCCCGCAGTCCGCGCCGGTGCAGGTGCAACCGCTGACCCCCACGCACGCGGCCCCATCCCAGCGGTAGCCGTGGAACAGTGCGCACGCCCCCACCCCGGCGGCGTCCTGTGGTTCACAGGAGACCGGCGCCTCGCAGAGGTTCGGCTCGCCCTCCACGCACACCTCCCCGTCCGGACACCCCGCGTCGTCCCAGCACTCGTCCACCCCGCACACGTCCACGGCGTCCTCGCAGCAGTCCCCGTAGTAGGTGCAGGCATCGTCACAGTAGCAGAGCCCGGTCGAGCTCATCCCGCCGCAGTCGGACGGCGCGCACGAGCCGCCCAGCGGCGTCGCCCGGTCGCGGACCACGCGATCACCGGGGGCCTCCGTCGCGCACGCGCCGAGGGCCAGAAGGAACGGGAGCCAGTGCAGTCGTCGATGCATGTCGGGGTCCTCCTTGGGAGGACTCGACTACAGCAGGCGTACATGTAGGTCAAGGTCGGATTTCTACCTACAACGTGCGCGACTCGGAGGGATCTCACGAAGAGCGTCACAGGGGCACGGCGCGCCCCATCGCGCGGGGCGCGCCGGGAGGCTCCGGCAGCTTCTCGACGTAGAGGCTCTGGGACGGGAAGGCGAAGGACAACCCGATGGCCTCGAACCTTCGCATGATGCCCAGCAGGAACGCCTCGCGGATCTCCAGGTGCTCCTTCCAGTCCGTGGTCCGGGTGAAGCAGTAGATGAAGTAGTCGAGGCTCGATGCGCCAAAGTCGTGAAACGTCACGAGAAAGAAGTCGTGATCGAAACGATCGTCGGAGCGGATCAGGTCTTCGATGGCCGCCTTGCCCTCGAGGATCTGGTCGGGGCTGGCGTCGTAGGTGACCCCGACCGTCATCTTGATGCGCCGTTTGCGCATTCTGGACCAGTTGTTGATCGGGGTCGTCGTAAGCTGGGCGTTCGGGATCGTGATGACGCTGTTCGGAAACGTGCGGATCTGGGTCACCCGCAGGCCGATCTCCTCCACGGTGCCCTCGGTGGAGCCGATCTCCACCCAGTCCCCCACCTGGAACGGGCGGTCCACGAAGATCACGATGGCCCCGAAGAGGTTCGCCACCGTGTCCTTCGCGGCCAGGGCGAAGGCCGCCCCGCCGATCCCCAGGCCGGCGACCATGCTGGTGACAGAGTAGCCCAGCTCCTGGAAGATCATGACCCCGCCGACGACGACCAGAAAGACCTTGCCGGTCTTGCGGACCAGGGGCACGAGCTGGTCGTCGAAGCGGGACTCCGTCTGCTCGGCCTTGACGGCCCAGATCGCCGACAGGTTGTCCACCAGGCGCACGCCGAACCACACGGCCAACGCCACGGACGCGGCCGTGAGGGTCCGGGTGACGAACTTGTCGAGGTTGAAGACGATCTCCGCGCCCGGCCCCCCTTCGGGCAGGTCGAAGGCGCTGACCGCGGCCCAGATCCCCAGCACGTAGACGCCCCAGGCGGCCGGGCGGTCGAGCGCGTCGAGCAGCGCCCAGCGCGCCGACAGGCGGCGCGAGCGGTCGCGCAGGGCGTGGAGCACCAGGCGGAGCACGAGCCCGGCGGCGATCGCCGCCACCAGCAGCACGAAGCTGGTCCCCGCGTCCCGCAGGGTGACCCCGAGGACGGGATGGTCCCAAAACGACGGGGCGTCCGGGGCGCCCACGAACGATGAGGCTCGATGGTCGGTCATGGCCTTCCTCCTCCATCGCGCCGGCGACGACCCGGCGCGGGGGCGGACCGTAGCAGACCCCCGCCGGGGGCGCGGACCGTGCCCCGCCGGGTACGGTGGCACGGCGCCGGCGCCCTGCGCCATCATGGGGGCCATGGAAGAAGACGCCGCCCGCTCCCTCCGCGTCCTGTTCGTGACGGCGCCGCCGGCCGACGCACCCACCCTGGGGCGGACGCTGGTGGAGGAACGCCTCGTGGCCTGCGCGAACGTGCTGCCCGGCGCGACCTCCTTCTACTGGTGGCAAGGCGCCCTGTGCCGCGACGAGGAGGCCGTGCTGTGGATGGAGACCACCGCCGGCCGGCTCGAGGCCGCGACGGCCCGCCTGCGCGAGATCCATCCCTACGAGGTGCCCAAGATCGTCGCCTTCACCCCCGCCGCGGTCCACGGCCCCTACGCCGCGTGGGTCCACGCGGAGACGAGCCCGCGCGACGCGACGTGACGCCCCGCGCCGCCTACCCGGCGCGACCGAACCCCTCGGGCAGTTCGATCCCGAGGTTCTTCACCAGGAACGCCCACAGGTCCGTCCATTCCTCGATCATCTTCGAGGTGGGCTTGCCCGCTCCGTGCCCCGCCTTCGTATCGATCCGGATGAGCACCGGCGCCGGCCCGCCCTGCGCGTGCTGCAGCGCCGCCGCGAACTTGTAACTGTGCGCCGGCACGACCCGATCGTCGTGGTCCGCCGTGTAAACGAGGGTGGCCGGGTAGTGGGTGCCGGGCCGCACGTTGTGGTACGGCGAGTAGGCGAGCAGGGCGCGAAAGTCCTCGGGATCGTCGGGGCTGCCGTAGTCGGAGGTCCAGGCCCACCCGATGGTGAACTTGTGGAAGCGCAACATGTCGAGCACCCCCACCCCCACCAGGGCGGCGCCGAACAGCTCCGGGTGCTGGGTGATCGAGGCCCCCGCCAGGAGGCCGCCGTTGGAGCGCCCGCCGATGGCAAGGCGCGCCGGCTTCGTCCAGCCGCGCTCGACCAGGGTCTTGGCCGCCCAGGCGAAGTCGTCGAACACGTTCTGTTTGCGGTGCTTCGTGCCCGCCTGGTGCCACGCCTCGCCGTACTCGCCCCCGCCGCGCAGATTCGCCACGGCGTAGACCCCGCCCATCTCCATCCACACCAGGTTCGGGACCGAAAACCCCGGGGTGATCGGGATGTTGAACCCGCCGTAGCCGTACAGGTACGTCGGTCGATCCCCGTTGGGGGTAACGTCCTTGCGGTGGGAGATGAACATGGGGATCTTCGTGCCGTCCTTGCTCTCGTAGAAGACTTGCTCGGTCACGAAGTCGTCCGGATCGAACGCCAGCTTCGGCTTGCGCCAGACGGTCCGCTCGCCCTTGGCGATGTCGTAGCGGTAGATCGTCGCCGGGGTCGTAAAGCTCGTAAACGCAAAGAACGTCTCCTTGTCCTTGCGCCGCCCGCCGAAACCGTGGACCGTCCCGAGCCCGGGCAAGTCCACGGTGCCGAGCGGGCGCCCGCGAAGGTCGTAGATCGCCACCTTGCTCTTGGCGTCTTCGAGGTATTGCGCGAAGAAACGGTCGCCCACCACGCTGACCGCCTCCAAGGTGGCGTCCTGCTCCGGGATCAGGGTCTTCCAGTACCGGGGCGCGGGGCGCCGCGTGTCCACCGCCACCAGCTTGCCGCGCGGCGCGTCCTTGTCCGTGCGAAACCAGAAGATGGGGCCGTCGTTGCCCACGAACACGTACTTGGCGTCGAAGTCGCGCAACAGTTCGACCATGCGGCCGCGGCCCAGGCCCTTCTTCGACGGGCGGATCGGGCGGTAGAAGATGCCGTTTTTCGGATCCGTCCCCACGCGCACGTGCACGACGAGGTAGCGCCCGTCCTCGGTCACTTCGCCGTCGAACCCCCACGTCTTGTGATCCTTGCGCTCGTAGACGAGCAAGTCCTCCGACTGCGGCGTCCCGAGGCGGTGAAAGTAGAGCTTCTGGTAGTAGTTGACCCCCGCGTACTTGTCCTCCCCGGCCTTCGGTTCGTCGTAGCGGCTGTAGAAGAACCCCGAGCCGTCCTTGGCCCAGGAGGCGCCGGAGAACTTGATCCACTTGAGGTGGTCGGGCAGGTCCTTGCCGGTGGTCACGTCGCGCACGAACCACGCCTGCCAGTCCGAGCCCGCACGGCTGACCCCATAGGCCAGGTAGCGCCCGTCCTCGCTGATCGCCGTGCCCGAAAGGGCGGTCGTCCCGTCTTCGGAAAGCCGGTTCGGGTCGAGCAGCACCCGCCCTTCGCCTTCGAGCCCGTCCGCGACGTACAGCACGCTTTGGTTTTGCAGGCCGTCGTTGCGCGCGTAGAAATAACGGTCCTTCCGGCGCGTCGGAAGCCCGTAGCGCTCGAAGTCCCACAGCGCGGTCAGACGCGCACGGATCCGATCGCGCGCCTCGATGCCGGCCAGGTACGAGAAGGTCAGCTCGTTTTGCGCCTCGATCCAGGCGCGGGTCTCCTCCCCGTCCAGGTCCTCGAGCCAGCGGTAGGGGTCGGCCACCTCGACGCCGTGGATCGTCTCCACCAGATCGAGGCGCCGGGTCTTCGGGTACGATAGCCCCTGCGCCGGCGGCGTCTCGGATGCGGCGTCGTCCGCGGGGGCCTCGGGTGGAGGCGTCGTGGCGCTCGGTGCGCTCTTACAACCGGACGGCGGCATGAGGATGGAGGGCAGGAGGGCGACGAACGGTCGGAGCCGGCGCATCGACGAGCATCCTTAGCGCCCGGCCCCCCCGGACTCAAGCGAGCGCACCTCGGCCTCGGATTCGAGGGCGACCAGGCCCGGGAACCGGGCGCGCAGGGCGTCTTCGAGCCGGTCGTTCGCCTCGGCCATCGCGTCCACCACGGCGCGACCGAGGGCCTCGGCGGCCGCGCGGCGCCCCGCCTCGCTCGCACAGTCGAGCCGGCGGCCCTCGGCCTCGATCCGCGCCAGGGCCCTTCGGCCCAGTTCGGCGCCGTCGTAGACCACGTCGGCGTAGATCCGGAACCGATCGCTGCCGAGGACCCGGCTGCGTGTGCTGCGGACCGACGCGACGGCCGGGTCCGCCTCGATGAGCACCACGACCTGCCGGCGGGTGGCCTCGTCGAGGGCCGGGCCGAGCAGCAGCTCGCGGTTGCGGACTCCCAAAAAGACCGCCACCCCCCCGAGCATCCCGCCGATGAGCAGGGCCCCGAGGGCGTCGTAGACCGGGTCGTTCGTCCAGACCGAAAGGCCCATGGCGGCGCCCGCCACCACGACGCCCAGACACGCCACGCTGTCTTCGAGCAGGACCGCCGCGACCGTCGGGTCGCGCGTCGTCCGCAGGTGCGCCCACAGGCGCTCCCCCGGCGCGAGGCGGGCCCGGATCGCGCGCAGGGCCAACAGCAGCACGCTCCCTTCGACCACGAAGGCCACGGACAACACCGCCACGCTCCACCACGAGAACACGATCCGAGGGGGATCCAGCAGGTCGTGGATCGCGTGGTAGACGGTGAATCCACAGCCCAGGACGAAGATCCCGATGGCCGAAAGCAGCGCGTAGAGGAAGCGCTCCCCACCATATCCGTAGTGGAACAGGGCGTCGGCCGGCCGCTCGCTCTTGCGGATCCCCAGGTACAACAGCGCCTGGTTGCCCGTGTCCGCCAGCGAGTGGATCGCCTCCGAGAACATGGCGCCCGAGCCGGTCACGAAGAACACGGCGAACTTCGCGAGCGTCAAGGTCGTGTTCCCCGCGACTGCCGCGAGGACGGCGATCTTCGACGAGGTGGCCATCGGGTACGCAGCGCCGCGGGCCTACGAGGCCCCGGCCTTGTTCACGACTCCGCGGAACATCTTGCGGGTGCGCTCGAGGCTGGCGGCGATCTCCTGCAGCGCCACGACGTCGTTGCCCCCCATCTCCTCCTTGGCCCGGTCCACCGCCGCCCGCGCCTTCGCGATGGCGTCGCGCCCGAAGCTCGTGCCGCTCATGACCTGCTCGACGCGCGGGAAGAGCTGCTCGATCTCCTCGACCAGGGCCTCGACCTTCTGGCGCTCGCGCTCGACGGCCTCGGAAGCCCGCGCCTCCACCATGTACGCCCGGCTCGACTCCATCATCTGCTGGATCTCCTCCTCGGTCAGCCCGCTGGTGGCCGTGACGGTGATGCTCTGCTCCTTGCCCGTCTCCAGGTCCTTCGCGGACACGGACACGATGCCGTCGGCCGAGATCGAAAACGTCACCTCGATCTCCACCTCCCCCTTCGGGGCCTTGCGCAGACCGCTGAGGATGAACTCTCCGAGCAGCTCGTTGTCCCTCGCCACGTCGCTTTCGCCCTGCAGGACGAGGATCTTCACGGTGGTTTGGTTGTCCCGCACCGTCGTGAAGGTGTGGGTGGCGCTCGTGGGCACCGTGGTGTTCTGCTCGATGATCCGGTGGAACCCGCCGCCCGCGATCATGATCCCCAGGCTGTGCGGCGTCACGTCGAGCAGCAGCACGTCGCGCGCGTCCTCCACCAGGGCCGCCCCCTGGATCGCCGCCCCCAGCGCCACCACCTCGTCCGGATGCACCCCCTGGCACGGATCGCGCCCGAAGAACTCGCTGACCCGCTTGCGCACCAGCGGCATGCGCGTCATGCCGCCGACCAGGATGATGTCGTCGAGGTCGTCCTTGTCCACGCCGGCCTGCTCGATGGTCCGCCGGCAGATCTCGATGGTGCGCTCGACGAGATCGGCCGTAAGCTCCTCCAGGGTGGCGCGCGTGAGGGTCTGCTGCAGGTGCAGGGAGTTGCCCGACACGTCCGTGAAGAAGAACGGCAGGTCCACCTGCGTCTCGTGCACCTCGGACAGCTCGCAGCGCGCCTTCTCGGCCGCGTCCTTGACGCGCTGCAGGGCCATGCGGTCGCTGCGGACGTCGGCGCCGGTCTGCTCCTGGAACCGTGAAAGAAGCCAGTCCATCACGCGCAGGTCGAAGTCCTCGCCGCCGAGGAAGGTGTCGCCGGCCGTGGCCACGACCTCGAACACCCCGTGGCCGATGTCCAGGATCGAGATGTCGAACGTGCCACCGCCCAGGTCGTAGACGGCCACCCTACGCTCGATGTCCCGCCCGAACCCATAGGCGAGCGCGGCCGCCGTGGGCTCGTTGATGATCCGGATGACGTCGAGGCCGGCGATGCGGCCGGCGTCCTTCGTCGCCTGGCGCTGGTTGTCGTTGAAGTACGCCGGCACGGTGATCACCGCCTTCTCGACGGGCGCCCCCACGTACTGCTCGGCCACCAGGCGCATCTCCTGCAGCACGAAGGAGCTGATCTCCGGGATGCTGTAGACCTCCCCGTGCAGCTCCACACGCGGGTCCCCACTGGGGCCCTCGACGATGGTGTAGGGCACGTTGGCGATCACCGTCTTCGTCGAGGGGGCGTCCATGCGGCGGCCGATGAGCCGCTTGACGGCGTAGATGGTGTTGCGCGCGTTCGTGACCGCTTGCCGCTTGGCGATGTGGCCCACCAGACGCTTGCCCGTCTCGGAGATCGCGACGATGGACGGGGTCGTGCGATACCCTCCCTTGTTCGGGATGACCGTCGGGACGCCATCTTCGACGATGGCGATGCAGGTGTTGGTGGTTCCGAGATCGATGCCGACGACGGGTGCGGTGGTCATGGGCGGTGTACCTGAAAGAATGCGTACGGCAGCTTACGCCTCTTTGAGGGCTTCCAAAAGGCTGCGGACCTTGGGATCGTCGCCGGCGAGGGCCTCGGCGCGACGGATCTGCTCGGCGGTGAGGTGGTGGCGCCCGCCCACCGCGAGGCCCCGGGCCGCCATGGCGCGGATCCGGGCCTCCGCGGCGGCCGACAGGCCGGCCGAGCCCCGACCGAGCACGTTCGACAGCTCGGCGAGCGCCTCCATCGCGTAGGCCTCGGCCATGGACGGGTCGAGGGCCGCGTGCGCCCATGCGGCCAATGCGAGATGTTCCGGCGAGTGGTCCAGCTCGGCCGCCGCCCGGAAGGCCTCGGCCGCCCCCGCGGTGTCCCCGAGCTCGAGCTTGCTCCATCCCCGCGCCACGAGGGTCTCGCACCGGACCTTGCGCACCCGGGCCCGGGCCCGCTCGTAGGCCCGGCGATAGGTCTCGTTGGCCGGGTCGATCTCGCTCGCCAGGCGATAGGCGATGGCCGCGTTCGAGAAATCTTCCGCGGCCTCCGCCTCGGTGCCCCGCGCGTAGTGGGCCTGGGCCTTGGCCCGCAGCTCCTGCCGCAGGCGACGCTGCTGCCGCCGGCGCCGCGCCTCGTCCCGGGCCTTTCGCGCCTGCCGGCGCCGCGCCTCCTCCTCGGCCCGGCGCCGGTCCTCGTCCGTGCAGGTGGCCGCGTCGGGCTCGGCCTCCGCGTCTTGCCGCCCCCCCGCGCGCTCCTCGAGGGCCCGCAGATACGCCGCCCGCCGCGCGGGATCGAGCAGCGCCTGGTAGGCGCGGCGCGACCGCTCGAACAGGTCGGCCAGCATGGGGCCGAACGGGCCGAGGTCCTTGCCGTAGTAGCGGTCGGGGTGAAAGTGCCGGGAGGCGCGAAGATAGGCCCGGCGGATGGTGCGTTCGTCGTTCGTGGGGGGGATCCCCAACAGGTCGAAGGCGGACAGCTTGTCGCCCCGCGCGACGAGCCCGAGCAGCAGGCGCTGCTCGTCCTCCGGGATCGGACTGTCGGGATCGAGCCTCGACGGATCGCACGCGGCCCGAATGGACGCCCAGACGTCCTCGTCCACCGGGGGCCGTCGCGCCCCCTCGGCCGGGGCCGGTCGCGCCCCCTCCGGCGCCCCCCTCCGGACGGGGCGTTCGGATCCACCGGCCCCCTGCGAGAACGAGGCCGCAAACTGTCCCAGCAGCGCCCGCTTGCGGGGATCCCCCTTGCCCCTGCGCGGGCCCGGCCGAACCGCCTCGTCACGAGGTCGCCCCGCGAGGCGGACGAGCCCCAGGGACAGGAGCTTGGCGAGCGCACGATGGACGTCCTCGTCGGCGAGCCCGACGCGGCTCGGGATCTCGGACACCGCGACCCGTTGCTCGATCCGCGACAGGACGAAGTACTCCTGGGGAGTCAGCGGTAGATCCGCCCGAACGGCCCCCGGAACCGGCTCGACGCGATCGTGTGCCGAAAACGCCACGCCCGCCAAGGATAGCCGAGCCCCACCCCGGTTGCGTACAATTGGGCGGACCATGCGCCCCCGCCGGCCGCCGCCCGCCCTTGCGAACGAACGCGCCGTTGCCCGGTGGCTGGCCGTGGCGGTGCTCCTGGCGGCGACGACGGGGTGCCGCCGGCCCACGCCGGGGTCGCCGGCCTCCCCGCCCCCCGCGGCCGGGCCCGCCACACCTCGCCCCCCCCTGCCCCGCGTCCACCCGCTCGCGCGCCCGCTCGTGGCGTACCTGTTCGGGCCACCCGGGCCCGAGCGCCTCGCCCCCGAACGGATCGGCGCGGACGCCGACGCCCTGTACG
>JALSIN010000397.1 GCA_026989935.1 Polyangiaceae bacterium | reverse complement strand
GAGGCGGCGACCGCTCCACCACCGACCGCTTCGGCCCCCGGTTCGCCCCGACCCCACCTGCCGGCCGGCCCCCCCGCGTCCGGCATGCCCACCTTGCCCCCCGGGGGCAGGGCCCCCGCCGCCGGCGCCCACATCTTCCCCGCGGCACCGCATTCGCCCGGGCCGCCTCCCTTCGGCGGTACCGCCACGCCGTCGGACCAGGATGCACCGGTATCGGCGGGCTTCGGCGGCCCGGCACCCATGGCGCCGCTCCTGGGCTACACGGCACCGGCGCTCCACGACGCTCCGGGCACGGCTCGCACGCCACGGCCGGCCGCCCGGCCGCCTTTCCCAACGGCGCCGCCCGAACAAGCCCATGCCACCCTTCTCGCCAGGACCGATCCCAGAGCGCCACCACCGGGTCCTCCCGCCACGGCCTCCGGACGGTCCGGCTTCATGGATCTGGCCGAGGCCCTCGACCCGGACAGCGGCCTGCTCAACCTCACGGACCTGGACGGCACCCACGTCGAGCCGGCCATGTCCGTGCCGGACGAGCCGAAGTCGGCGCCCCCCCCGCCCCCGCCACCATCCGACCCGACTCCGGAGCCATCCCCCGAAGAGGGATCCGAGCGCTTCGTCATCGTCCGGAACGGCATGGACCACGGGCCGTTCACCCTCGACCGTCTGCTTGCATTCATCGGCGCCGGCGAGCTGTCGGGCGCGGACACGCTCCGACCGATCGACTCGAACGAACCCCGGCTCGTGGCGGACGTCCCGGCTCTGCGGGAGGCCTGCCTCGCCATGACGCGCCGACGCGACGCGACGCCGGCCCCCGGCCCCGCGCCCACCCCTGCGGCCAACCCACCCTCGCGCGGGCCCCTGTGGTGGATCGCCGCCGTCCTCGTGCTGTTCGCGGCGGGCGCGGGCCTGCTCTACCTGCGCTACGGAGGGCCCCCTTGACACCCGACGAACCCCGCTACGCGCGGCCCCGCGTGGACCGGCCGACACGCCTGGTCGCGGTGGGCCTGTTCCTGTGCCTCGGCGCGCTGCTCGGCGCCAGCGCGGCGCCCGGCGGACGGGCGCTCGCCACGGTGGGCCACGCGGCGGCGGGCGCCGTGCTGGGGGCTGGCATGGGCCTGGCATGGATGGAAACCATCCACCGCGCAGGTGGCCGTATGCACTGGCGCCGCGACACGCTCTGGGCAGCCTCGTGGACCGTGCTCTCGGCCGCCGGCCTGGTGCACCTCGCCCGCTTCACCCACCCCGCCGCCGCCCCATTCGCGGCAGCCCTGTGCACCGTCCCCCTGGCGCGGGCGGCGACCCCCGTGGCAGCCGCGTGGGGGGCACTCGCCGCCGCCGCCGCGCTCGCGGCGGCCGGTGCACCCGCCGCCGCCGCCGGCGTGCTGGCCGCCGGGACCTTCGTCGCCGTGGCGCCGGGCCCCCGCCACCGCTCCGCCTTCCGCTGGGCGTCGGCCTCCTTCGGGACCGCCACCGCCACGGCGGCCGCGGCCACCGCCGCCGCCATGGTCCTCGCCGGACCGGGCCTCGCCCACGCCGGCCCCTGGCACACGCACCCGGTCCTCGCCGTGACCGCGGGGATGCTCGTCGGCCTGCCCGCCGGGCTCGCGTTCGTCCCGATCTACGACCGCGTCGCCGGACACGCCACGCGCTCCCAGTTGTTCGACCTGGCCGACCTCGGCAACCCGCTGCTCGAACACATCGCAAGCTGCGCGCCGGGCACCTGGCAACACAGCCGGGCCATGGCGAACCTGGCCGAGCAGGCGGCCAACGCCATCGGCGCCGACGCCCTGCTCGTGCGCGTGGGCGCCTACTACCACGACCTGGGGAAGGCCGAGGCTCCGCGCTTCTTCGTCGAGAACCTCGAGGCCGGCGCCCCGAACCCCCACGACGCCCTGCCGCCCGAGCAAAGTGCGGCGCGGATCGTCGCCCACGTACGCGACGGGGTCCGCCGCGGGCGCGCCGGCGGACTGCCCGAGGACCTGGTGGACTTCATGCACACCCATCACGGCGACGGGCGCGTGGAGTACTTCTGGCAACGGGCCCTGCGTGCGAAACGCCCCCGCCCCCCCGACGAAGGGGCCTTTCGGTATCCGGGCGCGCGGCCCTTCTCGCGCGAGACCGCGATCCTGGCCATCGTGGACGCCGTCGAGGCGGCCACGCGCACCCTCGAACGGCCCACCCGCCGCGACCTGGAGCACGTGGTGCGGCAGATCGTGTTCTCGAAGCTCCTCGACGGGCAACTCGACGACTCCGAGTTGACCCCCGCCGATCTGCGCGCGGTCGCCACGACCCTGGTGGACAGCCTGCTGGCCGCCGCCCACGAGCGCGTCCGGTACCCCTGGCAAGAACCCCACGGCGGCGCGCCGTTGCGCTGGGACGCCAGCGACGGCCACGTGCCCCTCGAACACGACGGCACGCCGGGGCGCCTGCGGGTGCTCGACGGGCGCCCGGAGGGGCCGTGAGACCGCGGTGGGGGGCGGCCCTCGCATTCACCGCCACGGCCCTGTGCGGTTGCAGCGCCGACCTCGCCCAGCGCGGCACCGCGGCCCTCGCCCGCGGCGACGTGGCCCGGGCGGTGAACCTGCTGGGGCGCGCCGTGGCGCGCAGCCCGAACGACCCGGACACCCGCGCCGCGTTCGCCCGCGCCCTGCTGCGGGCGCGCCGCCCCGACGAGGCCCTCGCCCAGGCCCGCGCCGCGTTCGCGGCCTCCGGCGCCGCCGAGCACCGGCTGCTGCGCGGGCGGGCGGCCGTCGCCGCCGGGCATCGCCGGGCCGGACGGGCCGACATCGTGCGGGCGGCCCGCGACCTCGAGGGTCCCGTGGCCCTGCTCGACGCCGCCACGGCCCTGGCGCACCTCGACGCCCCCGACGACGCCGCCCGCGCCGCCCTCCGGGCGGCGGCCCACCCGAAGGCCACGGCCGCCGCCGCGACCTCCGCCGTCGTGATCCTGGCGGAGGTCGGCCGCCCGCGCGCCGCCTGGGACCTGGCCTCCGCCGCCCTGCGCGACGCGCCGGACCACGTGCCCCTGCTGGTGGCGGCCGGGGCCCTGGCCGTCCGCACCGGACGCCTCGTCGAGGCCCGCCGGATCTACGAGCACCTGCTCGAGGTGGCCCCACGGGTCGATGCCGTCCACCAGGCCCTCGCGCTCGTGTGCTTCGAGCTGCGCGACCTCGCCTGCGCGCGCCGGCACGCCCGCACGGCGGTGGCGCGCCGCGGCGACCGGGACCCGACCGTCCACTACACGTGGGTCCTCGTCCTCGAGGCCCGCGGCGAGCATGACGCCGCCCGGGCCGCCCTCCGGCGGGCACGGGCGCGTTTTCCCGGCGACGCGGCGCTCGCCGAGCTAGCCGCCCCCCACGGGCTCGGCGTCGCCGGGGTCGAGGATCGCCCGCCCGGCGGCGTCGTGGAACAGCCACCGGCCGGGCGTAAGGCGCGCCCGGGGGCCCGCCCGGACGACGAGGCCCGAGGCCAGAAGCGGCGTGAGGACGCCGTCCACGAAGGCGATCGGCTGCCCGAACCGCCGGGCGAGGGCGGCACGGTCGAACCCGTCGAGACGCCGTAGCCCGAGCCACATCGCCTCGCGTGCCGCCGCCTCGGGCCCGAGCCGTTCGACCGCCGGCGCCGCACCGGCCAGGTAGGCCGAAAGCCCCCGCGCGTTCGACCGGCGCACCACCCCCCCGCCCTCGTGGCGCGCGCTGGCGGCCGACGGCCCGATCCCCACGTAGTCCCGCCACGACCAGTAGCCGAGGTTGTGGATCGAGCGCGCGCCGGGGCGCGCGTAGCTTGCCACCTCGTAGTGCTCGTAGCCCGCGCGTTCGAGGCGGGCATGGGCCCGCGCAAGGTCGTCGGCCTGTGCGTCCGGATCGGGCAAGCGCCGGCGCCCCCGGCGCACGAGGGCCTGCCACGGCACGTCCGGCTCGATGGTCAGCGCGTAGACGGACACGTGGTCGGGGCCGAGGTCGGTGACGGCCCGAAGGTCGGCGCACGTCGCCCGGGCGGGGGCCCCCGGCACGCCGACGATGAGGTCCACGCTCGTGCGCAACCCCGCCGACTTCGCGCGCACCACCGCGCGGCGGGCCTGCGCGCCGGTGTGCGCCCGGCCCAGCAGGGCCAGCACCGGGTCCTGGAAGCTTTGCACCCCGAGCGAGACCCGGTCCGCGCCCCCCCGTGCGAGCGCCTCGAACAGCCGGTCGTCCGCGTGCTCCGGGTTGACCTCCACGGTGCGCTCCTCGACCCCGCCGAGGTCGAACCACGCACCCAGGGCCGAAAGGAGCGCCGCGAGCCCATCCGGGCCGAGGGCCGACGGGGTCCCCCCGCCGACGTACACCGTGCGGGGCCGCAGCCCGACGAGCCCGCGGTCTGCAACCTCCCGGCCGTAGGCCGCAAGCAGGGCCGCCACGTCCGGGCGGCGGTCCACCACGAAATCGAAGTCGCAATAAGGACAGGCCCGCGCGCACACCGGCACGTGGACGTACAGGCTCACGCCCTCGTGGTCAGCCGGCGGCACGGGCAAGCAGCTCGGTCGCGGGCGGCGGCGGGTCGAGCAGTTCGGCCCCCTCCCCCACGCGGGCCGCGGCCGCGCCCCGCCACCACCAGGCCGGAAGATCGTGCAGGTTCACCCCGGCCGACTCGAGCAGGCTCGTCTGCTCTTCGAGCGTGTCGAGCATCGACGGGTGAAACGGCTCCTCGCGCCCGATGCGCTGCGCCCCGACCCACGCCGCGCTGCGGCGGGGGGTGGCCTCCTCCGAGGCCTCCTGGAAGAACCCGACGGCACGGGCGAGCACGGATGCGTCGGGGAACTCGAAGACCGCGGCGTAGGCCCCCACCGGGCGTCCGGCGAGCACGGACGCCACGGATCCGTATCGCCCGGCGAGGCGAGCCGCCGCTTGCACCGCTTCCGGGCCGCCCGAGGCACCCGTGCGGGCGACCACCACGGCGTCCTCCCCAACCACGTAGACGGCCTCCACCGCAGGATCGTGCACGAGGCCGAGCCCCGCCCGCAAAAGCCAACCGGCGACTTCGAGGTCGAGCGGAGGCGCGGACGACGCGCGTGCGCCCAGCAGCGCACCCAGCAACGCGGGATCGACCGACACCCTGTATGCCAGGCGCCCACCGGGCACGACCACGTGGTCGCCGAAAACCTCGAAGGGAGCGAACTTCTGCCAGAGTTCGGCAGCGGTCAGGAAGGGTGATGCAGGATCCAACGCGGTCGCCTCACTTCGACGTCAGTACGGTGAACGCGTAGTACCCCAGCCCGGCCAGGGCGCCGCCGGCGACGAGCCACACGACGATCCCCGATCCCCGCCGCGTCTGTTCGCTGACGACCCCCATGCCGAAGGTTCCGCCGGGAGGGATCGTGGACAGGGCCCCGGTCGATCCGGTGGGGAGGGCCGACCGCGCCGTGGTGGGCACCCGGCGAACGGCCCGCCCCGTACCCGTGCGCCGCTTCTGTTTCGTGGGCATGGCGGCCCGCGGGATCGACCTGCGGCCCGACGTACCGCGGGTCCGGCCACGAGCCCCCGTCGTGGCGCGACCGCCGCCCCCGGCCTTCTTCGCCTCGTCGGCCGGTTCCCGCGAGGCCTTCTTCGCCTCCGTCCCGGGCGTGGGGTCCTCGGACACCAGGTCGGCGAGGTTGCCGATCGTCATGCGGCGGACCGGGGCGGACCCGCCCTCGCCCGCCGGACGGGACTCGATCTCGCGCGCCCAGTCGGGCGCCTCGTCCCCGTCCTCCTCGGGCAACGTTCCCTCATAGGCGGCAAAGTCGAGGGCGTCGTCCACCAGATCGTCGAAGGCGTCGTCATAGTCCACTTCCGCCGGTTTGCCCTCGCCGAACAGGTCGGCCATGAAGGCGCTGACCCGCCGCGCGCTCGTCACCAGGCCCGCCTCCTGCACGAACGCCTCCATGTCCCGGAACATGTGGTCGGCGTTCTGGTAGCGGTCGGCCGGGTCCGTCTCGAGCGCACGCATGATGACCGCCTCGAGCGCGGGTGGAAAGTCCGGCTGCACGAACGTGGGCGCCGGTACGTCGCCCTCCACGATCCGCCGCAACACCTCGTCCCGCGGACCGCGGAACAGGCGGCGGCCGAGGGCCATCTCGTACAGGACGACCCCCATCGCGAAGATGTCGGCACGCGCGTCGATGGGCTGCCCCTGGGCCTGCTCGGGCGCCATGTAGGACAACTTCCCCGCGATCCCCCCCTTGGCCAGCGCCGAGGCCCGCGTGGCCGCGATCCCGAAGTCGAGGACCTTGCACACCCCGTCGTAGCCCACGTGGATGTTCGTCGGGTTGATGTCCCGGTGCACCAGCCCGAGCGGCTTGCCGTCCGGGCCCTTGCGAGTGTGGCAGTAGTGCAGGCCTTCGAGGGCCTGCATGGCGATCGCACACACCACGTCGAGGGGGATCCCCCCCCCGGACTGGTAGGCGCGGCGCATGACGTCCACCAGCTCCTCGCCCCGCAGCAGCTCCATCGCGATGAAGTACTCACCCTCGAGCTCGCCCAGGTCGTAGGTGTGGACGACGTTGTTGTGTGTCAGCGTGGCCGCGACGCGCGCCTCGTCGAGGAACATCTCCACCACGTCGGGGCGCTCGGCGAACTCCTCGCGCAGGACCTTGATCACCAGTTCCTTCGCGAACCCCTCGATCCCCTTGTAATGGGCGCGATAGATCTCCGCCATGCCGCCGGTGGCGATGTGCTCCACCAGCACGTACTTGTCCCCGAAGGGTGTCGGCTCGATGTTGCTCAAGACGGCGGGATCGTAGCGGACCGGCCGCCGAATCGCCAAGCCCCCGCCCGGCGAGGGCGGGTCCTAGGCCCCCGATCCCCCCGCGTCCCGCTCGGTCCGCAGCGCCCGCCCGAGCAAGCGCCCCAACGCGTCCTCGACCGACAGACCGTCATACAAGATTGCATGCATGGTCTCGCAGATCGGCATCTCCACCCCTTCCCGCCGGGCCAGACGGTGGGCGGCCCGGGTCGTGCGGACGCCCTCGGCCACCTGCCCCACCTCGGCCAGCGCCTCGTCGAGGGTCGCGCCGCGCCCGAGGGCCATCCCGACCCGCCGGTTGCGTGAAAGGCCCCCCGTGCACGTCAGGACGAGATCGCCCACCCCGGCCAGCCCCGCCAGGGTCGCCGGATGCGCCCCCATGTGCACCGCCAGGCGCGTGATCTCGGCCAACCCCCGCGTGATGAGGGCGGCCCGCGCGTTTTGCCCGAAGCCGGCCCCGTCGCACAACCCGGCCGCCAGGGCGATCACGTTCTTGAAGGCCCCGCCCAGCTCCACGCCCACCAGGTCGTCCGTGGCATAGGCGCGAAATCGCTCAGCCGAGATCGCACGCTGGACCGCCGTGGCGACGGCCAGACGCAAAGCGGCCACCACGACCGCCGTCGGCTGACCCGCGGCCACCTCGGCCGCGAAGCTCGGCCCGCCGAGGGCGGCCGTACGGGACGGATCGAGCCCGGGCACCGCCTGCCGCGCCACCTCGGCCATCGTGGCCAGCGTGTCCGGCTCGACCCCCTTGCAGGCCAGCAGCAAGACGGTCTCCCGCGCCGCCAACAGGTGCGCCCCGAAACGACCGAGGACACCCCGCAAGGCCGCCGTGGGCACCGCCGCCACCACCAGGTGGGCGGGCGATCCCCCGCCCAGGGCCTCCTCTCCGCCGATGGGCGCGACCTCGGGTGGAAAGAGGGCGTCGGGCAGGTACCGGGCGTTTCGTCGCGTGGCGGCCATGGCCCGGGCATGCTCGGGATCGCGCGCCCACAGACGCACGGACAACCCGGCCCGGGCAAGCTGGATCGCCAGCGCCGTGCCCCAACTCCCCGCACCGAGCACCAGGGCGCGATCGATCGGCATGTCCCCCATGGCACGTGCTTATCGCACGAGGCCCGTCGCCCGGAAAGCCCGCAAGGGCGCGTGGCACGCGCATGAGGACGAGACTTGATCGAGGAGTGTAAGATTTGTTATGAATGGATCCGGCATGGGCGACTGGTTTCCCGGTCGCCCCCTCTCGCCGCTGGAAAGGAGCCCCCCGATGTCGATGCCTTCTCCCTTGCCCACGCCCCTGGTCCTGTCCTTCGCCGTACTGCTCGTGCCCGCCGTCGGTTGCGGCGGCAAGAACGAATCCACCAGCGGCGCCGCGTCCGCCACCTCCGGCCCCACGACGGCCACCTCGGCGGGCTCCGGGCCGGGCACGACCACGAGCGCCACCTCCCAGGGTACGGCGGGTGCCACCTCCACCTCCGGGCCCGCCACCTCGACCGACGGGTCGTCCAGTGGCGGCGGGTTCATCGCGCCCCCCGACGGCGGCGTCGAGGGCCAGTGCGACCCGGGCCTCCAGGATTGTCCCAACGAGGACGAAAAGTGCACGGGCTACGTGACGATGCCGGGCGACTGCTGCGTGGATGCGAATCACTGCGTGCCGATGATGGGCATGAAGCAGTTCGGCGAGCCGTGTACGCGCGTGGACGGCAACGACGACTGCGACAAGGGCCTGTTCTGCATGACGAAGACCTCCGGCAGCACCGGTGACGGTATCTGCCTGGAATACTGCGTGGTGGACGATCCGAGTTCGTGCGTAAACGGCGGCACCTGCCTGGCCTTCAACGACGGGGCGT
>JALSIN010000396.1 GCA_026989935.1 Polyangiaceae bacterium | reverse complement strand
CGAACAGGAGTGCGACCCGCTGCTGCAGGACTGCCAGGGCAGCCAGGGCTGTTACCCGGCCTTCGACCGCTTCGTGTGCGCCGTGCCCAACCTCGACCAGGGCGGCGGGGACGGCGACCCCTGTTACACGATCCAGTCGTGCCAGCCGGGCCTGGCCTGCGTCAATGCGGACGCCCTGTCCGACTGTGGTGACACCGCCTGCTGCACGCCGTTTTGCGACCTCAACGACGCGGACCCCTGCACGCAACCGGAGGTCTGCACCGCCTGGTTCGAGATGGGCATGGCCCCCCCCGGTCTCGAGGACGTGGGCGCCTGCGTGATCCCGCAGTAGACCCGGCGTGCCCCCGCCGTGCCTCGGCGGGGGCCGGTCACCGGCCGTGGCTCGCCAGCCGGCGGCGCAGGCCGCGGGCCAGCACGAAGGCGCCGTCCGGAAAGAAGCGCACGAAGAGTTCCGGCTCGACCAGCTCGAGTTCGATCAGGACGGGACCTCGTCGCGTTTCGAGGAAGTCCACGCGGGCGTACAGCGCCCGGGCGCCGCACGACCGCTCGGCGTCCGCGAGGGCCCGTCGTGCGAACGCCGCACGGCCTGCCTCGAGGGCGCAGGGCTCGACCGTCCCGCCGTGGTCGTCCTGCACGCGAAAATCCCCCGGCCGGGCCCGCTTGCGCACGGCGTGGGTGGGCTCCCCGTCGAAGAGCAGCACGGAGATCTCCCCGCCGTCGAGGACCTCGGGCAGAAACGGCTGCACCAGCATGGCCTCCTCGGCGACGCATCTGCGAAACCATGCCGCGTGGTCCTCGAATCCCGCGGCCCCGCGCGCGATCCGCCGCGTGCGCCGCCCGGCCCCGGAAATGCACGGCTTCGCCACGACCTCACCGGCGCCCAGGGCGTCCATGACGTCGGCGAGCGGGCGCCCCTCCCCGCGCTCGACCACGACGGTGGGCGGGACCGCAACGCCCGCACGCGCGAGCGCCAGCAGGTAGTGCTTGTCCACGTTCCAGCGCACCATCGCAGCCGGGTTGAAGACGGGCACGGCGGGCAGCAGCCGGTCGAGGAACGCGGAAAACTCCGGCCAACGGTCGAAGTAGTCCCAAGTCGTACGGAAGAGGGCCGCGTCGAACCCCTCGGGATCGAACACCGACCAGTCCACGCGCACCGCGTCGATCCCCACCTCGTCGAGCGCCCGCGCCACGATGGCGTCTTCGAGCAGGATGTTGGCGACGTACGGGTCGGCACGGGCCGCCGGGGGCGGGTCGGCGTAGCGCGACTCGGTCAGCAGGGCGACCTTCGGACGGGTCACGCACGGACGGGTACCACGAAGCCGGCGGGACCGGCAGCGGCGGGACCGGCGCCGGGACCCGCGGGAGACGAACCGCCGGCGGGCGCGCTCGTCGAACCCGCGGCGCCCCCGGTGCGGCGACGCGGCGGCGCGTACCGGCCGGAGGACGCGCACCGATTCGGCGCCGGTGGACCGCTAGATGTCGTTCGCCAGGCGGATGAGTTCCGGGATGAAGTGGGGGCGGATCCGGATGAGACTTTCGTGCTTGACGCGCCCGCGGGAGGTGATGTTCGCGCCCTCCGGCGACAGCACCTCGCCCTCGACGGTGTCGTCCTCGAAGTCGTAGATCCGCACGTCCCCCGACTGTCCGACGAGCGCGGCCTCGTCGGCATCCTGGTCGCTTGCGGGCTGGCCGGCCGGCGCGAGGAGCGCCACGGCCACGAGCAACGTGTGCATGGGCGTCTCTCCTTTCGCTTGCGCGCTGCCAATAGCGTGGATCCGGCCCCGGCCCCACGCAACGGTCGGCCCCGATGGAGCCGTGGACCTAGGCGTCCGCGCCGGCCGCCGGTTCCACGGCAACGCGCTCGACGGTGACCCGCTGGTCGAACAGTTCCACCACGAGCGAGCCCTCGTCCGGCAACACCCGCGGGCGGCCGGGATGGAGCGCCGCGCCGGCCAGGCGGGTGCCGTTTTGACTGTACAGGTCCGCGATCCACGCGCGCCC
>JALSIN010000395.1 GCA_026989935.1 Polyangiaceae bacterium | reverse complement strand
GTTCCTCCGCACCGTCCGGTGAGGCTTCGGGCGCGGCGCGCCGGGGCGATGCGGCCGGCTCCGCGCGCCGGGGCGAGGCGGCCGGAGCCGTGCCCGGGCCGTTCGGGTCACAGGCGACGGCGGCGAGCGTCACCGCGGGCAGGATCCAGCGAGCGAACATCGTTCGTCGAGGATACCCCTGCGCCGGACGGCCGCTCAAGCGGCCGCGACGGCACGGCGCGCCACCGCGGCGGGGGCCGGGTGGATCGGGCACACTCGCGGCGATGGCCGCACCCTCGCCCCGCTCGTTGCCGCCCGCGGTGTGGGCTCTGGGCGCCGTCAGCTTCCTGACCGACGCGGCGTCGGAGATGATCGTGCCGCTGCTGCCGGTGTTCCTGGCGGGCCTGGGCGGTGGGGCGCTCGCGCTCGGGGCGGTGGAGGGGGTCGCCGGCGCCGTCGCCAGCGTGCTCAAGCTGCTGGCCGGCCGCTGGTCCGATCGGCTCGGTCGCTCGTTGCCGTTCGTCCTGGCGGGCTATGGGTTGTCCGCGGCGGTCCGCCCGCTCGTGGCGCTGGCGGCGGCGCCCTGGCACGTGGTGGCCGTGCGGGCGACCGACCGGATCGGCAAGGGCCTGCGGGGCAGCCCGCGCGACGCGATCCTGGCCCGCGCCGTCGCGCCCGAGGCCCGGGGCGCCGCCTTCGGGGTGCACCGCGCCCTCGACCACGCCGGCGCCGCGGTCGGGCCGCTGCTGGCCGTCGCGCTGCTTGCGACCGTAACCCGCGACGTGCGAGCGGTCTTCTGGGCCGCGGCGGTCCCCGGCGCGCTGTCGGTGGCGGTGATCCTCCTGTTCGTGCGCGAGCCGCCCGCCCCGGATCCAGGCCGGTCCGCCCCGGGCCGTGCCGGCGGCACTGCATCCAATGTAGAACGAAGAAGGCGCGGGCGCCTCGGCGCCTTCCTGGTCGCCTACGGCTGCTATGCCCTGGCGGCGGTCAGCGAGCTGTTCCTGTTGCTGCGCCTGGGGACGGGGGGGCGGCCCTTGCCGCTGGTCGGGTACCCGGTGGCGTGGTTTTCGATGCACGTGGTCAAGACGGCGGCGGCGGCCCTGGGCGGCGCCCTGTCGGATCGCGTGGGCCGGCGCGCGGTGCTGTCGTCGGCGTGGATCGCGATGGCGGCGAGCTACCTTGCGCTCGGGGTGTTCGAGGCGGGGTGGGGCGTGTGGGCGGCGCTGGCGATCTTCTCCGTGCAGGCCGGCGCGGTCGATGGCGTGCAGCGGGCCTGGGTGGCGGACGTGGTCCCCCGTGCGCGCCTGGGCAGCGGGTACGGCTGGTTCCACTTCGTCGAGGGGTTCTTGGCGCTGGCGGCCTCGCTTTGGTTCGGCTGGGTGTGGGAGGGGTACGGGGCGCCGGCGGCGTTTACGGTGGCGGCGGGGCTCGCCCTGGCGGCGGTGGCGGCGCTGTGGCTGGTGCCGGGGGTGGTGCCGGCGCGCTGCGGTTCGTCCGTCCGGTGACGGGGGCGTGGCAGGGGCGGGGGGTGGTG
>JALSIN010000394.1 GCA_026989935.1 Polyangiaceae bacterium | reverse complement strand
CCGGTGCGCCACCACGAGCGGTCGCGCGGGCCGCGGGGGGCGAAAGGAGGCGGCACGCACGATCCGGGCGGCCTTCCAGTGGCCTAGGCGTGTTCGCGCCCGGGATGCGAGGGGGTGGCGGTGAAGTTGCACCCCGCGACGGGGCGCCGACCGGCAAAGCCCGCCGACAAATCGTGGTAGTGGCCGACCACCGACTCGTCGATCCGCCAGCACAAAAGAACCTCTCGCTCGCCGCCGAGATACGAGCGGAAATCCAAAAGCCCGGTTTCGAGATCCTTGACCTGAGCGCCGTGGCCTTCGATCTCGTCGATGATCTCGCGCAGGGCGCCGTAGAGCCCCTGCACCCGGCCGATCATGAACCGTGTGGTGCGACCGGCGTCCTTGGGGATCGCGCCCAGCAGGAGCTTGCGATCCACCTCGACGTCGCGCACTTCGAGCTGGGCGATGAGCGGTCGAAGCTGGCCGTGGATCTTCATGGCCGTGGCGACCAGCGGACGCAGGGCGGGCAGGGCGGCGTTGGCGTCTTCGAGACTGACGGGGCGGACCACGCACGGAGCCCTAGCGCCTGCGCACGCCGAGATCAAGGCGGCGGCCCATGGGCGGCGACGAGGGCATGGCCGGCCACCGCGAAGGCGGCGTGGACGTTGAGGGACAACCCCTCGCGGGCCATGGGGACCGTGGCGACGTCGGTGCAAAGGCCGAGGATCGGTCCGGGCAGACCGCGGTCCTCGCCGCCCACCACCAGGACGTCCACGGGGGGATCGCGGGGGATCGTCTCCAGTCGGCGGCCGCCGGTCTCGACCGCCACGACCCGGGCGCCGCGCGCCGCGAGGACGGCGAGGTCGTGTTCCGGGCGCCGCATCTCCACGACGTGAAGATGAAACAGCGCGCCGGCCGACACCCGCAGGGCGCGGGGCTCGTACGGGTCGGCGCCGCGCTCGTCCACCAGCAGCGTCTCGAACCCGAGTGCCGCCGCCGTCCGTGCGATCGCGCCGAGATTGACCGGATCGGCCAGCCCGATCGCGGCCGCCGCGGGGCGGTCGAGACGGGCCGGGTCGAACGGCTCCGGGCCGGGAACGTCCACGAGGGCGGCGCACCCACGGTGAAAGGCGAAGCCGGCCAGCGCCGACAGCACCCCATGGGAGGCGACGTAGATCGGAGTGTCGCCGGGCAGGTGGGCCTCGAGGGCGCGGGCGTGGGGCCCGGTCGCCACCGCGGCGTGGACCCGCAGGCCGGCCCGCGCGGCCCGCTCGACCACGCGGCGAGTCTCCAGCAGTCGCGTACGGCCCGGCCGGCGGCGGCGAAAGCCCACGAAGGCCGCAAGGCGCGGGTCGTCGGGGGCGTCCACCGGAAGGATGCGTGCCACGGGGTCGGGCGCAAAGGGGGCGGCCGTGCGGTTCGGGCCGGGCGTGTCTGCGGCATTCGGCGCGAGCGGGCGCGCCGGGGGCGGGCGCAGACATCCTGCCACGGCCAGCGCGCGGCCGTCGATCCAGGCCCGGCGGGACCGGATGGCGTGCCCGCGGGGGGGGAAGCGGCGGTCCCCCGCCGAGACCGGGTCGGTCGATCCGCGCCCTGGTGGCAGACCCATCCCCGTGCCCCGGCCCCCGCCCTCGCCCGGTGCAGGCATCCCGGCGGCGGCGCGTTCGGATCTCGAAGCCCCGTCCGGTTCCCTGGGCCCCCGAGCGCGCCCGCGTGCCGCGGCCGGCGGGGGCGGCGTCACCGTGCGGCCGCGTCGCCGCGTCGCCGCGCCGCGCTCGCCCGTCCCCCGTGCACGATCGCCGCGGCGCCAGGCTGCTATAAGGGGCCGCCCCAGGCCACGAATCCATGCTGGAGGACGATCCGCGAGAAGAGAGGGCCCCGGCCGCGCCCCGGGACCGATCCGGTCGCGGTGCCGGGGACCGGCGCCTCGGGCCGGCCTGGGGCTTCGTCCTCGCGGGCGCGCTGTGGGCCGTGGTGAACCTCGCGGTGTGGGTCGCCCACCCGCCGGCCGCGGCCACGGCGGCGGCGGCCGGGCGCATGGTCGCGCGCACGGCGGCGGTCGGGATCCTCCTGGGGCTGGGGTGCGCGGTCCTGTCTCGTGTGCCGTTGCGCCCCCCGTGGCGCCGGCTCGTCGTCGCTGCCGCGTTCATCGCCCTCGGGGCGGTGGTCCTGCCGGGGGATCTTTCGGGCCGGATGCACGACCAGGTGCCCGCGGCGCCGGTCCTCGCCACGTGGGCCGGCGTCGTCGTGATCGGCCTTTCGCCGCCCGCGGCGCTGTTCGTGCTCGAGCGCCGGCCCGCCTGGTGGCTGCGGATCCCGGCCGTGGCGGCGGCGGTGTTGGCGTGGGTCGCAAACGTCTTCGTCCTCGAGAACAGCTATCTCGGGGCCCACCTGTTCCTGGGGCTGATGGGCCTTGCGCTCGTCGCAGGGGCCCTCGCGCCGCTGCCCCGGCGGGCCATGGGGCCTCGGGGGCGGCTCGCGCGTCGTGCCGGGGGGCTGATGCTGGCGGCGCTGGCGCTGGCGGCGCTGGTCGTCCCGGCCTCCGACACGGCGCGACTGGCCCTGTTGTCGTTTCCCGGGGACGTGCTGACGCCGTACCTGAGCCAGCGCAAGGCTCGGCCGGCCTCGGCGGAGGTGCCCCCCCAGGCCGTCGAGCCCCCGGAGGTCTGGCGGCCGTGGTTTCGCCGGCGGGACGATGCACCCGCGGTCGCGCCCACCGCCACGGACGTGCGGCCGCCGGCGCCCATCGTCGTGCTGCTGACCATCGACTCGTTGCGGGCGGACGTCCTTTCGGACCCGCGCGCGGCCGAGCGGCTGCCCAACCTGTCGGCCCTGCGGCGCCGGAGCGTGTTCTTTTCCATGGCGCGGACGCCGGGCTCGCAGACCGTCGTCACCCTGACGTCGCTGTTTCTGGGCACGTACTACTCCCAGCAGTACTGGAGCCCCTATCCGGGCCTGCGGGACCTGTGGCCCGACGACGACCCGGGGGTTCGCTTTCCGGCGCGGCTGTCCGAGGCCGGCGTGGCGACGGCGCACTACCCCACGGCCAGGTGGCTCGTCGGACGGGTCGGCGTCGTGCGCGGGTTCCGGGAGGAGCGCTACGTTCCGGGCAAGAAGGGGCGGTACGTGACGAGTCTGGAGACGTTCCCGCGCATCGAGGCGCGGCTCGCCCGCGCAGGTTCGACCCCGCTGTTCGTCTATACGCACGTGCTCGACACCCACGTGTCCATGTCCATGGGGGTCGAGGCCAAGTCCCCTCGGGAGCGGTACTGGCGCAAGCTCGAGATCGTCGATCGGTCGATCGGGCGCCTGGTCGAGACGATCGAGTCGCTGCCGGTGGCCGACCGCGTGATCCTCATCGTGTCCTCCGACCACGGTGAGGCCTTCGGGGAGCACGGCGTCCATCACCACGCCTCGACGCTGTACGAGGAGTTGATCCGCGTCCCGCTGCTCATCCGGATCCCGGGTGTGGCGCCGCGCACCATCGACACGCCCGTGTCGTTGATCGACCTCGGGCCGACGATCCTCGACCTGTTCGGGTTGCCGGTCCCCGGCGCCATGATGGGCCAGAGCCTGCTGCCGCTCGTCGCCGGCCGGGCGGACGCTGCGCCGACGCGCCCCATCGCCGCGGAGGGGCACCTGAAGAAGACGCTCGTGTTCCCGGACGCACGCAAGGCCATCGTGGACGACCGGCACCACACCCGCGAGGTCTACGACCTGCGTGCGGACCCGCAGGAGCTGCACAACCTGGTGGACGCGGGGGACCCGCGGGCGCCGCGGGACGCGGCTCTGGTCGAGCGCTTCTTCGAGATCCACCGGATCCGCCGCGCGGGCTACGAGGTCCCCTTCCGGCGCTGACCGCCCGCCGCGGCCGTTGGGGGTGAGCCGCGTGGGACTGCCGGGTGCAGCCGTGGTATGCTGCCGGTGCGGTGAGAGTCCATCGTCGCCGGCCGCGTGGACATGCCGTCCTGTGGATGGCGGTGGCGTGGTGCCTGTTCGCGCTGGCTCCATTCGCGCACGAGGCGTGGGTGCAGCACCGGATCTGCGCCGACCACGGCGCCTGGTCCCACGCGGAGGCACCGCCCGCGGGCGAGCGCACCGGGGCCGGCCGGGACCCGTGTGCGAGCCGGCGCCCCGCCGCGCCGCCCCACGACGCGGCCCACCACTGCCGCACGATGGCCGAGCGCCGGGTGGCCTCGGACCGAGCGGCAGGGGCGATGGACACCGGCGCGACGTGGCCGGCGTCGGTGGTGCCGGTCGCGCCCGCCGTCGTCCCGCCCCCTGGTCCGGCACGCCACCGGCTCGCGCCCAAGCAGTCGCCGCCCGGGGCATGAGCCCCGGAAAACCTGCCCCGCTCGTCGCCCGGCCGGCGGCGCGCCGTCGCCTGCGGTGCGCCCCGCGCTCGAACGGCCCCGGATCTTCCAGCGGGTAGGCCCCGGGCCGGGCCGGTGCGCGGTCGGAGCGCGTGTGGATCGTGGCGGCCGTCGTCGCCGCGTCCCCGCTGCGAGCCCGGGTCTCCCGCCGGCCGCGCGTGTGGGCCTCCGTTCGGCGGCGCCGAGCGGAGGGACGCCCGCCGTTTCGGATGCCCGAGCCGTTTCTTCCCTCCTTTCTTCGAACCGGATCCAAACCGCCCATGCCACCGATCATGTTGCTCGTCTCTTGCGTCGCTGTCGTGACCGGGGCCGCCCCGCCGCCGTCCGAAGCGGGCCCGCGGGGCCCCCGGCCCGTGCGCCCCGACCCTGGCGGCGGCGGCGCGCCCGAACCCGCCCGCGAGCCACCGCCGCGGGCGCCCGAGGCCGCCCACGACCACGAACGCCACGGGCACGACCGCGAGGCCGGCCACGCCGACCGGCGCAGGGTCGTGGTGGAGAACCACGACGCCGGTCCGCCGCGGACCCGCAAGGCGGCGAGCGAGACGGACGTGACGATGGAGGAGATCGCCCGCGTGCCCCGGACGACGCCGGAGAACCTGCTGGAGCTTTCGCCCGGGGTGGTCGTCGGGAGCTTCGCCGAAGCCGCCCACCCGGGCACGGTCTTCATCCGGGGGTTCGACTCGGACGACGGCAAGGACCTGGCCACGACGGTGGAAGGGATCCCGGTCAACGAGGTGGGCAACACGGACGCCCACGGCTTCGCCGACACGCGGTTCTTGATCCCCGAACTGGTGACCCGCGTGCGGATCGCGCAGGGCTCGTTCGACCCGGCCCAGGGGGACTTCGCCGTGGCCGGCAGCGCGGACTGGTCGCTCGGGCTGGCCTCACGCGGCCTCGTGCACGCGGCGAGCGCCGACACCTTCGGGCAGGTGCGCACGACCCTGTTGTACGGCCCGCCGGGACAGCCGGCTGGGACGTTCCTGGCGGCGGACCTCCAGGGGGGGCCGAGCTACGGGGAGCAGCGCGACGTGGCGGCCGGCCGGGCCATGGTGGGGTTCGAACACGACCTGGGCGGTCACACGCACGTGCGCCTGCTCGGCACGTACTACGAGAACGACTTTCGCCACCCGGGCGTCGTCCGTCTCGACGATGCCGAGGCCGGGCGCGTGCCGTGCAGCAAGGACGTGGCGGACGTCTTCTGCGCCTACGACCCGCGGCTCGGCGGCCACTTCCGCCGTCTGGGGGCGGGGGCGCGGATCTTCCGCCATGCGGGCAGCGTGCCGTTTTCGCTGGGCGGTTATGTCACCGGCAAGCACCACGTGCTGCGGGAGAACTTCACGGGCTTTACCACCGATCTGGACCACCCGGGCGGCCCGCGGGGCGATGGGATCCGGCAGTCCTACGGCTTCGTGACGGTGGGGCTCTACGGCCGGCTGGGGTTGCGTACGACGGTCGCCGGGCGCAGTCAGGGGTTCGACGTGGGGTTCGACCTGCGGGCCGATCACGGGCGCGCCCGGCTCGACCGCCTGCGGTTCGACGACGGCACCCCCTACGGTGTGCTGTTCGACAACCGTTTCGTGACGCGCCGGGTGGCCACGTTCGCCGGTGCCCACGTCGAGCCGGTGCGTTTCGTCGCCCTGGACGGCGGCCTGCGGATGGAGGCCTTCTTCGCCGACGTGCTGGATCGCCGGGCCGGGTCGCGCACGCGGCCCTTGCCTGCGGTGCGGTTCCTGCCGAGGGTGTCCGCCACGATCGCCCCCGGCCGGATCGTCGAGGCGACGGTGGCCTACGGCCAGGGGGTGCGCTCACCCGACCCGAACGGGCTCGTGCGGGCGGCGGCCGTCGTGCCCACCCGCACCCACGCCACCGAGGCGGGCGTGCGACTGTTCGGGTCGGATCGCCGGGGCGTCGCCGACTTCGACGCCCGGGTGTTCGGGTTCTATACGTTCGTGCCGCACGACCTGGTGTTCGACGAGGAGGACGGGCGCAACGCGGACGTGGGGGCGAGCCATCGCTTCGGGGTCGGCGGGGCGTTTTCGGTGACGGTGGCGGACGTTGCGACCGTGCGTGCGGGCGGGGCCTACGCCCGGGCGCACCTGCGCGACGACGCGGCGCCGTGGCGGTGGCTGCGGGGACCGGCGGTGCCGTACGTGCCGCGCTTTTCCGGCCGGCTCGACGCGGTGGCGGGCCACGACTTCGAGGTGCGCGGTGAACCGTTCGTCTGGCACGCCACCGTGGGAGCGACCCTCGTCGGACATCGGCCGCTGCCGTCCGGGCGCTTCGGACCGGGCTACGCGGTGGCCGACGCGAGCGTTTGGTTGCGCTGGCGGTGGATCGAGGGCGGCGTGGCCCTGCGCAACCTCACGAACGCGCGCTACTATCCGGTGCAGCTCGAGTACGCCAGCAGCTTCGACCCGCGCACGGCGGCCGCCCCGGTGCTGCCGGCGCTGCACGTCGCACCCGGGGCGCCCTTTTCGGCCATGTTCACCCTGCGGATCTTCTACGAGCCCGGCGAGTGGGCGCACTTCGTCCACGATCGGCAGAAGAGGCGGCGGTCGTGACGACCTCGATCGTGCGACGTCCGCGCACGTCGCGGCGCGCGGCCCCGCGCGGTGCCGTGGCGGCGGCGTGGTTCTTCCTGGCGGCCGCGACCGGCTGTGCCTCCTTCGACGACGACGGGATCGTGGGGCTTTGGGTGTACGGGGCGCCGCCTGCCTCGCCGCCGGTTTCGGCCGATGGGACGTTGCTCGCGTGCAGCCGGTTCGAACTGGCCCTCGGACCGGTTCAGGTGTTCGAGGACGGCGGCCACGACGACCACGCAGGCGGCGGTTCGCCGGCCGAACCGGAGGGGGCGGGGGCCGGCCGGCGCCTGGCGGCGAAGGCGGACGGCGTCGCCCACGGCGATGGTGAGGGGGGGTCCGTGCCCGAGGGGCTTGTCGGCGAGTTCGCCGCGCGTGTGTGGGTCGATGCGCTGGACCCGTCGCCCGTGGACGCGGGGGCCCTGCACGTGCGGTTGGGCCGGACGGCCGGGGACGTGGACGCGGCGGTCGGGAACCTGGGGGACGACGGCGGTGACGGCGTCGCGATCCGGCTGGCGTGCACCTTCGAGGGGGGGCGGCTCGCGGGGGCGATCCCCCTGCCCGAGCCGGTGCCGATCCACGTCGAGGCGGCGCCGTTCGTCCTGGCGGAGGGGGGGACGCTGTCGATCGAGGTTGCACCCTGGGGCGCGCTGTCGCAGGTGGATCTCGCGGCGCTGCCGCCGGGACCCGATGGGACGCGACGCCTCGACGCCGATCCGGTCGCCGTCCTCCGGTTCGTCGAAGCGCTGGCGGCGGCCGCGCCCCTGCGGGGGACGTTCGCCCGGCCGTAGGGGCGCCTGGCGGGACCTTGCGGTGCGCGGAGGAACACGGCGCTGGGCGCGCCTTGACCCCGTACCATGGTCGAGGTCCTACGCTGAAAGAGCCGGGCGTGTGGCCCGGTGCGGAGGCACCATGGACGGCATCCTTTCGATCCTCGCGACGATCCAGTTGCTCGCCCCGGCGGCCTCGGCCGAGCCGGCGGCCCGGCCGGCGGCGGCCGACGACCGGGCGAAGACGGCCCGGGCGCAGGCGGAGGTGCCGGTCGAGGGGATGCGGTGCGCGAAGTGTGCGGCGAACCTCACGGCCGCGGTGGAGGCCCTCGACGGGGTGGCGCGGGCCGAGGTGGACCTGCCCGGGGCGCGGGTGCTCGTGTGGTTCGACCCGCAGAAGGTCACGGTCGCCGCCATCGTGGAGGCGATCCGGTCCGTGGGATTCGAGCCGGGCACGCCGAAGGTGTCTGGGGGGCGGTGACCGGAGGATGCGGGACGACCGTCGTCGATGGGGTCCGGCCCCGGACATGGGCCGCCGCACCCCGCCGCGGCCCCGCCGGTCGCCCGCGTGCCGCGGGCGATCGCGGCGCGGGATGCCCGCGGCTTCGTCCGGCTGGTGCAGGATCGGGCCACCGGGCGGCTGGTGGGGGCGCGCATCGTCGCGCCCGAAGGCGGGGAACTCGTGATGGAGGTGGCGACGGCGATGGCGGCCGGCCGCACCGTCGCCGACCTGCGCGCGGAACTGCACCCGTATCTTACGCTCTCGGAGGCGATCAAACTGGCCGCGATCGCCTTCGAGACCGACCCCGCGAACCTCAGTTGCTGCGCGGGGTAGCCGACCTGGTGCCTGCGGGGCCGGCGCATGCACCGCCGGGCCGCGTACCGTTGACGCGACGATGGAGGGGGCCTAGCCTCGTTCCATGCGTTTGCAGGGCCGTCGCTGCGCCGTCTCCATCGTGTTCGGCCTGACTGCACCGCTCCTGGCCGGGGCCGGGTGCGTGGGGCATCTGGATGGCGGAGGCGACGGCACGGGTGGCGGCACCGCCACGGGCTCGGGCGGCTCGACGAGCGCCGGCAGCGCCACGGGCCCGGGTACCGCCAGCGTCGGATCTTCCACGGCCAGCACCACGTCGCCGGGGTCGAGCGCGGGGACCGTCACGGCCTCCGCCGGGGCGACCACGACCGGGACGACGGCGGGTTCGGCGAGCGGGATCACCACGGGGTCGAGCACCTCGGCCGGTTCCGCCACGGGCGGCACGTGCCTGCCGAGCCAGACGAACTGCGACGGCGCGTGCGTGGACACGGACACGAACCCGCAGCACTGCGGGGCCTGCGGGGCGTCGTGCGGGGCCCCGGGGAGTTGGGATTGCGTCGCCGGGGCGTGTGTGGACGCGCGGATGTGGTCGGGGGCCACGCTCGTCGAAATGGACCCGGGCGACACGCTGCTGCCGTCGGTCGCCGTCAGCCCGGGCGGGATCGCGTTCGTGGTGTGGCTGCAACAGGGAAACGGGACGAACTACGACGTGCGAGCCGCCCGGTATGCCGGCGACTGGGGATCGGCGGAGACGATCGAGGCGCAGACGGAAGACACCGCGAAGCCCCAGGTGGCGGTGGATCCACAGGGCAACGTCATCGCGGTGTGGGGACAGTCGTCCATGCCCAAGAGCATCTGGGTCAATCGCTACTCGGCCGCCGCGTCGGCCTGGCTCGGTGCCGTCAAGCTCTCCGGGAATGTCGCCGATGGGATCGGGTCGGTCGTGGCCATGGGCCCGGACGGGAACGGGATCGTCCTCTGGCTGGAAGGGGGCAACGTCCAGGGGCGTCGCTTCGCCGCGGGGATCTGGGAGAACGTCCAGACCGTCGCCTCGGGCGGAGGCCCGTCGGAGGTTCGGGTGGGGATGGACGCGGCCGGCAACGCCCTCGCGGTGTGGCGGGCGTTCCACAACGGCCAGCCGAGCCTCTGGTCGAACCGTTTCGAGCCGGGGCCGGGGTGGGACACGGCCCAGCCCATCGAGAACGACGCGAACGCCGTGTGGATCCCCGACCTCGCCGTCAACGCAGACGGCGACGGCATCGCGGTGTGGCGCGTAAACATGAGCGGCACGTTGCACGTGTGGTCGAACGCCTACACCGCCGGCCAGGGCTGGGGCACGGCGGCGCTGGTCGAGATGGATGCCATGGCAGATGCGCGCGAGCCACGGGTGGCGATGGACGCAGCGGGCAATGCGTTCGCAGTCTGGTTGCAATCGTCCAACGGGAAACAGAGCGTGTGGGCCAACCGGTACGTGCCCGGCCAGGGCTGGGGGACGCGGGCACTCGTCGAGACCGACGACACCTACGCGGCGAGCGAACCGCGGGTCGGCGTCGATGCGGCGGGCAACGCCGTGGCGATCTGGGTCCAATCCGACGGCGCCTCCGACAAGGTGTGGTCGAACCGCTACCGGGTGGCGGACGGGGCCTGGGGGATGGCCGAGCGCATCGAGAACGTAGCCGGCGACGCGAGCTTCCCCGAGGTCGCCGTCAGCGATGGCGGCGTGGCCGTCGCCGTCTGGCAGAAGCTGACCGGCGCCGTCGCGGACGTCTATGCGAACGTCTTGAAGTAGCCGCTGCGGGCGCCGGCCGGGGGATGCGCGCGAGCGCGAGCCGGGCGGCGGCGGGTTCGCGGCGCGGCCACGGCGTGCGGTCCGGGTGCGTCGGTCCGGCCGTCCCGCCCGGGTGATCCGGCGCACCGCGCAAGCTCGGTCGGTTGGAGCAAACCGTCGGGCCTAGGAACGCGCGGACCGGTCCCGCCCCTCGTCCGATCGGGCCATCGGACCGCCGCGTCCGTCGCCGAGCCGCCCGTGGCCGGTTGACGCCCGTGCGTGCGACGGGCGGCTAGATTGACGTCATGTATCATGGTCGGCCTTTCTCCGCCCGAAGCGTTTGTTGTGTCTTGGTGGGGGTGGCCGTAGGGATCTTCGGATGTGCCGGGCAACTGCCGGGCGACG
>JALSIN010000393.1 GCA_026989935.1 Polyangiaceae bacterium | reverse complement strand
GTCTCGATCACGACGACTGCCCGGATGGGTCGGCCTGCATCGCTCACACGGACGGTAAGAACTACTGTTTTCGGATCTGCACCGACAAGGCCGAGTGCAACGAGAACCGACCCGCCGACGTCGAATCGAACTGTTCGGCCAACGTCGTCTTCACGAGCCCGCTTTCCGTCAAGGCCTGCGTGCCCCCGTCGAGCGGCGTCGGTCCTTGACGGCGGCGGTCACCCGCGCGGTCCATCGCCCATCCGACGCGACGAACGTGACCTCGGGAGCATCCGCCCACGGGCCCGGCGGGCCGGGTTCCGCCTCGCCCTCGGTCCTGCGGCGCACGAACCCCACCCGGACGCGGGCCGCCGTGTCGGAAAGCGCCAGGACCGCCGCGGCGACCGGTGCGAACCCTTCACGCGACGCCTCGGTCACCGCCTCGAGGATCGACGCGGCGCACGCGGCCCGATCCGGTCCCTCGGCCCGAAACGTGCGTCGGTCGTCGAGCGGCGCCGGCAGGCCGGCCGGGGCCGATCCGTCCGCCCCGACCGCGAGCACGAGGCAGGCGAGGCACGTTTCGGCGTCGCCTGCGGTCACCACGAGATCGTCCTCCGCCGGACGATCGAGCGGCTGCGGGGCGTAGAGCACCCGCGGCGCCGAAGGGGGCGGCCGCCCCGCGTAGGTCCGAAAGTGGCGGCCGAGCAGGGAGAGCACGTCGTGCTCGGACGAGGCGGCGAAGACACGGTCGTCCTCGGCCGCCGGCACGCGCACCCGATCGTCCAGCCGCGCCCCCGCCAGGCGCCCGCTCCACCCCTCGACCGACAGGGCCACCACGAGCCGCCCGAGTTGCCACGCCAGGGCCAGCTCGGACAGCGTCCCGGCGCGCCCCCCCACCCCGACGACGGCGGGGGCGTGGGCCACGATGGCGTTGCGGGCGAGCCCGATCCCCGTGGGGATCACCACGTCCACGTAGGGGTTCGCCGCCGCCGGGTCGCCCCCGGGCAGCACGCCGATCGTGCGGCCGCCCCCGCCGAACAGGGCCGCCCGGCCCCCGCGGGCCACCGCCTCCATCACGCCGCCGCCCCCGCCGGTCAGCACGTGATACCCCGCGTCCACGAGGGCGCGTCCGAGACGCACGGCGAGCCCGTACCGGGGATCGTCCGGCGCGCACTCGTTGTCCCCGGCCACCGCCACCAGGGCGGCCCGCCCGGTCGGGTCAGTCATCGGCGAGAAGACCGATCTCCCGCAGCCGCTCCTCGAGGTAGGCCTGCGCCGTGATCGGCTCCGGGTAGCGGTTGGGGTTCGCCTCGGACACGCAACCAGGCAGGGTGTCGATGACGTATTCGGCGTTGAAGTGCAGGAAGAACGGCATGGAGTAGCGCGACGACTCGGACCACGGCGGCGGCGGGTTCACCACGCGGTGGGTCGTGGAGCGAAGCACATGGTTCGTAAGGCGCTGCAGCATGTCGCCCACGTTGCACACGATGGTCCCCGGGATCGTGTCCACGCCGATCCAGGTGCCGTCCTTGCGCAGGATCTCGAGTCCGGGCTCACCGGACCCGACCAGCAGGGTGATCACGTTGATGTCCTCGTGCTGCGCCGAGCGAACGCCCTCAGGGGCGCCCTCGATGGGCGGGTAGTGGATCGGCCGCAGGATGCTGTTGCCGTGGTCCACCTTGTCGGCGAAGAAGTCCGGTGCAAGGTCCAGGTGCCGCGCCACGCCCTCGAGCACGCGAAGCCCCACGGACTCGAGCGCGTCGTACAGCGCGAGCGTTGCATCCTTGAAGCCGGGCACCTCCTCCGGCCACACGTTGCGCGGGTAGGCCGCCGCGGCCGGATGGTCCGCGGGCACCTCGCGGCCCACGTGCCAGAACTCCTTGAGGTCCGGGCGCGGGCTGTCCTTGGCGTGCTCGACCCCAAACGGCGTGTAGCCGCGGGCAAACCCCGTCTCGGGCATCGCATAACGCCGCTTGACCTCCTCGGGCAGGGCGAAGAAGGCCCCCACGGCGTCATAGGCCCGCGCCACCAGGTCGTCGGGGATCCCGTGGTGCGAGATCCCGGCGAAGCCGTACTCGCGGTAGGCGGCCCCGAGGGCGTCTGCGAACCCGTCGGGGTCGTCGTCGAGCGTGCGAAGATCGAGGGTCGGGATCCGGTCCGCGGCCATGGGCCCGTTCATAGCACGACGGCCGTGACGCACGCGCTCGAAAAATTTGCGAGGGTCGCGGCCACCAGCGCGCGCACCCCCAGCCGGGCGATGTCGTCCTTGCGCTCGGGCACGATGGCCCCGAGGCCCCCGATCTGGATCCCGATGCTCGCCACCCCCGCAAAGCCGCAGATCGCCACGGTGGCGATGGCCCGCGAGCGCTCGGCCACCTCCGCCGCCAGCTCGTGCAGCTGCGCGTAGGCCAACAGTTCGTTCAAGACCGTGCGCGTGCCGAGCACCTGGGCCACCTCGGGCACGTCCGCCGGGGGGATCCCCATCAGGAACGCCAGGGGCGAAAACAGCCAGCCGAGCAGCCGTTCGAGCCGAAGGGGCGCGCCGCCCACGTCCACCAGCCCGAGCAGGGCATTGGCGAGGGACACGAGCGCGATGAACGCGATGAGCATGGCCCCCACGTTGACCGCGAGCTTGAGCCCGTCCGAGGCCCCGCGCGAGGCCGCATCGAGGACGTTTTGCGCCTTCGGCAGGTCACCGAGGGCGGCGGCGTCCGCCGACTGCGGCACCTTCGTCTCGGGCACCACGATCTTCGCCATGGCCACCGACGCCGGCGCGGTCATGGCCACGGCCGTCAGCAGGTGCTCCATGGCGACGCCGCCGATGAGCACGTACGCCCCCAGGATCGCCCCCGACACCGAGGCCATCCCCGCCACCATCACGGTGAACAGCTCGCTTTCGGTCAGCCTGGACAAATAAGGGCGGATCGTAAGCGGCGCCTCCGTCTGCCCCATGAAGATGCTCGCCGCCACCGACAGGGCCTCCGCGCCGCTGATCCCGAACGCCCCCATGAAAAGACGCGCCAGCACGGCGACCACGCGCTGCATGATCCCCAGGTGGTAGAGCACCGCGAACAAGGAGGCCACGAACACGATGGTGGGCAGGACCTGGAAGGCGAACACGACCCCCAGGCCGCTGTCGCCGCCGCCCTTGGCCCCCAAATCGCCGAACACGAAGGCCGACCCGGCGAAGGCGTGGTCGAGCACGCCCTGCACCAGATCGGCGACGGCCCGCAGCCCGCGCCGCCCGACGGCCGAACCGAGCAGCAGGAGCCCCAGGCCCCACTGCCCGACCCAGGCGGCGAGCACCGGCCGCCAGCGCACCGCCCGCCGATCCGTGCTCGCGGCGTAGGCGAGCCCGAACATGACGGCGAACCCGACGAGCGCCGCCGCCCGCGCGCCGATCACCCCCCCGCCCCTTCCGCCCGGCAGGCCGCCTTCGCCTCGTCGATCCACGCGGCGATCCGCGCCCGCAGCAGCGGCAGGGTCAGGGCCCCGCCGCCGAGCACGGCGTCGTGGAAGCGCGGCAACGAAAAGCACGGTCCGAGCGACGCCCGCGCCGCACGCCGGAGCTTGAGGATCTCGATCTGCCCGATCTTGTAGGCGAGCGCCTGCCCCGGCCAGACAATGTAGCGGTCCACCTCGTTGTCGATGTTCTCGGGCGACAGCAGCGTGTGCTCGGCGAGGAACGCCTTGGCCCGCTGCCGGCTCCACCCGAGGGCGTGGATCCCCGTGTCCACCACGAGCCGCCCGGCGCGCCAGGCGTCGAAGCTGGCCACGCCCAGGCGGTCCAGATCGTCGCGGTAAAGGTGCATCGCGTCCGCGAGCCGCTCCACGTACAGGGCCCACCCCTCCACGAACGCCGTGGCGCCGAGGTGGCGGCGGAACGTCGGGACCGCCGGCAACTCCTGCGCCAGGGCGATCTGGAGGTGGTGGCCGGGGATCGACTCGTGAAAGGCGAGCACCCGCGCCTGGTATCGCGGGCGCTTCGTCGGATCGTAGGTGTTGACGAAGTACTCCCCCGGCTTCGAGCCGTCCGGGTGCGGCGGACTATAGTACGCGATGGTCGTAAACGGCGCCTCGTGCTCGGGGATCGGGCGCACCACGCAGGGCGTCTTCGGCAGGCGCCCGAAGAAGGCGGGCACGGCGCCCCGGGCGTCGTCGAGGGCGCGGGCGGCTGCGGCGAAGACCTCCTGCGAGGTCTGGAAGTACAGGGCGGGGTCCGTCCGCATGCGCCGGATCGTCGCGGCGAGCCCGCGCGTGCCGAGCACCTTGCGGCCGAGCCGCGCGATCTCGCGGTCCGTGGCTTCGATGGCCTCGCGGCCGATGGCGTGCACCTCGTCCGCCGAAAGCGGCAGCGTCGTCTGGCTGTGGATCCGAGCCGCGTAGCACGCCTCGCCCAGGGGCAGGGCCGAAAGGCCCACCGCATCGTCCGGGCGCGCGTGGGGCAGGATCTGCGTGCGAACGAACGACGCATAGCGCTCGAACGCCGCACGCACCGGCCCGTCCACCAGCGCGGCCACCTCGTCCACGAACGCGGCCTTGCCCTCGAAGTCGGGCACGTCCGCCAACAGCGACACGAGCGGCCACGACCGGGCGGGCTTGGCCAGGAGCCCGTCCACCATCGCGAGCACGCGGCGCGCGGACTCGGCGTTCGCGAACAGGCCGTCGGCCGCCCCCCGGGCCAGGCGCTCGATGCGGGCATCGAGGACCTTCGGGATCGCCTTCACGCGGGCCACGAAGGCCCGGGCCGAGGCGGGGCCGGTAACCTTGTGCTGCCGAGGCAGGTCGTTCCAGCGCGTGACCGGATTGTCCCGCGCCGACAGCGTCCAGTCGCCGAAGCGGCACACCTCCTCGGCCACGGCGGACGACAGGGCCTCGACCAGCATCGCCCAGGTCACCCGGTCGCCGGGCCCGAGCGAGGCCGGGTCGATGGCGCGGGCGCGGCCGAGCAGCTCGCGGCGCCACGCCTTTCGCCGCGCCTCGGCCTCGACGGACGGATCGGGCAGCCGGTCGTCGAAGGCGTGCACCCCGAGCTGCGTGGCGAACAGCGGGTCGTCCTCCAGCCAGCCGCGCAGGTGGTCTTCGAGCAGGGCGACGAGGCTCGGATCCTCCACCCCGGCCGTGGCGTCCGCCAGTGCGCGCGCCATTTCCTCCGCACGCGGGTCACGATCGGCCGGCGCATGGGCCGTCCGTACCGGTGCAGGAGGCCCATCCGGGACCGCGGACGGAGCCGGCGAGGGCTTGCCGCAGGCCGCCGCACCCACGAGCAACCAGACCGCCGCGAGGGGGCCGAAGCGGGCACGACCCGGACGGGCGCGCAGACGGACGCGGGCGGGTTCCATGGCGCAAGGGTGAGGCCATCGTGCCAGCGCGACGCCGCCTGCGGCAAGCCGCCGCTCCACCGAACGTCCCGGACCGCCCCTACCCGCCGGCGGGCGCGGCGCAGGGCGCGGGGCCGCCGTCCCCCGGTGGCCTCTCGACCGGAGCGATCGTCCCGTCGTCGTGGAAACGGTCGAGCTCGCGCGCCACGGACGAAAGATACCGCCGCCGGACGTGATACGGGATGAACGCGGACTTGAACCCGTTCAAGATGAGTTGCTTGATGTGCGTCACCGAAAACCCCATCTTCGCATGGACGAGCCACAGCTCGCGGGAGACGCTCGTGTCCGTGATGAGGCGGTTGTCCGTGTTCACCGTCACGCGGGCACCGAGATTGAAGTAAAGACGCATGGGGTGGCGTTCGAGGCTCTCCACGGCGCCCGTCTGCACGTTCGACGACGGGCAGCATTCGAGGGGGATCCGGTGATCGATGACGTAGTGGAGGAGATCGCCGTCCTCGCGCAGCCGACAACCGTGCCCGATCCGGTGGGCGCCGCAGACGTGGATCGCCTGGGCGATGGACTCGGGCCCGTAGGCCTCGCCAGCGTGGATCGTGACGTTGACGTTGTTCTTGCGTACGAGATTGAACGCCTCCTGGTGGTCCTTGGCCGGATAGTTCTGTTCGGCGCCCGCGAGATCGAAGCCGACCACGCCTCGCCCCTTGTAGGCCACCACGAGCTCGGCCATTTCGAGGGACTTTTCCGGGGAGATGTTGCGGATCCCGCACAGGATGAGGCGGCTCTTGATCCCGAAGCGGTCCTCGGCGTCCCCGAGCCCTTCGAGCACCGACTCCACCACGTCCGTGTACCGCAGCCCGCGTCGGGTGTGCAGCATGGGGGAGTAGCGCACCTCCATGTAGCGCACGTTCTCGCGCGCGGCGTCCTCGGCCAGTTCGTAGGCCACGCGGCACAGCGCCTCCTCGGTCTGGAGCACCTGCAACGTGAAGTCGAAGGCGCGCAGGTACTCGACGAGGCTCCCCGTCGGCCGCCCGAGCTTGAGGGCCTCGGCGATCCCGCGCTCGTCCCGCGCCGGCAGATCGACCCCGTAGCGACGCGCGAGATCGAGCAGCGTCCGCAGGCGCATGGACCCGTCGAGGTGCACGTGGAGCTCGGTCTTCGGCAACGCCTCGAAGAACGAGATCGGCAGCGGTTCGGCCTGCGCGCCCATTGGCTCCAGCGTAGCACCTCCCCGAACGGGTGGCGCAGGCACCCACATGCCCCCACACGCCCCCACCGAAGACGAGCACCGGGCCGCCGCAGTTGGTAGGATGGAGACATGGCTTGCACGTTACGATCCCCCCTGCTTGCGGCCGCGGCGCTGGTGGCCGGCGTCTCATGTCGCATGGACAACCCCGAGTTCCAAAAGGAGACCGACGGCGGCAACGGCGGGAATACGGCCGGTTCGTCCGCGACCACCTCGGGCGACGGCCCGTCCACCATGGGCTCGGTCGGCGCGACCTCGTCGTCGGCCACCTCCGCCTCGACCACCGACCCGCTGACCACGGGCGTCGTGGACACCACCGCCACCGCGGGAATGACCGGCGCCGTGGACACCACCGTTGCGACGGGGATGGTGGGCACCACCGGCGATCCCGGTTCCTGTCCGGCCTTTTCTCAAGACACGCTCGTTCTCGACGTCACCCCCAAAGGCCCCTTGGGGCTCCTGTGCGGACAAACGTGGACCTTTGCAGGCAAGATCTCGTCGATCACCAACAGCGATTGGAATCTCAAGGTATGCACCTCCGCATCCATGTCGTGCTGGGGAAGCTGCAACGGACCAACCTTAGATGTAAAGCTCCAGTTTTCCGCATCCATCCCATCAGCAAAGCCGCTGGACTTGAGTTCGGACACGTGCGTGCAGGTCGTCGTGGACTCGAATGCACAGTGCCTCGTGGAGGGACTCGTGATCCATCTTGCCAGTGGTGACCCGATCAGCATCGACGATAAGCCCTGGTACATCGGCCAGGCAAACGCGCCGGACGGCGGCACGACGTACGTCGCCCTGTGGGGATGGGATCCCTCCTCTCTCCTGGACGAGTGGTGCGCTTGCCAGGACCTCGAGGCCCTGGGCTGCTGCAATCCCGATCCCGCCCCGGGCACCTATCTCCTCAAGTTCTCGGCCTTTGGCGGTGCGCAACTCCGTTCCGGCGAGATAGGCGACGGGAACCTACAAGACGTCGAGTACGAGCTTACCAACGTGGCAAGCTACCTCGATCCCGTGTGCCCCGCTGGCATGACCGTGCGGTGGGCCGCTCGCCGCGTGCCATAGGGCACCTACGCGGATCGTCCGGGCCTACGCAATGCCCGCGCGGTGGACGACCGCGCGGAAGGCCCCGGCGGCCCGGCGCATCGTTTCCCCCGGGTCCGCGAAGGTGACGACCCCGTCCCGCACGCGCGCCGTACCCGCCACGAACACGTGCCGTACGCACTCGCGGCCGGCGGTGTACACGATCCGGTCGTAGATCCCCACGGGCGGCGGTCCGAAGGTCCGGGCCGAGGACAGGTCGAGGACCACCAGGTCCGCCCACTTGCCCGGCTCGACGGTCCCGATCTCGCCGGCAAGGCCCACCGCGCGCGCGCCGTCGCACGTCGCCAGCCGCAGAGCATCGTAGGCCGAAAAGCGCCCCGGCCCCTGCCGGTGCTGCTGCAGCAACGCGGCCAGGCGCACCTCCTCGAGCACGTCCATGTCGTTGTTGCACGGCGCGCCGTCGCACCCGATCCCGAGCGCGGCCCCCGGCAGCCCGCCCAGGAAGCGGAGGTCCGCGATCCCCGACCCGAGCTTGAGGTTCGCGGACGGGCAGTGGGCGATCTTGAGCGGTCGATCCCCGACGACCCGGGCCTCGGCCGGGCCGAGCTGCACGCAGTGGGCGACCCGCAGGTCGGTGTCGAGGACCCCGAGCCGGTCGAGCAGCGCCATCTGCCCCACCCCGTACGCCGCTTCGACGGCGGGTTCCTCCGAGGGGTGTTCGAGCAGGTGGGTGTGGACGCCCACCCCATGCCGCTGCGCCAGGGCCACGACCCCGCGCCACAGCGCCTCGCTGCACGACAGGGCGAACCGGGGGCACAGCAGCGGCCGCACCCACCGCCGCCCTTCGCGGGTGACGAACGCCTCGGCGGCGGCCAGGGCCTCGTCCGTGCCGGTGGCAAGGTGCGGGTCCCCCCCGTCCATCAGGCACGGTCCCAGCAACGTGCGGATCCCCGCCTCCTCGCAGGCGCGCGCCAGGGCCTCCGTGTGGCGCACGAGCCCCATGTCCTGCACGGTCGTGGTGCCGGAGGCCACCGCGTCGAGCAGGCACAGGCGGGCCGAGGCGTAGGCCGTCCGTTCGTCGTGGGCCGCCTCCAGGGGCCAGATCCGGTCGCGCAGCCAGGAAAGCAGCGGCCGGTCCTCGGCCAGCCCGCGAAACAACGCCTGCCCCAGGTGGGTGTGTGCCTGCACGAAGCCGGGCAACACGGCGCAGCCTTCGACGTCCACCACCGGCACGCCGTCGGGCGCCGCAAGCCCCGGGCCGACGGCCTCGATCCGGCCGTCCCGCACCAACACGTCCGCGGCCCCGTCGTCCTCGGCACCGGTCATCGGCACCACGTGCCCGCCCCGCAGCAGCACGTCGCCCAGGCGCCACGCGCCCGCGGGCTCGGTCACGCCCCGCCCTCCGGCGGCTCGTAGATCCCGATGTACGGCAAGTTGCGGTGCAGGCCGGCCACGTCGAGCCCGTAGCCGACGACGAAGGCGTCCGGGCACGCAAAGCCCACGTAGTCGATGGGCACGTCGCGCACCCGGGCCTGGGTCTTGTCGAGCAGCGTGCACACCTTGAGCGACAGGGGCTCGCGGGTGCGCAGGTTGTCGAGCAGGTAGTGCAGCGTAAGGCCCGTGTCCACGATGTCCTCGACCAGGAGCACGTGCCGATCGTGGATCTCGCGGTTGAGGTCCTTGAGGATCCGGACGACGCCCGACGACTTCGTCCCATCACCGTAGGAACTGACCGCCATGAAGTCCACGCGCAGCGGGACGTCGATGTGGCGCACGAGATCGGCCATGAAGATGAAGCTGCCGCTCAAGATGCCCACCACCAGCAATTCCTTGCCCTCGTAGTCCCGGGCGATCGTTCGGCCCAGCTCGGCCACACGCCGGTCGATGGTGTCGGTGTCGAACAGGGGGCGGGGGACGGATCCGGTGGTCACGGCCCGCAGCTTACGCCGCACGGGCGCCGGCGGTCGAGGTTCGGCCCCGGCCGGGTCGCCCGCCGAGGCGGGGCCCGACGCGCCGGCGGCCCGTGCCGCATCAACCGCCGTGGGCGCGGCGCAACGCCCGGCTCCACGGACGCACCGTATCGAGGAAGGCGGCCCGCACCTCGCCCTCGAGCGAGCCGGCCGCCCGGGGCGGACGGCGCTCTCCCCGGGACAACAGGATCGAGGGATCGGTGGGCTTGGAGGTCGCGGGCGGGCCATCCCACAGCTCCACGCGCAGCCTCGGCCCCGGCGCATCGCCGGTCCGACCGGCCACACCGAGCAGCCGACCCGGCGCGACGGGTACGCCCACCTCCAGGGTCTCGACGAACCGCCCCAGATGGGCGTATCGAACCACCTGCCCCGCCTCGGTGGTAACCTCGACGATCCGCCCGAGCGTCGGGTGTTCGCCCACCGCGGACACGGTGCCCGCCGACAGGCTCACCACCGGGGCGCCCTCGGGCAGGCGGTAGACGAACCCGGGCACGTCCTCCACGGTCTCGATGCGCGGTTCGAGCAGCGGGCGCGCCAGGGGCGAGACGGCCAGCGCCGGTACGGGCGAGCGCCCGAAGGTCCGCGCGTGCGGCCGCCCTTCACGGTCGAAGTAACCCGGTGCCGCATCGTGCCGATAGTACGCGAAGCGGGCCATCGTCCCCACGAACCGCACGCCGAGCACGACCCCGTACCGATGGAAGTGGGCCCCCAGGGAGCGCTTTTCCACGAGCACCGACAGCCGGTCCCCCGGCCGCAGCTCGGTGTTGAGATCCAGGTCGTAGCGCAACAGCGGCTCGAGGACGGCGACGAGTTCGAAGGATTCGCCCGCCTCGGCGAACGCGGCGGCGAGGTCGGCGTCCCGCCCCACCTCGACGCCCACGGCGACCACATCGGTCCGCAGGGGCTGCTGCACGTGCCGCACCTCGAACGAGGGGTCCTCGCGGCACCCCTGCACCAGGTGCCCGTCCTCCCACTCGATCTCCCACGCGAGGAGCCCGCCGGTCCGGTCGACGGCCACGCGGGCGAAGCGCCGAACGGTGTCGAGGGCGGCGGTGTCCACCTTCGTGCGCATGGCCGCCTCCGCGGCGGCCACCTCGTCGCCCCGGACCCCCGCATC
>JALSIN010000392.1 GCA_026989935.1 Polyangiaceae bacterium | reverse complement strand
GAGCTCGAAGGCGCCGCGCCGAAGCGAGAGCTGGATCGAGGCCGTCACGTCCGCTCCACGAGGTACGCGCCGGTGGCGCGGAACAGACCCAGGAGGAGGGCCGCCGCCACGGTCGCGACCAGCGACAGGGCCACCGCCAACCGCACGTCCGACTCGAGCGCCGTGACGATGGCCAGCGGCAGCGTCTGGGTGCGGCCGGGGAGGTTGCCGGCGAACACGAGCGTCGCGCCGAACTCCCCGAGGGCGCGCGCCCAGGCCAGGGACAGCCCCGCGAGCAGGCCGGGGGCGGCCAGGGGCACCGTCACCCGGGTGAAGGCGGCGGCCCGCGAGGCACCGAGGGTCCGTGCCACGTCCACGAGCGATGCGGGTACGGCGGCGAGGGCCCGGGCGGCGGCCCGGACGAAGAAGGGCGAGGCCACCAGGACCTGCGCCAGCACGACGGCCGCCGGGGAGAAGGGCACGGAGATCCCGGCGGCCTCGAGGACTGGACCGAAGAGCCCGCTGCGACCGAACGCGGTCAACAGCGCCACGCCCACCACCGCCGGCGGCAGCGCGATGGGTACGTCCACCAGGGCCGAAAGGAGGCGGGCCGGCCAGGTGTCGCTGCGGGCAAGATAGGCGGCGAGCGGAAGGCCGAAGGCCACGGTGGCGAGCATGGCGGCGGCCGAGGTGCGCAGGCTCAGCGCCAGGGCATCGCGGGCCGCCGGGGCGCGCAGGCCATCGAGCAGGTCGCCGGGATGCACGGAAAGGGCGAGCGCGACGAGGGGCGCCAGGTACAGCGCCACGAGGACGCCGCCCAGGACGATCGGGAGCCAGCGGCGCAGGGGCGTCATGTGCGAGGGGGCGGGCCGAACCCGTGCGCCGCCAGGACCGCTTGCGCGGGCGGTGCGAGGAGGTACGAGACGAAGGCGCGGGCGGACCGCGGGTGGGGGGCCGTGGCGAGGGCCGCGGCGTGCAGGGTGGTCGTCGTTCGCAGGTCGGTCGGGGGCGACAGGGCGCGCAGGCGGGGGCGGTCGTGCAGGTCGGTGCGGTAGAGGAAGGCGGCGTCGGCCTCGCCGGCCTCGAGCTTGGCGCGCAGCAGGCGGGCGCTGGGCTCCAGGGAGACCACGGCGCCGCGGACCGAGGCCCCGAAGGACGGTCCGAACCGTGCTTCGAGCCCGGCCAGAAGACGCCGTGCGGCCGCCCCGACCGGGACCTGGGGCGTGCCCAGCAGGATCCGGCGCGCCGCCGGCAGGGCGCGCAGGTCCAAGATGGCGCTTTCGGCCGACACGGCGACGACCACCTCGTTCGTGGCGAACGGGGTCCGGTGCGCCACGAGACCGAGGCGTTCGAGGTGGTCCACGTGCGTGCCGTCGGCCGACAGGAAGACGTCCGCGGGGGCGCCCTGCTCGATCTGAAGTCGGAGGATCTGGCTGCCGGCGAAGACGGGCGTGACGTTCGAGCCTCCGGATGCCGCGAAGCCGCGTCCGAGCGGCCCCAGGACGTCGGCCAGGGAGGACGCGGCGAAGGCTGCGAGGTTCCCCCCGTCGTCCGGAGGTCCGCACGCCGAGGCCGTCACGGCGGCGAGGCCGAGGAGGAAGCGGCGCCGGGTGGGCATCGGGACGGGCATGGTGCGCGGACGGGGTGGTGCGACCCAACCGTAGCCCAGGCGTGGGGCCTCGTCCGTTGACGCCGTTTCCACCCGGCGGGTACCCTCGAACAGGTGCGTTTCGTCGCACGGAACCGCGGTCGCTTGGTCGGCTCCCGGGCCTGGCGACGAATGCCGAAGACCCGAGGCGGCGACCGGCGCGGTCCGTTGCGCCGGAGCGCGGGCCCATCGGGGTGGATGGCGGGGAGCCTCACCGTCTTTCTCGTTGCGAGCACGGCTCGCGCCGCCCGTCCGCCGCCGGAGCTGCCGCCGGAGCCGACCTCTCCATCGCCGCGTGCACCGGCGGACGGAGTCGGGCCGTCACCGAAGGCCAACCCGGGTTCGACGCCCGGTGTGCCGGCGAACGAGGGGGGCGTGCCGACGCCGGTGCACACCGCGTCGTCGGGGGGGGGCGGTTCGTCTGCGGTCGAGCCCTCGGAGGCGGGGCCGCCGCCGGAGACCGTCAATCCGTTCCGCGAGCGCCCCGTCGCGCCTTCGGCATCGGTGGATCCGGCCGACCTTCCCTGGCGGACGCCCGCGCCCGAGCCGGCGGGCGGGGCCGACCGGCTGTTCGGCCGCGGCACCGTGCTCCTGACCTTCGGCGGCGTCCTCGGCGGCATGTTCGTGTTGACCCGGGACGTGGCCTACGTCGTCATGCTCGTGGATCTGCGGCGAGCGGCCGACGAGCGCAATCAGGTCTCGGACGTGGACCTCGGGTTCGGTGAGGCGGCCTTCATCGGCACCATCGTCCTGTCGCCGCTGCAGCTCTTCGCCGCGTTGCCGGCAGGGTTGGTGGCCGCCGGTGCGCATCAGCGCGGGCGCTACGCCGGATGGTACGAGGACCCCTCGGAGGGCGGGGGCCGGTCGCTCGCGGCCCGGCGCACGGCGGGCTGGGTGCTGGTGGGGACCGGGGGCCTCCTGTTCCTGGCGCAGCTCGTCGCGATCCCGGAGATGGTGCGGCGGGGGCGCGTGGACGACCGCACCATCGTTCTGTCTCACATGGGCCTTTCGCTGGCCGCCACGGGCGCGATGGCGGCGGGGCTCGTCATGGGGCCGTATGCCGGCGGCTTGCTCCGGGGCCGGCGCGAGCGCGCCCGGCTGGCGCTGCCGATGCTCCAGCCCCTTCGGGGTGGGGCCGGGATCTCGCTCGGGGGGAGGTTCTAGCCGTGGGAGCGGTTTGCCGTGCCGCCGGCGGCGCCGCCCCCTGGCCGCGGCGGTGGGCCGTGGCGGTGGCCCTCGCCCTGTCCCTCGGGCCGGTTCCCGCGGCGTCGGCGCCAGCGCGGAAGGTCCCCGTCCAGCGCCCGAAGAACCTGAAACCCCCACCGGCGCAGACGCCGGACGAGGCGCCCGCGCCCGGGGAGGACGTGGCCGGCCCCCGCCCCGACGAGGCGCGACCCGCCGCCGCGGGCCCGGCCTCGCCGCCGACCGGCCCCGGCCCCACGGTGACCCCGTTCGCGGAGGAACCGCCGCCGCCGCGGGTGAAGCCGTTCGCCGAGGGGGCGCCGCGCGCCACGCAGGGCGGACCGCCCGAGCCGGCGGGTGCCGCCGTGCCGGTCGAGCCGGACCGGGGGCCGACGGGTGCGGCCCTCGGCCACCGCCGTTTCGTCCGTGGCACGGCGCCTCTCATCGCGGGCAGCGTGATCGGCGGCACCTTCCTGCTGTTCCGGGACGTGCTGCTGGCCACGGAGATCGCCTCGGTGGCGGGCCTCGGCGGCGTGACCGACGTCGTGCCCGACGGCCTCGTGCCGATCGTGACCGTGCCGTCCCAGGTGCTCCTGCTCGTGGTGCCGGCGGGCCTGGTGGCGGCGGGGGCCTACCTGCGTGGTCGCGCCGCCGCCTTCGCGCGGCCGCCGGGGCGCCTTGCGCGCCCCGCCCTGCGCCGGCGGGCGGCCGCCGGTTGGGCCATGTTCGGGCTCGGGATCGGCCTGCTCGCCGCGGAGGTCGGCGTGCTGGCTGCGTGGTCGCCGGGGCTCCTCGCGCAATCCCGAAACTTCGCCCTCGCCCACCTCGGCTTGGCGCTGACCGGGACGGGGTTCGTCGTGGGGGGCGTCGCCACGGGGCCCTATGCCTCCGGGCTGTTGCGGGGACTTCGCGAGCGGGCGCGGAGCGGTGCGGGGATCGTGGTCGTGCCGCAGCTTTCGTCCACGGGAGGAGGGATCCATGTCGCCGGCCGCTGGTGAGACCGCCGCGGCCGCGCGTTCCGGGCCGGGATGCGGCTCCGGCCGGTGCGGTCGCGCCCGGCGCCGCCTGGCGGCGTTCGGGGTCGCGGCGGCGGTCCTCCTCCCGCCTGCCCGCGCCACGGCGGCGCCCGTGGCGTCCGGCGCGTTCGTCCTGGTCCCGCCCCCTCCGGGGGAGGCGGGGCCGGCCGTCCCCCGTCCGCCGTCCCCCGAGGCCGACCCACCCGAGGCGGGGCCGGCCGTCCCCCGTCCGCCGTCCCCCGAGGCCGACCCACCCGAGGCGGGGCCGGCCGTCCCCCGTCCGCCGTCCCCCGAGGCCGACCCATCCGGGGCCGGGTCGGGCGTCGAGCGGCCCGCCGCCGAGGCGGACTCGCCCGCCGCGCCGCCCGCAGGCCCTCCGGGCGGCGCGGATCGGCCGCCCGAGGTCACGCCGCCCCCGGCGTTCGCCGGGCCCCGCCTCGCCCCACCCGCGCCGTCTGCCGAGGGGCCCGGTGCTGCGCCGCCGTCCGTCCCGCCGCCCCTGCCTGCGGCCGCGCGGCCCGGGCTCCGTGGCCCCCCCTCCGACCAGCGCGGCGAGCGCGGGACCGGAATGATCGCCACGGGGGCCGCGCTGGGGATCACCTTCTTCCTGGCCCGGGATCTCTCCACCGGCCTGGCGCTGGCGCTCGGGGGCGGTACGGACTTCCTGTGGTTCATGCAGCTTGCGGTCGCGACGCCCCTCGAGCTCCTCAGCGGCCTCCCCGTGGGTCTCGTGGCGGCCGGCGCGTGGCGGCGGGGACGGTACGACGCGTGGCACGGTCCGAGGTCGCATCCGTCGATGGAGCGCCTCGAACGCCGCGCCCGGGTCGGGTGGACCCTGCTGGGGATCGGCACGGGGCTTACGGCCCTGGGCGCCGGTCTCGTCATCGCGCAGGCCTACGCGGAGGGCGAAGCCGCGTGGCTGGGGATCACCTACGGGCGACTCGGGTTGTCGAGCCTCGGGGAGGTCTTGACGGTGGTGGGGCTGTCCGTGGGCCCGTACGCCGGCGGTCTGCGCGCCGGGCTGCGCGCGCGGAGGGGGCCGCGGCTTTCACTCGCCCCGAACCTGGCCGGGGGCGGCCCTGGGCTCGTGCTGTTCGGACGGTTCTGACGGGGGCGCCGGGCAGGTCACGGGGAGGCGGCCGGCGCGGACGAGGGCCCGGCAGAACGCGGCGCCTTCGGCGGTGGCCGCCTGGGTTCGCAGCAACAGCAGCGCCCCGGCGGCGGCGAGTCCGGCGGCCACGGCGACCTTGGAGCGCGGGGACGCGCCCTCGGCCAGGCACGCCGCGCCGACGGCGGCGGCCGGCAGGACCTGCGCGGCCGTCACGGCCCAGGCGGGCAGGGGGCCCAGGACCGTGGGGATCGTCGCGGCGCTCGTCGCCAGGGGCCACAGGAGGTCGGCCCACGGGTCGCCGAACGGGGGCAGGTGGGGAAACACCGCCGCCGCCGCCCCACACAGCGCGACCCCGGCGGCCGCCGCGGCGCCGGCCGCGAAGGCGAGCAGGGGCCGGCGGCGGATCACGGGCAGGTTGTCGGCCAGCGCGGGCACGAACAGGGGCAGCGCAGCCACGACGTACCGGGGCCCCACGCGAAAGCCACCGCCCTGCGCCAGCCCGAGCAGGACCGCGAGGGCCACCAGCGGTCCGGCACGGATGGACGGGTCCTCGGGCATGTCCAGGCGCCGCCGGGCGGCGATCCCGAAGGCCACGAGGGGACAGACGGCGAGGAGCCCGCCCCACGGCGACAGCAGGTGCTCGTACAACGAGGTTGCGGTCGGAAGCGACCACCCGAGCAGTCCCCGGGCGTGGACGGCCGCGAACGCCGGACGCGCCGCGTGGTGGTATCCCGTCTCGAAGACGCCGCCGAAGGCGTGGCGGTGATAGAGGGCGAGCAGCACGGCGGGGGGCAGCGCCCCCGCGAGGCCGGCGAGCAGGCGCAGCCGGTGGCGTGGTGCTCGAAACGCGCGCCGCGTCGCCGCCGCCACCAGGGGCAGCAGGAAGGCCGCCGCCGTGTACTCGCAGGCCACGGCGACGCCCCCCAGCGCGCCGGCGGCGGCAGCCCGGGCGTACGTCCGGCCGCGGTCGGGCCCGCAGCGGTAGGCGCCGTAGACGAACAGCCCCGCCAGCACGTGCCCGTAGAAGACCTTCGCGTAGGGCCACAGCGGCGAGGCGAGGAACAACAGCACCGTCGCCCGGCGGCGGCTGCGCCGGGCGGCGGGGTCGAGCCGCGGCAGCCACGACAGCCAGCCGAACAGGAGCAGCGCCGGGAGCGTCCCGCCAGCCAGGCGCGACAGGCGAAGGTGCCAGCGCTCGGGTGCGTCCGCGTGGCGGGCGAGTGTCCACGTGGCCGCCGCGACGACGGCGAGCCCCGGCGCCTTGTTGGGGTAGCGGCGCCCGTCGTGGCCGACGGCCAGATCGATCCCCGGGTCGAGACCCGCGACGCTCGGGGCGTCGAGGTCCAGCCGCCCGTCCTCGACCAGAGCGCGCCCCTGCAGCAGGCGGGGGCGCTCGTTGTGGCTGACGAACCCGGGCGCGTCGGGCAGCGCCCAGGCCATCAGCCAGACGGCGGCCAACCACCAAAGGACGGCGCCGCGTGCGCAAGATGGCGCGGGGGGCACGCAGCCATCGTAGGGGAATTCGTGTCGTGCTCCGTGCTCGAAGGCTGGCCCAATTTGTTGTAGCCTCCGGCGACCATGGATCTGCGATCGATCTCCGCCACCGTCTCTGTGCTGGCCGTCGCCCTCGGAGCGTCGGCGTGCGACGACAAGAAGGCCGCTGAGCCCACGAAGGCCGAGCCGGCGAAAGCTGAGCCCACGAAGGCCGAACCGGCCAAGGCGGCGGTCGGCGCCAAGGACGCCAAGGAGGCGGCCCCGGCGGCGGGCGCGAAGAAGGGGGGCGAGATGGCCTGCGGGGAAGGCAAGTGCGGCGAGGGGATGGGTGGCAAGGGCATGGGTGGCAAGGACGCCAAGGAGGCAGCGCCGGCGGCCGGCGCCAAGAAGGCGGGCGAAATGGCCTGCGGCGAGGGCAAGTGCGGCGAGGGCATGTGCGGCGGCAAGGGGGCCCCGAAGAAGGCGGACGAGGGCAAGAAGTCGTAGATCGCGGGCCGGGGGTCTTGCGCGGCCGCCCTCGTTGGGGCATGGCGTGGGCCCGTGACGCCCCTTGCGCGCGTGCTGTCCGGGGTCCCGCTGGCCGGGCCCCTGCGCCTCGATCCCGCCACGCCCGTCGAGGCGGTGGTGATCGACTCCCGGAAGGCGGGGCCCGGGACCTTGTTCGTGGCCGTCCGCGGGACCCGGACCGACGGGCACGCGTTCGTGGAGGACGCGCTTTCCGCCGGGGCCGTCGCGGCCCTGGTGGCGCCGGGACGCCTGCCCCCCGATCGGCGCCTCGTCGAGACGCCCGATCCGTCCGCGGCGCTGGCGACCGTTTCGGCCAACGTGGTCGCACGGCCGGCCGAGCACCTGCGGATCGCCGGCGTGACGGGCACGAACGGCAAGACGACGGTGGCGCACCTGGCCGCCGGGCTGCTCGAGGCGGCGGGCGAGAAGGTGGTGCGGCTCGGCACCTGCGGCGACCGGATCGTGGACGTCGAGCGGCCCTCTTCGTTCACGACGCCGTTTCCGCCGCAGCTCCACCGGCGGCTCGACGAGGGGCGGGCGCGCGGGGCCACGTGCGCCGTCCTGGAGGTGTCGAGCCACGCGCTCGCCCAGGGCCGGGTGGCGCAGGTGCCGTTTACGGCCGTCGCGCTTTCGAGCTTCGGCCGTGACCACCTGGACTTTCACGGGGACGAGGGGGCGTATCTGGCGGCCAAGCTCCGGCTCGCCGAGACGCACCTGGTGGCGGGCGGGGTGGCGTGCGCGGTCTGCGGTGCCGGGGCGGCGGCGCGGCGGTTCCTGCGGGCGGCCCGCGTCCACACCGACCGCGTGTTCTCCGTGGGGGTCGAGACGCCGGCCGACGTCGTGGCGCGGGACCTCGTTCCGCACGAGGCCGGCACCGCGGCCCTCGTGGAGACCCCCTTCGGCCGCGGGCGCGTGTCGATCCCGCTGCTGGGGGCGTACAACGTGGAGAACGCCCTGGTGGCGCTGGTCCTCGCGGTGGGGCTCGGCGCCCCGTTCGAGGCGGCGCTTTGCGCCCTCGAGCACCTGGGCGCCCCCCGCGGGCGGCTCGAACCGGTGCGCGTCGAGGGGGTCGCGGGCCCGCGCGTCCTGGTGGACTACGCCCACACGCCGGACGCCGTGGCGCGCGTCCTGGCGGTGGTGCGCCCGACCGTCCGGGGCCGACTCGTGGCGGTGCTCGGCTGTGGCGGCGACCGGGACCGGGGCAAGCGTCCCGCGATGGGGGCGGCCGCGGCGGCCGGAGCGGATCGCGTCTACGCGACCAGCGACAACCCGCGCACCGAGGACCCGGCCAGGATCCTCGAGGCCATGGTGTCGGGGATCCCGGCGGCGCACCGCGCCCGCGTGGTGCGTGAGGTGGACCGGGCTCGCGCCATCGCCCGCGCCGTCGCCGAGGCCGCGGTCGAGGACACCGTGCTCGTGCTCGGCAAGGGCCACGAGACCACGCAGGATCTCGGCGACCGCGTGATCCCGTTCGACGACCGGGTGGTGGCGGCCGAGGCCCTCGCCGCCCGCGGGTCGGGCTCGGCGTCGTAGGGGGCCCTCGCAGCGGGCTATCGTCCGAGCTTCTTGCGCACGCGCTCGAGGCGGTCGGCCGCACGGGCGGCGCCGAGCGCCTTCGCCCGGCGGTAGGCGGCCTCGGCGTCCGCGTAGCGCAGGGCGCGGAAGTAGGCGTCGCCCAGCCGCAAGAACACGGCCCCGGAGCGCGGCGCCCGGCGGGCGGCTCGTTCGAGGAGCCGGGCCGCCCGTTCGTAGCGTCCCCGCTCGAAGGCGACGTCGGCCAGGCCGACGACGGCGCCGGTGCTGCGCGGATCGAGGGCCAGCGCCCGATCGAAGGCGGCCTGCGCCTTCCCGAGGGCGCCGCGCCGCAGGTGGGCGCGCCCGGCTTCCACGGCCGCCTTCGCGCCGGCGACGTCGCGGCGCTCCTTCTTGGGGGCTTCGACCGGCTCGTTCGCCTCCGGTGCCCCGTCCGGGGGGCGGGGCGGCTCGGGTCCGCCGGCACGCGGTGGGGCCTTGCGCGCGGCGGACCCGTCACGGGTTGCAACGCGCGGCGCGTTCGCCCGCACGAACCGCTGGGCGAGGGCCCGCGTGCTCGGTGGCATCGCCTCGGCCTCGGCCAGCTGCGCCTGCAGCGTTTCGGCGGCCGCTTGCGGTGCCTGCTCCGCCAACGGACGGACGAAGGCGACGGCCGCCAGCTCGGCGTCGGTAAAGTCCCCCGATTCGGCGCGGTGCGCCAGCTCGGCCAGTTGGGCGGGGGAGACGAAGGCCCGCTCGCGCGCCCGCGGTTCGTCCGGACGGAACAAAAGGGCCATGGTGTAGAACTCGGCGGCGAACGGCCGTCCCTCGGGCAACTCCCAGTATCGGTCGCCCAGGCCCACCAGGGTCTCGGCGAATCGCGTGCGCAGGGACCTCGCCGCCTTCGCCGCTGCCTCGTCGTCCTCGTCCCGGGCGAGCCGTTCGAGCTTGCGGACCGCGCGGTAGGCGGTCGCCCCGTCCGGCGACCCCGGCGGCGGGTAGACGTAGGAGGCCCGCGCCGCCGCCTCGGTGGCCTCGCGTTCGAGCCGCGCGATCCGGTCCATGCCGGGGGACGACGGTGGGTCCGAAAAGCGCCCGTAGACGACGGAGCCGACCCCGACGATCGCGGCGAGAAGCCCGGCGACGAACAGGCGGCGGCTGCGCGCCAGGGTGCCCCCGACCAGGGCGGCGTCCGGATCGTGCTGGAGGGCCAGCAGGCGTTCGCGCCGATCCGGATCGACGTCCGGCAGGGACAGGTCGTCCCAGGGGGTCTCGATCCCGAGCGCGAGCTGGGCCTCGCAGATCGCCGCCTCGAGGTCGGCCGCGTCGGCGAACCGATCGTTCGGGTCCTTGGCCAGCATCTTCAGGATGAGGGCCTCGACCACTTCGGGGCACGCCGCCCCCACGCGCGCACGGGGCGGGGTGGGCGCGGTCGAGACGTGGGCGCGCAGGACTTCCTCGATGGAGGTCGCCATGAACGGCGGCTCCTTGCACAGCAGCTCGTAGGCGACGCAGCCCAGCGCATAGAGATCGACCCGCCCGTCGAACGGGAGCCCGAGGCACAGCTCCGGGGCCATGTAGTGCGGCGAACCGGCCAGGTCCTGCTCCTCGACGCACCCGCTGCGGACGAAGCGCGCGAGGCCGAAATCTACGATCTTGACCCAATCGGACCGGCCGTCGCGACGGCGGCACAGCATGACGTTCTCGGGCTTGATGTCCCGGTGTACGATGCCGGCCCGGTGCGCCGCGGCCAGCCCCCGGGCCGTCTGGCGCAGGATCGGCAGCAGGCGCTCGATGGGCATCGGGGCATCGTCGATCTCGTCCACGAGGGGATGCCCGTCGAGCAACTCCATCGTGAACATGAGCCGGCCGTCGGGCAGCGCGCCGAAGTCATAGATCTCGACGATGTTCTCGGCCCCGATGGTGGACGCGGCCCGGGCCTCTTCGCGAAACTTGTCGGCCATCTCGGGCGCCTCGTCCATGCGCGCCCGCAGCACTTTGAGCGCCGCGCGACGTTCGATGTCCAGGTGGGCGACCTCGTAGACCACCCCCATCCCCCCCTCGCCGAGCCAGCGTGTGATCCGGTAGCGCGTGTTCGGGACCTCGCGTCCGGGCAGAAGGCGGACGGGCGCGGTCGCCTGGGCAGGATCGGTGGGCGACCCCGTGTCTTCGGCGGGCGGGACGAGGGCGTGATCGTCGGGCGGCAAGGTGGTCTCGATGGATCAGGGTAGTGGCTCGTCCCGGGCTTGTCCGGTGTCGTGGG
>JALSIN010000391.1 GCA_026989935.1 Polyangiaceae bacterium | reverse complement strand
ACGAGGGCCGCCCCGGTCGGGCCGTGGCCGCACACGACGCCCACGAGATCCGGATCGATGCGCGCCTCGGCCATGAGGTCGCGGGCGATGAGCATCGAGTGGGGGGTCCACTCGGAGGGCTTGACGACCACGGCGCTGCGGGCCGCGAGCCCCATCACCACGTCCCCCATGGGCAGCGCGAAGGGGAAGTTCCACGGCGAGACGATCCCGATCACGCCCCGCGGCTCGTAGCGCACGTAGCCCTTCTTGTAGGGCCACAGCAGGTGGTGGAAGATCGGGCGGTCGCGCAGGAACCGTTCCGCGCGTGTGGCGTAGTAGTGTGAAAGGTCGGCGATGGGCAGGACCTCGTGGACCCGGGCCTCGAAACGCGGCTTGCCGGTCTCGCGGCTGATGGTCTCCGCCACGTCGTCGGCGCGGTCCAGCAGGCGGTCGCGGAAGGCCAGCAGCCGGGCCCGGCGCTCGCCCCAGGGGAGCGCCGCCCACCGGGCCTGGGCGCGCCGGGCCCGGGCGACGACACGGCGCACGTCCTCGGCGTCGGCGACGGCCACGGGCGCGAGCGGCCGCCCCGAGGCCGGCTCGACGTTTTGGAGGGGCTGGCGTGCGTGCGTGCGTACGGCGTCGGGCATGGCGGTACCCACCAGGTTGCCCGCGGGCGGGGCCGGGCGCAGTATGGGGCCGCGCAGGGGCCGCTGGCAAGGCGCATCTGGCGCGGAAACGTCGTTTCGCGCCCGCGGCACCCGGTGGGACGGGCGGCGCACCGGGCGCCTGCGGAGGGTCTACAGGGCGAGATCCACCTCGTGGCCGGTCCGAGGATCGCGCAACACGATCCGCTGGCCGCGTTTGCGGGCCTCGCGCACGGTCTGCAGGAGCCCGAGGGCCTCGGCCACCACCTGGCCCGGCGTGCGGGCCCCGATCTCCTTCGCGAGCGTCACCAGCAGCATCGCCGTGCGGCCGGGGATCTCCACCGCCACCGGGCCCGTCTCCGGCGCGCCGCGCTCGGCCTTGGGGTCGAAGCCGCCGGTCACGAGTCGTCCTTCATCTCGCCGCGGGCGAAGATCGAGGCCACGTAGGTCAGCACGTCCGTCGCCGACACCTCGTCGTAGCCGTAGTTGCGGATGAGGCGTTGCTTGACCACCTCGATCTTCTCCTGGGCCTCCTTGTCCACCACGTTGGACACGAGGCTCGTGAGCTTGATGCTGTCCTTTTGGTCCTCGAACAGCTTGAGTTCGAGGGCCTTGTACAGCCGTTCGTTCGTGCGAAAGTCGAACTGCTTGCCCTCGATGGCCAGGGCCCCGATGTAGTTCATGATCTCACGCCGGAAGTCGTCCTTGCGGCTTTCGGGGATGTCGATCTTCGTCTCGATGGACCGCATCAGGCGCTCGTCGGGCTCCTCGTCCTGACCCGTGTAGGGGTTCTTGACCTTCTCGCGCTGGGTGTAGGCCTTGACGTTGTCGATGTAGTTGGCGCAAAGGCGGGCGATGGCGTCCTCGTCGGCCGAGATGGCGCGTTGCACCTCGTTCTTGACGATGTCCTCGTACTCTTGCTTGACCACGGCCAGCAGGTCCGCGAAGCGCTTGCGGTCCTCCTCGTTCGTGATGAGGGAGTGGTTGCGAAGACCCGATTCGAGCTCGTTCATCACCATGAACGGGTTGATGCTCGACTGCCCCTGGTCGCTGACCAGACAGTTGGCGATCTTGTCCTGTACGTAGCGTGGGGAGATGCCGTCCATGCCCTCGCGCTTGGCCTCCTTGCGCAGTTCCTTGACGGTGTCTTGCGTGTAGCCGGGCAGGGTCTTGCCGTCGTAGAGCTTGAGCTTCTGCAGCAGGGTAAGCTGGTGCTTCTTCGGCTCCTCCAGCCGCGTGAGCACGGCCCACATGGCGGCCATCTCCAGGGTGTGGGGGGCGATGAAGCGGCCGCGGACCTTCTTGGGGTTGTAGTCCTTGGCGTAGATCTTGATCTCCTCGGACAGCTTCGTGATGTACGGGATGTCGATCTTGACGGTGCGGTCGCGCAGGGCCTCCATGAAGCGGTTTTCGAGCAGGCGCTGGTACTCGGCCTCGTTCGTGTGGCCGATGATGACCTCGTCGATGTCCGTCTGCGCGAACTTCTTGGGCTTGATCCGTTGCTCCTGCGTGGCGCCCAGCAGATCGTAGAGGAACGCCACGTCGAGCTTGAGGATCTCCACGAACTCGATGACGCCGCGGTTCGCCACGTTGAACTCGCCGTCGAAGTTGAAGGCGCGCGGGTCCGAGTCCGAGCCGTACTCGGCGATGCGGCGGTAGTTGATCTCGCCGGTCAACTCCGTGGCGTCCTGGTTCTTCTCGTCCTTGGGCTGGAAGGTCCCGATCCCCACGCGGTCCTGTTCGCTCACGAGCAGCCGCCGCACGCGCACGTGCTGGATGACCTTGCCCCAGTCGCCGCGGTAGTGCTTGATGAGTTCGTTGAAGATGTAGCGGCACGCCGGGTTGAGGTCCCCGCGCACGTACGGGCGGAACCCGTCGTTTTCGAGCCCGAGTTCCGTGATCGCCTGCTCGCGCCATGCGCCCGGGATGAGCTTGAGGGGCTCTTCGTGCATGGGCGAGGGGAACACCTCCTGGCCCGCGGTCAGGTGCCGAAGGTCCGGGGGCAGGACCCAGTCGTACGTATAGAGGGCCCCCTGCGGCGTGCGGCTGTAGTCCTCCAGGCCCTTCTTGAGCAGGCGCACGATGGTGCTCTTGGACGAGCCCACCGGGCCGTGCAGCAAGATGATGCGCTTTTCCGTGCCGTAGCGCATGGCCGCGGCCTTGAGGACGTTGACGAACTTCATCAACGGGATATCGAGGCCGAAGATGGCGTCGGCGCCGCCGTGGGTCTCGTCGTCGAAGAAACGGTAGTGGACCACCTTCTTCTTGTTGTCCACGTATTCTTCGGTGCCCTGGGCGAGGATCATGTCGTAGATCCGCTCGTGCGCCGTTCGGGCCACGCGGGGGTTCTTGCGTACGAGGTCGAGGTAGTCCTCGAACGACCCTTCCCAATTGAGGTCTTCGTAGGTGCGGTAGTCCTGCAGGGCTGCGATGCGGTCGACGAGTGCGGTCATGACGAATCCCGGGGGGCGCGCCGGCCCCTACGCTGCTACAATAGCAGCCGCAAGGGCGCTTGCCATGATCTCCCGCATCGATCAGGACCACAGCCGCTTCCGCGAGATCGTTCGGGGGAAGATCCGCGAGAACCTGCGCAAATACATCTCGCGCGGTGATTTCGTCACGCAGCAGGGCAAGGACCGGGTCAGCATCCCGATGCCGCAGATCGACATCCCGCGCTTCGTGCACGGCGACGGCGGGGGTTCCGGTGTGGGACAGGGGGACGGCGAACCAGGCGACCCCATCGACGGTGCGCCGCAGGAGGGCCAGGGGGCCGGCGAGGCCGGTCAGGGTGAGGGGGAGAAGGCCCTCGAGGTCGATGTCACCTTGCAAGAGTTGGCTGCGATCTTGGGGGAAGAGCTGGGCCTGCCGCGCATCGAGCCCAAGGGTTCGGACTCGCTGTCCACGCAAAAGGACCGCTACACGAGCCTGCGCACCACGGGCCCCGAGAGCCTGCGCAGCTTCCGCGCCACGTTCAAGCGCGCCCTGCGCCGCCAGATCGCCAGCGGCACCTACGACCCGCGCAACCCCACCATCGTCCCGATCCGCGAGGACCGCCGCTACCGCTCGTGGCGAACCGAGCCCAAGCCCCACACGAACGCGGTGATCATCTACATGATGGACGTGTCGGGCTCGATGGGCGACGAGCAGAAGGAGATCGTGCGCATCGAGTCGTTTTGGATCGACACCTGGCTGCGCAGCCAGTACGAGGGGATCGAGAGCCGCTACATCGTGCACGACGCCACCGCGCGCGAGGTGGACCGGGACACGTTCTTCCGCACCCGCGAGTCCGGGGGCACGATGATTTCCTCGGCCTACCGCCTGTGCGCCGAGCTCATCGAAAAGGACTTCGATCCCTCCGCCTGGAACATCTACGCCTTCCACTTCAGCGACGGCGACAACTGGAGCGTGGACGATACGTCCGTGTGCAAGAAGATCCTGCGCGAGACCCTCGTGCCGGCGTGCAACCAGTTCGGGTACGGGCAGGTGGAGAGCCCCTACGGCTCCGGCCAGTTCATCAAGGACCTGCGCGAGGCCTTCGGCGACGAGGAGAAGCTCGTTACGAGCGAGATCAAGGGCAAGGACGACATCATGGACTCGATCCGGGACTTCCTGAAGGGAGGGCGGTGATGGCGCCGGTGACCCCGGACCTGCGTCGCCTGCAGGACGAGATCCTCGGCTACGCGCGCGCCTACGGGCTCGATCCCTTCGAGACGTACTTCGAGGTGGTGGACTACCGGCAGATGTGCGAGGTGGCGGCCTACGGTGGGTTTCCGGTGCGCTACCCGCACTGGCGGTTCGGGATGGAATACGATCACATGCTCAAGAGCCACACCTATGGGCTGTCGAAGATCTACGAGCTGGTGATCAACACCGACCCCTGCTACGCGTACCTGCTCGAAGGCAACAGCCGCGTGGACCAAAAGCTCGTGATGGCGCACGTGTACGGTCACTGCGACTTCTTCAAGCACAACGCCTACTTCGCACACACCGACCGGCGCATGATCGACACGATGGCGAACAACGCCTCGCGCGTGCGCCGCTACATGAACCGCCACGGGGTCGAGCGGGTGGAGGCGTTCATCGACGTGTGTCTGAGCGTGGACAACCTCATCGATCCGTGGGCCGTGTTCCCGCGCGCCGAGCCGGCGACGCCCGACGCCGCCGAACCGGGGGACGCGGGGGAGTCGGGGGTGGGGCGCCTGCCGAACGTGCGTGGCTACCTCGAAGAGTACGTCAACCCGCCCGAGTTCATCGAGGAGCAGCGGGCCAAGAAGCGCCGGGAGGCCGACCGGCTGCGGCGCAAGGTGCCCGTGCGGCCCGAGCGCGACGTGCTCGGCTTCCTCGTCCAGCACGCGCCCCTCGACCCCTGGGAGGCCGACATCCTGTCCATCATCCGGGAGGAAGCCTACTACTTCCTACCTCAGATGCAGACGAAGATCATGAACGAGGGCTGGGCGAGCTACTGGCACAGCCGCATCATGACCGAGCGGGCCCTGCGCGACGACGAGGTCATCGACTACGCCGACGTGGTCTCGAGTGTGTTCCAGACCGCGCCCGGACGGCTCAACCCGTACAAGCTGGGGGTCGAGTTGTTCCGGCACATCGAAGAACGTTGGGACAAAGGGCGCTTCGGCAAGGAATGGGAGACCTGCGACGACCTGGCGGCCAAGGAGACCTGGGACCGCAAGCTCGGCCTCGGCCGGCAAAAGATCTTCGAGGTGCGGCGCCTGTACAACGACGTGACCTTCATCGACGAGTTCTTCACCGAGGACTTTTGCCGCGAACAGAAGTTCTTCACCTACGTGACGAATCGGCGTACGGGGCGGAAGGAGATCGAAGGCCGGGAGTTCGCCAAGATCAAGAAGATGCTGCTTGCGCGCCTTACGAACTTCGGCCAGCCGTTCATCTACGTGGTGGACGCCAACGACAAGAACCGCGGTGAACTGCTGCTGGCCCACAAGCACGAGGGGATCGATCTCAAGCTCGACTACGCGCGCGACACGCTGCGCAACCTGGAGAAGATCTGGCGCCGGCCCGTGTCGCTATCGACCGTCATCGACGACAAGCCCAAACGCCTGCGCTACGACGGCTCCGAGGTGACGATCTCCGACGAGACCGCCGAGATCCGGCTGCCCTAGCGCCGCACGCGACGCCCCCCGGCCGGGGGGCGTGGCCGGTCGCGTCCCCTCGGGGGACTACTGCGGCAGGACCGTCCCCACGCCGGCGCCCCACCAGCTCGGCGTGTTCTGCTTGATCGTGGTGATCTGGGCCGTGACCGGATCGATCCGCAACACCTGCCCCGAGGCATCGAACGCGAAGATGTCGTTCTCCCAGCCGGCGAGCCCCCAGACGCTGGAGACGGGCAAGGTGGCGAGATCGCCGAGCACCATGCCCGTCGTCGGATCCGACTCGACGATGACGGTGCCGCCGACGCCGTTTTTGTTGGTGGCGCCGTAGGTCCCGACGTTCTTGATCGAGAACACGTCGCCGTCGTTGGAGTAGCTCGGCCCGTAGCTTCCGATCTGCACAAGCTGGATCATGTTGCCGTTGATGTCCACGCGGTACCAGGCGCCGCTGTTGGCGATGGCGATGAGCGTGTCGTCCGCCGGGTCGAGGACGCCCGGCGGCACCATCGTAAGGCCGTTGAAGCTCTGCGGCAGGTCGGCGAGCCACCAGCACTCGGCGGTGGCGGCGTTGCACACGAACAGGTCGCTGAAGGTTACGCCGTACAGGACCCCGAAGCGGTCGATGGCGATGTCCGTCATGCTGCCGGGCGACTGGTCGTAGGAGAAACCACCGACCTGGACGATGTCGTAGGGCGCCTCCACGTCCATCGTGTACAGGGTGCTCGAAGTGTGGGCGTAGACCTTGAACGGCAGGGCCGTGTCGCCCGGCTTGTCCGGATCCATGGGAAACGGGTCGTCGGGATCGGGGATCCCGTCGCCGTCGCTGTCGTCCACGCCGCCCGTCGTGCCCGCGGTGCCGGCCGTGCCCGCCGTGCCGGCCGTGCCCGCCGAGCCCGCGGTGCCGGCCGTACCCGCCGTGCCGGTGGCGTCGGTCGTGCCGGCCGTCGAACCGGACGAGCCGCTGCCGGCCGAGTCCGTGCCCTGCGTGGTGCCGGCCGTCGTGCCGGATGTGGAACTGGAGGTGGACCCCGTGGCCGTGGCGGTGCTGCCGGCCGTCGTCGAACTCGTCGCGGACGCGGCGGAGGAGCCGCCGTCGTCGCCGCCGCAGGCGAGGCACAGGGTCAAGGACGAGACGGCCGCGAGCGGCCGAACGAAAACGAAGATGGAACGGTGCATGTCAATCCCCCTTGCATGGCACGTCGAGGTGCACCGTGAGCGTACCGAACCTTCCGGGGGGGCGAACGATCCCCAGAAGAAACGTTGTTCAACCCCGCTTGGGGGCGGTTCCAGTGACTTCGGCGGCGACCCGTTCGACGCGCGCGGTCGCGGCGCCCCGCGCGAAGCGAAGGGACAGGGCGTCGCCGGGGGCGAGGGTGTCGGCGTCGAGCACGGCCCGACCCGTGCGCGGATCGAGGGCGATGGCGTAGCCGCGGGCGAGCACGGCCGTCGGGTCGAGGGCTCGTAGCGCTGCCTCGAAGGCGGCCAGGCGGCGGCGGGGTGTGTCGGTCAGGCAGGCCGCCGCCGTCCGCAGCGCCCCCTCCGTCCGCCGAAGGCGGGCCCGCGCCGCCTGCGTGTGTATGGCGGCCGGCCGGTGCAGGCGCCCCTGGAGCTCCAGCAGACGGGTGCGGTGCGCGGTGAGGCGTCGCAGGGGCTGGGCGCGCTCGAGCCGCTGGGCGAGGGCGGCGAGGCGGCGCCGCTCGATCTCCCCGAGCCGCTGCGCCCGGTGGGCGAGGCGGAGCCGAAGCTCCCGAAGGAGCGTTTGCCGGTCGAGGGCCTGCCGGCGCGTGGCTGCTGCGAGGTGCTCGGCCGCCCAGGCAAGGCGCGCCTCGAACGCCATCGCGCCCTCCGTGGCAAGTTCCGCGGCGTGGGTGGGCGTGGCGGCGCGCACGTCGGCCACCCAGTCGGTGGCCGTCACGTCCACCTCGTGCCCCACGGCCGAGATCACCGGGACCGGGCAGGCGGCCACCGCGCGGGCCAGGGCCTCGTCGTTGAACGCCCACAGATCCTCCATGGAGCCGCCGCCGCGGCCGAGGATCACCACGTCCACGTCGGGTGCTCGGGCGAGGCGTTCGAGCGCGGCGCGCAGCGAGGCGGGCGCGCCCTCGCCCTGCACCGTGGCGTGGGCCACCAGGATCGGCATCGGCCGGCGCGCGCGGACCACGGCCACGATGTCGCGCAGGGCGGCCCCGGTGCTGGACGTGACCACCCCCAGGCAGCGGGGCAGGCGCGGCAACGGCCGCTTGCGCGACGGATCGAGGAGCCCGTCGGCCTCGAGGCGCCGTCGCAGGGCAGCGAGCGCCTCGAGCCGGTCCCCCTCGCCCGCATCGCGCACCCGCTCGCCGTAGAGCTGGAACCGCCCCATCTTGTCGTAGATCCCAGGCCGGCCGTACACGCGCACCCGCCGCCCGTCGGCGAGGGGCACGCGCAGCCGCGCCACCGTGCTGCGCCACAGGACCACGTCCACCGCGGCGGTGTCACGGGGCGCCTCGCCCACCAGCGTGAAGTAGGCGTGGCCGCTGGCGGGGATCCGGAGGTTCGAGATCTCCCCCTCGACCCACACGTGGCCGAGCGTGCCCTCGAGGACGCGGCTGCACGCCGTGACGAACTCGTAGACCGAAAAGACGCGCTGCTCGGGCGGTCGGAACACCGGCACGGGCCGGCCCCCTTCAGACCGAGCGCTCCAGGTGGGCCGAAAGGTCGCGCAACTCCGCGCGCAGCTCGGCGATCTGGGCCTCGAGGTCCCGCAGCCGGCGGTCCACGCGATCGAGGCCGGCGGCTGCGAGGTCCAGGGTGGGGCCGCCGCCCGCCTTACGGATGGGCCGGTTCGAGTTGGAATCGGGGCGGGCGTTCGGTTCCACGACGAGCGCAGGATACCAGCGCGGGCGATCCGCGAAAACGCCTGCGGGCGCGGCGCGGCCGAGTCCGCAGGCGGCGGGCGCGGTCCCGTGATCGGGCCTTCGAAGGCGGTTGTCGGCGGTTTCGGGGCCCCTTTTGCCGGACCCGGGGCCCGCGCCGCGGGCGCCGGTCTCCAGTTTCGGCCCCTGGGCCGGGCATGATCACCCGGCCCGGGCGGCGCAATTTTTCGGGATCGCCGGCCGTCCGTGGCATGGCGTACCCATGCGGTCGCTCGCCTCGCCCGCCCTCACCCTCGCCCTCGCTCTCGCCGCGGGCGCCTGCGACTTCTTCCAGGAGCTCGACTCGGCCGAGTCCGCCGGGACGACCGGCGGGACCTCGGGCGGCGGCGCCACGGACACGGGCACCGCGGGGGCGGGGCCGTGCGGGCCGGCGGACGACACGTGCCTCGATCAGGATCGCCTGCGCACCTGTGACCCGGCCACCGGCGAGGTGACCGAGTACGACTGCGCCGCGGTGTGCGGCGGCACCCTCAACTTCACGTGCCTGATGGTCACGCCGCAGGACCACGCCTGCTGGTGTGTCGAGCCCGGCGCCCAGAAGGTCTACGGATGCAAGGACCTCGAGGCGTGCCTGCAAGGTTGCGGCGCCGATCCCACGGACGCGTGCGCCAACCAGTGCTTCGGCCGTACCACGGCCGAGACGATCCGGACCTACGGCGCGCTCGTCCACTGCGCCCAGGCCGCCTGCGAGCCGACCTGCGAGGCCGACGTGACCGCCTGCGCCGCCTGCCTCGAAAGCGCGATGGCCGGCACCAGCGGTGGATGCGCCCTGGCGCGCTCGGTGTGCGACGCGGACACGGGCGACGAGCCCTGGCCGTAGGCGGCGGCGGCCGCGGACGGAGTCTCGCACCCCTTGCGCCCGCCGGTTCGCCCGAACGCCGTCGGGCCCGACGCCCGCGCCGGGCGGGCGCTGCGAACGCGCGGTGAGCCGAGGGGCCCGGTCCGCGTGGCACGGGGTCGGGCCACCCCGGTGCGGCCGCGGGGCCGGGCCGGTCCCCAGGTGGTCGGCGCGGCGCCGTCGGGCCGTGGCCTCGCCGGCCTGCTAGCCTGCGCCCTGCGCCATGCCCGGCAACAGCTTCGGCCAGCGCTTTCGCGTGACCACGTTCGGGGAGTCCCACGGGGCGGCCGTGGGCGTGGTGATCGACGGCTGCCCGGCCGGGCACCCGTTTCCGCACGCGCGGGTCGCCGCCAAGCTCGCGCGCCGGCGGCCGGGCGCGTCGAAGCTCGCCTCGCGCCGGCGGGAACCCGACCGGGCCGAGGTGCTCTCCGGGCTCGCCCCCGACGGCCGGACCCTCGGCACCCCGATCGCCCTGGTCGTGCGCAACCTCGACGTGCGCGGCCGCGACTACGACGCCCTGCGCGAGGTCTACCGTCCCTCCCACGCGGACTACACCTACGAGGCGCGCTACGGCCTGCGGTTCGTCGAGGGCGGCGGCCGTGCGTCGGCGCGCGAGACGGTGGGGCGGGTGGCCGCCGGGGCGCTGGCCGAGGACCTGCTCGCCCGCGTCGGGATCCGCCTGGTGGCCTACGTCGAGCAGGTGGGCGAGGTGCGGGCCGGCGCGGTGGACGAGGCGGGGCTGTCCGAAGAAGCGGTGGACGCAACGCCCGTGCGCTGCCCGGATCCCGCCGCCGCGGCGGCGATGATCGAGACCATCGAGGCCGCGCGCAAGGACGGGGACACCGTCGGCGGCGTGGTGCGCCTGGTGGCGACCGGGGTGCCGGCGGGGCTGGGCGAGCCCGTCTTCCACAAGCTCACGGCCGACCTGGCCGCGGCGATGATGAGCCTGCCCGCGGCGCGCAGCTTCGAGGTGGGCGAGGGGCGGGCGGCCGCGGCCATGCGGGGCTCGGCCCACAACGACCCGTTCATCCCGGGCCCCGACGCGGCGCATCCGATCGCCACCGCCACGAACCGCAGCGGCGGGATCCAGGGCGGCCTGTCGAACGGCGCCCCCCTTCGGATCGCCGTGGCGTTCAAGCCGGTCGCGACGATCTTCAAGCCGCAGCAGACGGTCCGCCGTGACGGCACGCCGGTCACCTACACCGCGCGCGGCCGACACGACCCGTGCGTGGTGCCGCGCGCGGTGCCCATCGTCGAGGCCATGGTGGCCCTCGTCCTCGTGGACCAC
>JALSIN010000390.1 GCA_026989935.1 Polyangiaceae bacterium | reverse complement strand
ACAAGTCGCTCCATGGCGGCAGGGCGATCGCCAGCGGAGCGAAGCGGCAACGACGTGGGTGAACCATGCCTCCATTCCATTCCTTTGGACCCGGGCCTCGCCCCTGGCAGGGCCCGGGTCCGAAGGACCCGGAAAGAGGGCGAGCGGAGGGAGCTCCTTCGTGCGGGACGTCCGCAGGCGCAAGGGGCGTGACCGGAGGACTCGTCGGCGGCTGCAAGCGGCCTGATGTCCGTGACTCGTTCGGTCGCGCAGGGATGAGCAGCGACGCTGGCCCCGAGTCCGAAGGGCGCGACCCTTGCGTCCGGACGGCACGCACGGCCGCCGCAGGCGGAACAGGGCTGGCGAGCGTAGCGAGCGCCCTTTCTGCGGTCGGGAGTTCGGCGAGCTGGCGAGCAGAGCGAGCCAGCGAGACGCAGCCTGGATCGCCGGGCCCGTACATGGAAGATGCGCACTGGTCGCGCCGAGCAAAAGCTTGAAGGCACTCGATGCGACGGGGCCAACAGAAGAGGACCAGCAGTGCGCATCACTACCCTACTCAACCATCTCCTCAACCTCCAGGGCCTGCGGGTCACCGGCGTCCGAATCGAGGCTGGGTTCATGATCGTGTCCGTCCATCGGACGTTCAGGCTGCTCACGTGCCCCCGATGCGGGCGACGCCGGCGTGGGCGGGAGTCGCGCAAGGTCAGGCGTTGGCGGCACTTCAGCATCTGGGGCAACGAGGTCTACCTGGAAGGCGAGATCCGGCGCCTGCGATGCAAGAAGTGCGAGGCCGTCGTCACCGAAGCCGTCCCCTGGGCTCGGCACGGCAGCGACTTCACCCGGCCGTTCGAGGACGCCGTTGCACTGCTCGCGCAGCAGAACAACAAGACCACGGTGATGAAGCTGACCAGGATCTCCTGGGTGACCGTCGGCAGAATCGTCGAGCGCGTGGTGGCTGAGAAGCTCGATCCGGTTCGGTTCGAGGACCTGCGCCGCGTCGGCGTCGACGAGATCAGCTTCCGCAAGCGGCACCGCTACCTGACGGTCGTCACGGACCATGACACGAGGCGCGTCGTCTGGGTTGCCGAAGGCAAGAGCTCCGACGTCCTGAAGAGCTTCTTCGAGCAGATCGGCGCCGAGGCGTGCAAGCGCATCGAGATCGTCTCGATGGACATGTCGGCCGCCTACCAGAAGGCCGTCCGCGACTCCTTGCCCAACGCCGAGATCGTGTTCGACCACTTCCACATCGCGAAGCTGGCCAACGAGGCCATCAACGAGGTGCGACGAGCTTTGATGCGCGAGGAGCGCGACCCAGCTCGCAAAGCCGCGGTCAAGGAAATGCGGTGGCCAACCCTGTATCGCATGGACAACGTCCCCGACAAGCACTTCGACGCGCTCTCCAAGCTTCGGCCCGACCAGCCACTCGGCCGAGCCTACCTGCTCAAGGAATCTCTGCTCGACGTGCTCGGCTGCGCGGCCCCCGATCCCGATCACGCTTTGCGCAGATGGATCGCCTGGGCCTGCCGTTCCCGGCTCGCCCCGTTCGTCAAGCTC
>JALSIN010000389.1 GCA_026989935.1 Polyangiaceae bacterium | reverse complement strand
GCCGCTACAACGCCCTTGCCCTGGCCGGCGCCGTCCTGTTCGCCCTCGCCGTCATGGACCGGCGGCGTCTTCTGCTCCACCGCCCCCGGCTCGGCCGGGACACGGTGCTGTGGGCCTTCGCCGCCACGGTCTGCACCGCCCGAGCCGTGTACGTGGGCGTGACCGCCGACGAACGCGGCTTCCACGCCACCACCTGGACCCTCGAGCGCGCCCTGCCACGGACGTTTCGTACCGAGCACTTCGTGCTGCACTTCGCCCCGGCCACGGCGACCCACCGCGAGATCGAGGCCCTCGCCGCCGAGCACGAGTTCGCCTACGCCACACTCGCCGCCCGCCTCGGGGTCGAACCCGACACCCCGATCCACAGCTACGTGTTCCCCGACCGCGGCACGAAGCGCGCGGTGATGGGGGCTGGCCGCGTGGAGGTGGCCCCCCCATGGCGCCGGAGCCTCTACCTCCACCATCGCCCCTTTCCGCCCGCATCCCTGTTCCACGAGCTCGCCCACGCCTTCGAGTCCGCCCTCGGCGACCCGATCTTCGGCCTGAGCCTTCGGGCCGGCCTGCCGAACATGGGGCTCGTCGAGGGCCTGGCGACCGCGATGGCCGACCCCGTCGTGGACGACCTGTCGATCCATGAGCAGGCGGCGGTCCTGCGCCGGCTCGGGCGCCTGCCGCCCCTCGACCGCGTCTTCGGGCCCGGCTTCTGGACGCTCGCGGGCCGCCACGCCTACACGGCGGCCGGCTCGTTCGTGGCCTTCCTGGCCGAGACGTACGGGGACGAGGTCCTCGCACCGCTGTACGCCGCCGGCGGCGACACGGACACCGTGCTCGACGAACCGATGGACGCCCTCGAGGCCCGCTGGCACGCCCACCTCGACGCGCTCCCCCTGTCCGGCGAGGTCCTGCGCGCCCAGCAGGAGCGGTTCCGCGTCCGATCGATCTTCGCCCGACCGTGCGCCCACCGCATGGCGCGCCTGGCCGCCGAAGTCGCACGCGCCCGGGCCCGGGGTGCGTACGACGAGACCACTGCGCTGCTCGAACGGGCCTGCGAGCTCGAGCCGTTCGAGCCCCGGCGCAAGCTCCAGCTCGCCGCCGAGCACGCCGCCTGGGGCGCCTACGACGACGCCCGCGCGATCTACCGGGCGGTCGCCGACGACGAGGCGGTCTCGCCGAGCCTGCGGGCCGATGCCGCGAACGCACTCGCCCTCCTCGACCTGCTCGACGGGAACCTCGCCCGCGCCGCGGCTGCAATCGAAGCGGCCCTGGCCCTCGACGTGCCGCCCGCGCTTCGGCGGCGCCTGGAGCTCACGGCGCGCGCCGTCACCTCATCCGCGCTGCGATCCCACATCCTCGCCTACCTGCGCCCCTTCGAGAACCGCGACGACGCGGTCTCCCTGATCGCAGGCCGCGTCGCCGCCGCCGGCGACCTCGGACGGGCCCCCGAGGGCCGCGCTCTGGGGCCCTACCTCGCCGGACGGCAACTCGCCAATGCCGCCGACGACGCACCGGCCGCAAGCGCCCTCGGACGGGCCGCA
>JALSIN010000388.1 GCA_026989935.1 Polyangiaceae bacterium | reverse complement strand
GGCCCGACGCCGCAACCCGAAGGAGGACGACACGATGAAGGTGCACGAGCTGATCGAGATCCTGCAGGACATGGACCCCGAAGCGGACGTCTACGTGATGGCCCAGGAGTCCTGGCCCTTCGAGCACAGCATCCGGGGCGTCTGCCAGCGGCAGGACTTCACGGACGCCGACCCCGAGGCCGAGCCGCCCCCCGAGGACGGAGACCGCTGGCGGGCCTCCGGATCCAGCCTGCCCGCCAACGACGTGTTCATCGTCGAGGGCGGGCAGGTCCGTTACGGCGCCAAGGCTGCATGGGAAGCCGCCCGCCGCTGGTAGTCCACGCCGGGCCTCCGCCCACGCCCGCCGGACCCGCCTCGCCGGGCCCGGCGGTGCTTCTTCGGCCTCCTTCGCCGGCCCGTCGCCCCGCCGTCCCGCCCGCCCGGATGCGCCCCTGGCGCCGCCCTCCGCGCCGTCTCAAGGGCCTGATTTTTCTTCGGTTTTCATCATGAGAAGAGCTTGAGCTCCCCGCGGAACAACGCCTGTATGTCCTCGCGATCGGGATGGGCCCGACGCCGGCAACCCCAAGGAGGCCCAGATGAACAAGGTCATCGGCACCGTCACCACCTACCACGGCGACGAGCACCCCTACCTGCGGGGGCACCAGGTCCGCATCGTCGCCGTCCTCAAGAATGCGGCCAAGCCCGACATCGACGTTGACGGCCCCGACTACGACCACATCAGGGACGACGAGGATCTCGCCCGGGCCGGGGGCGTCACGCGGGACGACCGCATCGAGGTCCAGCCCTGGATCGAGCGCGAGGACCGCTTCAGCTTCGTGACCAGCGACCCGCGCGCGGTCGACCTGGCTTGCTTCACTAACCTGCCCGACGCGGGCAACTGAACCCCGCCGCCTGGTCTCCCGCCGGGCGGTCCGGCGGGAGCCGGGCTGCACCGACAAGAGGAGACCAGCCCGATGAACGACACCATTCGCACGCAGATCGAGTCCCTGGACAGCCTGCGCCTGTCCGAGCTCCAGACCCGCTACGCCGAGGTCCTGGGCGAGGAGACGCGCTGCCCGAACAAGCGCTACCTCATCCGACGCATTACCGAGGCCCTGGAGGCCGGGGGCGGCGAGCCCGTCGCGGCCGGCACCGCCGAGGCCGAGGTGGCCGGGGACGCGCCCGCCGAGGCCGTCGCCGAGCCGCAGGACGAGGCGCCCACGGAGACCACGGTCGACGAGGCGCCGGCCGACGAGGCGGCCACCGCGTCCGACACCGACGGCGACACCGGCGACGACGCTGGCGACGACGCGGACCAGCCCACCGAGCTGGAAGCCACCGGCGGGGACGGCAGCGCCGGCAACGGCACGCGCCTCACCAAGCTCTCCGTCCCGGAGCTGCAGGCGCTCTACCTCGAGACGGTCGGCCGCCCCACGTCGTCGGGCAACAAGCGCTACCTCGTCTGGAAGGTGCGCCAGGCCCAGCGCGGCCGCATCCCGGTCGGGCCCCGCGGCCGCCGGCACGGCGACGGGCCCGCGCCCGACTACAAGGTGCTGCCCCTGCG
>JALSIN010000387.1 GCA_026989935.1 Polyangiaceae bacterium | reverse complement strand
CGCCTGCTCGAAGGCCGCCCCCGATTCGTCGCCGAAGACCACCGCGGAGAAGGCAGCTTCGCCGGCGAAGACCGCCGAGCCACCGAAGACCGCCGAATCTACCGAGCCGCCGAAGACGGCGCCCGCCGTGCCGGGCGCCGCGCTGCAGGACCCACCTTGGTTCCGCCCGGGGATCTTTCCCGGAGCGCAAGTGCAGAAGACTGGGCGCACCGAGGCGGACGAGCAGGGCCGCTTCGCGAGCCAGCTCCTGCTCGAACTGCCCGAGGGCACGGCCGTCGATGCCTGCGTCGCCACGGCCGAAAAGGCCATCGCCCCCCACGTTCCCGGCTTCGGGCGCGTGGACGATACTTCCGCCGGTCCCGGGCGCGTGATGCTGCGGGGCGCCACCGAGCACTACGAGGCCACCGTCGTGTGTGGGGAAGCCAAGGGGCGCGTGCGTGCCTTCCTGAACTACCGGTGGACGAAGTTGCCCGAGGGCGTAACGCCCCCCGAAGGCAGCGGCGCGGGCGGCGCGGGCACGATCCGGTAGCGGCCTGGCCGCCATGCTCAGGTTGCGCCGCCCCCCCGCCGCGGCTACGGTAATCTCGTGGACTCCGTGCCTGCCGTGTGGACCGTCCCCTCGGGGGCCCGCACCGTGCGGCTGCGCGGTGGGGGACCGGGCCGCGGCGAGGTGCGTGCGCGGGCTTTTTGCGCCGCCATCGAAGCGACCGCGGCGCGGATCTTCGACGGGTGTCGCGGCCTCCGCCGAACTGCGCGTTGGTCGAGACCGGACCGGTGGGAACTCGTCGTCGAGCGCGGTGAGATGGTCGCGCGGGTGCGCGTCCACCTGGACCGGGACGCCTCGGGCGAGGTGATCGGCCTGCGCTACGGCTTCTGCGCCGACGTCCGGAGCCTGGCCGCTTGGACCGCGTGCCGCGCCGCCTGGTTGGCCCGCGGCCGCCGGGTCGGTCGCCTCGCGGGGGCGCTGGTCTTCGGCACCGTGTGCGTACAAGTGATCGGCGTGCACGCGCCGATCTTCGTCCTCGGCGGCCTGTGGATGGTGGTCGTCCTGCTCGTGACGCTGCTCGGCGGCGGCAGTGCGGGGGAGTGGATCGCGGACCGGATGGCCGGGCTGCGGCTGCGACGAGTGCACCAGCGCGTGCGCACCGACGGGATCTTGCGGGCGGACCTGCGGCGCCTGCGACGGTTGGTGCGGGGGGTCGGCCGGCACCGGCGGCAGCTCGAGTCGGCGGGCGACCCCCACCCGTTTCGCGCGGCCGATCCGGGACCACCGCAGCCGCGGGTCGCGTGCGGGTAACCGGCCTACGTCTGCGCGCCGTGCCGCAGTTCGTCGTGGCAGAAGGTGGGGGTAAGCCCCGGCGCGAGCGGGTGCGCGGTAAGCTGCGAGGTGGGGAAGAACTGCACGAAGCGCTCGTCGCGCGCGCTGCGGTCCACGACCGATTTTTCGAGCACGGCCGAGTCGTATTGCGTGGCCGTGGCCTCCAGGGTGTTGCCGTTGAGCACGACCTCCCACCCCATGGCGGCCGCCCGCCGCGCAAGGCCCGG
>JALSIN010000386.1 GCA_026989935.1 Polyangiaceae bacterium | reverse complement strand
CCCTCGTGGCGGGCTTTTGCGTGTTCCTGCCTTCCCTCGTGGCGGGCTACCAGTTCCCGCTGCTCGTGGGGCTGCTGGGCCGGGGGGCGAAGGACGTGGGGCGCCAGGTGGGGACGGCCTACCTGTGGAACACCGCCGGCGCCATCGCCGGTGCGCTGGTGGCCGGGTTCGGGCTGCTCCAGGGCCTCGGGGCCGTCGGGCTGTGGCGGGCGTTGGTGTTCGTGCTGGTGGGACTTTGCGGGGTCTTCCTCGTGCGTGCCCGGCGGCCGGCGGCCCTGGCCGCGGCCACGGCTCTTACGGCCGCTCTCGCCCTGGCCACCACGGCGGCCACGGGCCCCACCGCGGCCTGGCGCCACAGCCCCGTCGGGGCGGGCCGGGTCACCTTCCCGAGCCACGACCCCCTGTCGTTCGAGCGCTACGTGCGGGACGTGCGGCGGTCGGTGGTGTGGGAGGCCGACGGCGTCGAGACCTCCTTTGCGGTCGTCCAGGGCAACGGGTACTCGTTTCTGGTCACCGGCAAGAGCGACGGCAACGCCAAGGCCGACGCGCCCACCGTGATCATGCTGTCGCTGCTCGGCGCGGCGCTCCATCCGGACCCGCGCTCGGCGCTCGTGATCGGCCTGGGGACGGGGACGAGCGCAGGCTGGATCGCCGACGCGCCCACCATCGAGCACGTGGACGTGGTGGAGCTCGAACCCAGGATCGCCGACTTTGCGCGCATGTGCGCCGCCGTCAACCGCAACCTGTTCGACAAGTCGAACGTGTCGCTGTTCTTCGGGGATGCGCGCGAGTTCCTGCAGGCGGCCCACCGCACCTACGACGTGGTGATCTCGGAACCATCGAACCCCTACCGCGTCGGGATCGCGAGCCTCTTCTCGCGGGACTTCTACGAGGCGGCCGTGCGCCACATGAGCGACGACGGCGTGTACGTGCAGTGGTTCCAGGCCTACGAGGTGGACGGCCGGGCGCTGCGCACCGCGGTGGCGACCCTGGCGTCGGTCTTCGCGGCCGTGGAGATCTGGTCCACGCGCGAGGGGGATCTGGCCCTCGTGGCCTACCGGACGGACCCGGCGCTCGATCCCGCGGCGCTGGCCGAGCGACTCGGCCACCGGCTGTTCGTCGAAGGGCTCGCGGCGTCGTGGGGGGCGACCGGGATCGATGGGTTGCTCGGGGGGTATCTCGCGGGCCCGGCCGTGGCGGCGGCGATGGCCGAGGACGCCGAGGACCTGGTGGACACGGACGATCGTCCCGTGCTGGAGTTCGGCTTCCAGCGCACCCTGGGGGCGCCCTACCGCGTGCGGTCGGCCGAGCTGCGGGCGGTGGCGGCCCGCGCCGGGGCGGACGTACCCGCCTGGGCGGGGACCGTGGACCGGGCCCGGGTGCTGGAGGCGCGCTCGGTGTGGGCGCACGCGAACGGGACCGGGATCGACCTGCCCCCGGATGCGCCGGGGTGGGTGCGGACCCACGACGCCGCCCGCCGGGCCTTCGCCGCGGGGGACTTCGAGGGGACCCTCGCGCGGTGGACGGCGGCGGACCGGGCGCCGCGACACCCGGGGGACCTGCGGATGCTGGCCTACGCCGCCGCCAAGGTGGGGCGGCCCGAGGCGGAGGGTTGGATCGAGGCCCTCGAAGGCTGGATGCCCTCGGACGCGCGCGTGGCCGCGGCCGTCCTCGCCGCCGCGCGCGGGGATCGAAGGACCGCCGCCGCGGAGCTGGTGCGGGCCTTCGAGATCGCCCGGGAGAACCCTTGGGGTTCGACCTTCGTCCTCGACGGGGCGCTTGCGCTGGCTCGGCAGCTCGGGCTCGCCGATCCCGCCCTCGGGCGCCCGCTGTACCAGGCCCTCGGCGAGCCCTTCGCGGTGGCGATGCTCCATGCGTCGCGGGTCGAGACGCGGCTTGCGCTCGCGGCCGCCGTGGACTGGCACGGGCTGTGCGCAGAGGCGCTCGCGCCGTTCGAGCCCCATGCCCCCTGGCAGGGCAACCTGCTGGGGATGCGGGTGGACTGCTACGAGGCGACCGGTGACGCGGCCCGCCTCGACCGCGCCCGTGAAGACCTGGAGGCCTTCGCCGCCATGCGGCCGCTGCGCGTGTCGGACCTGTTCGAACTGGCCGCGCCGGACGAGCCGGCCGCCGCCGGGCCGCCGGCCTCCCGCCGGCGGGATCCCCAGGACACGCCCACCGGCCCCCGCAATCGCGCCCCCGGCCCTGGCCGCACCCCCCGTGGGCCGACGACCTCGCCCGAGCCGGCCCTCCGGTGAACCGAAGGCCCTGGGCCGCCGCAACCGTGCCTCGATGTCCTGCCCGGCTCTCAGCGCCGGTCCAGGCCCCGGTCCCCGTCCCCGTGCCGACGCCGGCGCGCATCCCGGTTCTCGTTGCCGTAAACAACAAGACTGTATGAAACGAGGTGCGACCGTGTCCGTGCCCGCGCGCGTCCTGGCGCCCGTCGCCAGGACCACCCGCGATGGACGAAGGGCGCCGCGGTGGGGGGCGCGGTCGCGGTGGCCGTTGCCGGCACCACCCGCGGCGGATCCGCCCCGGCGCGTGGGCCGGGTGGATGCCGGCTCGCTGCGACGTCCCACGGTCGGGGCCGCGCGGCGCTGCGGGGCGGCTTGCGGGCCGGTGGGTCAGGGGCGGCGCAGCAGGGGGCGGCGGGCGAGGGGGGAGCGGGCCGGCGGGGCGATCGTGCCGGCGACGCGCAGGGCCGTGGCGAAGGCGCCGGCGAGCCCCAGTGCCGGGTAGGACAGGGCGCAGCACAGGTGGAGGTTGCGGATCGCCGTGCGCGTGGGGACGAGCGCGACGCCGCCGGCGAGGGCCGCGGCCGGCTCGAGGACGGGGTCCATCGGGGCGGGGCGTCCGAGGGTGGCGGCGGCGAGGTCGTCGAGCGGCCGTCCGTCGCCGCCGGTGGGGGGGCGGCCGTCGTGGGCGGAGGCGCAGGCGACCACGTGGTCGTGGACGAACGGCAGGACGGCCTCGGCGTCGAGCCAGTCGAGAATCGCCTCGCGCAGGGTCCCCCGCGGGGTCCCGGGGGCCACCAGGACGCCCACCTCCACGCGGACGGGGGCGCCGGCCGGCCGTTCGATCCGGACGATGGCGCCGCCGGTCCGCCCCGGGGCGCCGAACAGGGGGGCGCGCAGCACGAGGAAGTCGCCGGGGCCGGGCCCCACGCCGGTCGGGGCCACGTCGATCCGCAGGGTGAAGCGGCGGGCCCACGGCAAGACCCGGTCGCCCGCGACGATGGGCAGTTCGGCGATCCCCTCGCGGGCGAGGTCTTCGTCCGCCACCGCCAGGTGTTCCGTGCCGAGGCGGTCGGCGCGGCCCGACAGGGCGACGCCGTCGATCCGCCCGCGGCGCAGCGAGAACGCCTCGACGCGCAGGTCCGGCCGCACCTCCCCGCCGTGCAGGTCGAGCATCTTGAGCAGGTCGCGCCGCAGGCGTGCGAGACGGCCGTCCAGATCGAGGGGGGCCGGCAGGAGGCCGGCGGCCACCCCGCTTCGGACGGCCGGCGGCAGGTGGTCCGGGGCCACGTCCGTCACGAAGGGCGCCGCGGCCGCGACGTACGAGTCGGTTGCCTCGTCGCCGGTGGCTGTCTGCGAGCGGGCGAGTCGGGCCAGACGCTCGGCCGCGCGGCGGCCGGCGAAGGGGTCGGTCCGCTCTGCCGCCGCCGCCTCGGCCAGGGCGTCCCAGGGGGCGGGCGTGGCCGGGTCGTCGGCCGCCTGCGGGGCCGCCGGCCCGAAGGGGGGCGGGGCGTCGTCCGTCCAGGTGGTGCGCGCCGTGCCGTCCACCCACTGGAAGACGCCGCGTGTGCGCCGAACCGAGCGGCCGATCTGCGGCATAAGGCCCAGTTCGCGCAGCACGGTCCGCACGGGTGGGCTGTCGATCCAGACGGCGGGTGCCACGTCGAGCGGCACCTCCATCGGGCCGACCGGGACACAGCCCTCGGCGGGCCCGCCGGGCAGCACGAGCACGCGCTTGCCGCGGCGGGCGACCAGGGCCGCGGCGGCGAGGCCGGCGAGCGAGCGGCCGACCACCACCAGGTCGTAGTGATGGGTGATCCTCGGCACGGGCGGGGTGGGCCCTACGCTACGACAGGAGGCGAAGCGCCGGCGCACCCGCCGGGCGCGGTTCGACGCGGCCGACGACGATCGCGGGCTGGCCGGCCTCGCCCAGGGCCTTCGTGACGGCCTCGCGGGCCCCTTGCGCGACGGCCAGGACCATGCCGAGGCCGAGGTTGAAGGTGCGCGCCATCTCGTCGTCGTCCACGCCCAGGGCCGCGATCAGGTCGAAGATCGGCGGGCGGGGCACGGCGCCCAGCTCGACGACCGCGGCGAGGTCGGGCGGCAGCATCCGCGGCACGTTCTCGACGATCCCCCCGCCGGTGACATGGGCGGCGGCGTGGACCGGGGCGTTCGGCAGGGCACAGGCGGCGAGCACCGGCCGCACGTAGATCCGCGTGGGCTCGAGCAGCACCTCGCCCAGGGGCCGGTCGAGGCCGGGCGGTACGTCCGCGAGGTCGAAGCCGCCGAACTCGGGGGACAGCAGGGCCTTTCGTACGAGGCTGTAGCCGTTCGAGTGCAGACCGCTCGACGGCAGGCCGACGAGGACGTCGCCCTCGCGCACGCGCGCGGGCCCGAGGATCCGCGACCGCTCCACGACGCCGACCGCACAGGCGGAAAGGTCGTACGAACCCGCGGGCATCGTGCCCGGGTGCTCGGCGGTCTCGCCGCCCAGCAGCGTGCACCCGGCCTGCGCGCAGCCCTCGACGATCCCGCGGACGACCGCTTCGAGCACGTCCGGATCCACGGCGCCGGTGGCCACGTAGTCGAGCAGGAACAGGGGTTCGGCGCCCGTGACCACCAGGTCGTTTACGACCATCGCCACGAGGTCGATCCCCACCGTGTCGTGACGCCCCGTCGCCTGTGCCACCGCGAGCTTCGTGCCGACGCCGTCGGTGCAGGCGGCCAGGACGGGCTCGTCGTAGCCGGCCGGCAGGGCGAACAACCCGGCGAAGCCGCCGAGGGTGTCGAGTTGCTCCGGGCGCCGCACCCGCGCCACGTGGGCGGCGATGCGGCGCACCACCTCCGCCCCGGCGGCGATGTCCACGCCCGCATCGCGGTAGGAGAGGCGGCCTTGGCGCGGGGCGCGCGGTTCCTTGGGGGCGTCGGTCATGGTGCCCGGCGGGATACCACAGGGGCCCGGGCAGCGGGCCCTCGTGGCACGCCGGGTGGGCGAACGGGGCCTTTTCCGCCACAATCGCCCCCATGGCCTGGTGGCGCCGCAAGAAGGACCCCATCGAACCCGAGTCGCAGGCATCCAAGAGCAAGACCTCGATCCCCAAGGGGATGTGGTCGAAGTGCGAGGCCTGCTCGGAGATCACCTACACGGACGAACTGGTGCAGAACCTGCGGGTCTGTCCCCTGTGCGGGCACCACATGCCCATGCCCACGGCCGAGCGGATCGCGGCGATGGTGGACGAGGGGTCGTGGGAGGAACTCGACACGGACCTGCGCTCGACCGACCCGCTCGGCTTTTGCGACCAGAAGCCCTACGAGGAGCGGATCCGCCGGGCCATCGACCGGGTGGGGCCGCACGACGCCTTCCGGTCGGGGCTCGCCCGGCTCGGCGGCCGCCCCGTGAGCGTGGGGTTCTTCGCGTTCGAGTTCATGGGCGGGTCCATGGGCTCGGTGGTCGGCGAGAAGATCGCTCGGGTGTTCGAGCGGGCCGTCGAGCGCCGGATCCCGGCCGTCGTCTTCTCGGCGTCCGGCGGGGCGCGGATGCAGGAGGGGATCTTGTCGCTGATGCAGATGGCCAAGACCTCCGTGGCCCGGGCGCGCGTGCGCGAGGCCCGGCTGCCGTACGTGTCGGTGTGTCTGCACCCGACGACGGGGGGCGTCGCGGCGAGCTTCGCCATGCAAGGCGACGTCATCCTGGCCGAGCCGGGGGCGCTGGTGGGCTTTGCGGGGCCGCGCGTCATCCAGCAGACGATCGGCCAGGAGCTTCCCGAGGGCTTTCAGCGCGCGGAGTTCTTGCTCGAGCACGGGATGCTCGACGCCATCGTCTCGCGCCTGGAGTTGCGCGAACACCTTTCGCAGTTGCTGTCCTTGTTGTGCGGCGAGGTCCGGGCGCCCGAGCCCGCCGCGACGGGATCGTGACGTCCTCGCCGGACTGGCCGCGGCTGTTCGCGCGGCGGGCTGCGGGGATCCGCCTGGGGCTCGAGCCGGTGCGGGCCGCGTACGAGCGTCTCGGGCGGCCGGGCGCGGGGGCCCGCGCGGTGCACCTGGTGGGGACGAACGGCAAGGGCAGCACGGCCCACGCGCTGTCCCACGCGCTGTCCCGCGCCGGTCTGCGGGTCGGCGGTTACACCTCGCCGCACCTCGTGTCGGTGACCGAGCGCGTGCGCTTGGACGGGGCGCCCGCGGACGAGCGGACGCTGTGGGAGGCGTGCCGGGCGGTGCTGGCCGTGGCCGACGACCCCGCGCTGCCGCGCCCGCTGTCGTTCTTCGAGGTGTTGACCCTCGCGGCGCTGCGCGTGTTCGACCGCGCGGGGGTGGAGGTCGTCGTGCTGGAGGCCGGCCTTGGGGGGCGCCTGGACGCCACCCGGGTCCTGCCGGCGGCCCACCTGGGCGTTGCGCGGATCGGGCTGGACCACCAGGCGGTCCTGGGGCCGGACCTCGCATCGATCGCCGCCGAGAAGGCGGGCGCGATGCTGCCGGGGCAGCGGGTGTTCTCGGTCCCGCAGCCGGCCGAGGCCGCGACCGTCCTGCGCGACCGGGCCCGGGCCGTGGGGGCGTCGCTCGCCTTCCTGACACCTTGCGAGATCGAGGCCGTGCGCGGCCCGTGGCCCGCCCACCTCGCCGGGGCCCGTGCGCTGGCGCTGGCGTTGGGCCGTTGCCTGGTGCCCGCCCTCTCGCCGGCCGACCTGCCGGCCTCCCCGCCGCCCGGGCGGCTGTCCGTCGTCCCCTTCGGGCGCGGCCGGGTGCTGGCCGACGTGGCCCACAACGCGGACGGGATCGGCGCCTGCGCCCGGATGGTGGGCCGGTGGGCGGTAGGCGGGCGCGCGGACCTCGTCCTGGCGGCGGTGCTGCGCCCGCGCGAGGCGGGGGCGCTGTTGCGCCCGCTCGCCGCGGTGGCTCGCCACCGGGCCTACGTATCCCTCCCGGAGGCGGCCGCGCCCCCCGCCGGGTGGCCGGTCGTCCTGCCCGGGGCGGCTGCGGCGGGGGACCTGGCGGCGCGATGGGCGCGTCGCGGCGGGGACGTCGTCGTCGCCGGGTCGTTTCGGCTCGTGGGGCCCGTCCTGGCCCGGCTCGGGGCGTCGCCGGTGGAGGTGGGGGTGGCGGACGCGGTGGATCCGCAGGACCCGGGGGCTTTCTTGGAGCGACCGCCCGCCCACGGGTAGACTTGGTGCCACCATGGGTGGCTCGCAGCTATCGCTTCCGGTCCTCCTCGCTCTGGCTGCGCAGCAAGCGCCGCCGGCGGACGCCGGGCGGGGGGCCCGCGGGGCCGTGACGCCGCCGGGGCCGCCGCCGAGCCAGCGCCGGGCGACCCAGGGGGGGGCGCAGGCGGGGCGGGGGCCGGCGCCGATCCCGGTGCCGCCGCCGGGCGGCCGCCGCGGCCCGGTCGATCCCTTCACGGACGCCCCGAAGGCCGACATGAGCCCCTCGACGGATCTCAGTCGCACGTGGGGCTACTCCAAGTCCAAGGCGCCGCCCAAACCGCTGTTCGCCGACGACCCGTCGAGTGCGGAGGTCACGCCGAACCCCATCGGCTTCTACTCCGGGGTTCGGGTGCAGGCGGCGGGCCTGTTGCCGCCGTGGGCGCCGGCGGACCCGCAGGCCGCCCCGCCGACGCTGACCTGGCCGGGTTTCGAGCGGGCGCCGCGGTCGTCGCGGATCTTCTTCCAGATCAGTCGGCCGACGACCTACCAGGTGGAGCGGCAGGGGACGGTGATCCGGGTGCGTCTCGCCGGCACGCGGGTGGACGTGCGCAACAACCTGCGCCCGCTCGATCTTCGGTTCCAGAAGACACCGGTGGCGAAGGTGGTCGTGCGACGGCAGGGCGAGGACGCGGTGGCAGTGCTCACCTTGCGGGCGCCCGCCGAACCCACCGTGCAGACGGTCACGGCCGACAACGGCACCTTCCTGCTCGTCCTGGAGTTTCCGGACGAAGCCCCGGCGTCCGAGGGGAGAGGGCCCGCACCGACCCCTTGAGGCGGGCCGGCCTCCGGTACGGGCGCTGCCGGTCGTCAATCGATCCAGGCGCGGACGATCATCGATCGTCGGGGGCGACGACCTCGCACGGCCCTGCGGGATCGAGGAGGGCCGGTCCTTCGTGCCGTACGTCGTTGACGGCGCGGGAAACGGGGCGAAGCTCCAGCGCCACCGGCAGGTGGGGGGAAAGCACGTCCGCAAGCGCCTCGGGGGACCGCAGGCTCGGGTCGAGCCACCGTGCCTGGTCCGCCGCCGAGAGCAGGACGGGCATCCGATCGTGGATCCGTGCGAGCGCCGGATGGGCCCGGCAGGTGACGACCGTGAAGGTCGGCAGGAGGGGCCCGTCGGGCCCGCGCCAGGTGTCCCACAGGCCCGCCAGCGGAAGAAGGGCGGTCTTCTGCGGGTGGATCCAGTAGGGCACCTTGTCTCCCTTCGGGCCCTTCCACTCGTAGAAGCCGTCGGCCACGACGACGCACCGCCGGCGGCGGAAGGCCTCTCGAAACGCCGGCTTGCGGTGGACGGTTTCGGCACGGGCGTTGATCGTTCGGCGGGCGAACGAGGCGTCCTTCGCCCAGTGTGGGACGAGCCCCCATCGGGCCCGTTGCAAGGTGAGGTCGTCGCGCAGGATGAGGTGAAATTGCCCCGGGGCGATGTTCGTGCGGGGGGCGTAGTCCTCGGGGACGGCCGCTTCGGAAAGGCCCAGCGCGCCGGCGAGCGAGCGCCGGTCCGGGATCGTCAGGGTGATGCGGCCGCACACGCGGCGGTATCGTTCCAGGAAGCGGGGGTGAAACCAAGGCGGCGCCTCGTCGCCGGGCGGGCGCGTGCATGCGGGTACCGGATTGGGTACGATCACCGGGCCGATGGAAGCCGTCGATCCCACGAAGCCGCCGGTGGTGCGGGCCCGGGCCACCCAGGACATGCTGGCGGTGATCGACGAGTTCGAGGCGGGCCTGGAGGCCAAACTGCGGGCGAAGGCGCCGGCGGAGGCCCTCGCCAGGGTCGAGGAGGCGGCGACGACGGCCTATCTGCCGACCCGGATCACCTCCCAGGTGGTGCTCGCAGCCGTGGATCTCGTGGGCCGCGAGCGGGCCGTCAAGCTCTGGCGTTTCTTCTTCGTGCGCCGCTACGGTCGCTCCCCGATCCTGCGCGCCATCGTCACGGGGGCGCTTCGCCTGTTCGGGATCTCACCGGCGTCGCTGTACCGGCAGGTGCAACGCAACTGGCACACGACCTATCGCAACATGTGCGTGCCCTCGGTGTACTTTCCCGAGGAGAACCGGGTCGTCATCCACCTGCGGGACGTGCACCCGGAGATCCTCGAAGAATATCCCGACTACCTACTGGCCCTGCAGGGCGGGCTCGAAGGCATGACGGGGATGGCGGGCGCCGACGGTACCTCGACCATGCGCATCGACAAAGACGCGCGCGAGGTGGAGATCGAGATCACGTGGTGACGATTCGAGGCACAGGTGGTTGCTCGTAAGCCAACGGGGCCCGCTGTCGGAGGCGAGGGCGACGTACCTCGGTCGTTCCCGCAGGATCTTCCGCCCCCGGGCCGCCGCGTGAAGATGTCGGTTCACCGTCGCGGTACCGCCGTCTCGTCCCCGCGCGTGGGGCGGCGCGAGCGAAGACTACCGCCGGTACGCGGCGTTCCGGCCGCGACACCGCACGCGAGACGGTGGAACGTGTCACAGGCACTTGTTCGATAGGATGACGAGAGAGATGGAACCCATTGATCCGACGATGTCGCCGTTGACCCGAGCTCGTAACACGAAGGAGCTGTTGCGGGCACTGGACGAGTACGAACCTGGACTCGCTGCGAAGGTGCGGGCCAAGACCTCCGCCGAGGCCCTCGATGCGGTCGAGGGCGCGGCGAGCACGGCCTTCTTGCCCACCGGCTTGGTGGCCGAGATCCTCCTGCCCCTCATCGAGACGGTCGGAAAGGATCGAGCTATTGATTTGTGGCGGTTCTTCCTGGTCCGGCGCTACGCCGGTACGCCCCTGCTGCGGCCCATCATTCTTGGGGCGTTTCGTTTGTTCGGGCTGTCGCCCGCGTCCGTGTTTCGGCAGTTGCCGCGCGCCTGGCACTTGTTGTACCGCAACCTGGCGATTCCGTCCGTGTTCTTTCCGGATGAGCGTCGGGCGGTGATCCACCTACGCGACGTGCACCCGGAGGTGCTCGAAGAATATCCGGACCTCATGTTGAGCCTTCAAGGAGGGCTGGAAGGGGTGACCGAACTGGCGGGCGCCGACGGCACCTCGACCATGCGCATCGACAAGGACGCGCGCGTGGTGGAGATCCTGATCACGTGGTGAGTGCTGCGGGGGGGCGGCGAAGGGTGGACTACGGCGCCTTGGCAAGTTCGTCCAGCTTCGTCTGTAAGCGGGTGATGAGGGCGTCGATGCCGCCTTCGTCGCGCAGGATGCGGTTGAACTCGTACTTGTAGTTGCGCGCAAGGCTCACGCCGTCGGTGATGATGTCGCGCACCTGCCAGCGGCCGTCCACCTGGTGCATCACGTAGTCGATGCGGATCGACTGCGTGCGCCCGTCCTTTTCGAACGCCACCCGCGTGTTGACCTTCGCGGCCCGCGGGCGGCGCTGTTCGCCGAGGTATTCGAGCTCGCCCTTGTCCGCCAGGCGGATTCGTTTGAGGTAGTTCTCGCGGATGAGCTTCGTCAGCAG
>JALSIN010000385.1 GCA_026989935.1 Polyangiaceae bacterium | reverse complement strand
TCTCGGTGGTCGTGCACGAGCGGTACGGGGAGCTGGCCCTGCGCACCCTGCACGATGCCTTCGGCCTGGGCGACGGGGACGAGGGGGTGGGGTAGGGCGGTGGTCCGCTCGCTCGCGGTGGGGGCGCTGCTGGCCGGGCTTTCGTGGCTCGGCGTGGGGCGGGCCGGCCCGGCCACCGGAGCCGTGTCGGCGTCGGCGCGGCGGGCGACCTTTCTGGCATGCCCCGCGCCGGTGATCCGGGCCGGGGCCCTGCGATGCGACGGCGCGCGGGAGCCGGCGGACATGGAACCGCCGCCCGACGTGTTCGCCCGCCTGGACGCGCCCATCGACCCGAACCGCGCCTCGATCGCCGCGCTCGACAGCCTGCCGGGGGTGGGTCCGGTGCTCGCCGAGCGCATCGTGCGGGGCCGCCCCTACGCCGGTCCGACCGATCTGCTGCGCGTGCGCGGGATCGGGCCTCGCCGCCTGGGGGCGATGGCCCCGCGGCTTCGGTTCGCCGGCGCGCCGCGCTAGGACCGCGCCGCCCGGGCGCGCGCCACCTGGGCCTCCACTTCGGACACGGCCTTGGGCGCCGCGGCGGTCAGCACTTCGTGCCCGTCGGCCGTGACGAGCACGTCGTCCTCGATCCGGATCCCCGTCCCCGCGAGTTCGGCGGGGATCGAGTCGTCGCCCGCCGGGACGTACAGGCCCGGTTCGACCGTGATCACGAAGGTCGGCTCCAGGGGTCGGGGCGTTCCGTCGGCCAGGCGATACGAACCCACGTCGTGCACGTCCGCCCCGAGGAAGTGGCTCGTGCGGTGCATGTAGAAGCGGCGGTAGGCCTTCGTCTCGACGACCGCGTCCACCGGCCCCTCGCACAGGCCGAGGTCCACGAGCCCTTCGGCGAGCACGCGCACCACGCGGTCGTGGATCTCCGGCAGCGTGGCGCCCGGCCGCACCGCCGCGATGCCGGCCTCGTTCGCGCGCAGGACGACCTCGTACAGGTCGCGCTGGGCCGGACGAAAGCGGCCGTCGAGGGGGTAGGTGCGGGTAAGGTCCGCCGCCATGCCGTCGTACTCGGCGCCGGCGTCCACGAGCAGAAGCTCGCCGGTGCGAAGTGGGCCGTCGTTCTCCACGTAGTGCAAGATGGTCGCGTTGTCGCCAGCCGCCACGATGGACCCATAGGCGGGCCCGGCTGCGCCGGCTGCACGGAACGCCCCCTCGAGGGCGGCCTGGATCTGGTACTCGTGGCCGCCGGGGCGGGCCGCCGCGAGGGCCCGGTCGTGGGCCTCCACGGTGATCGCGACCGCGGTGCGTAAGGCGGAAAGCGCCGCCGCGTCCTTGCGCAGGCGCTCCTCGCCGAGCGGGCCGTACGGATCCGCCACGGTCGCCGGGGCGCGCCGGCCGCTGCGCTCCTGGCGGCGAAGCACCTCGATGGCCCGCAGCACCGCGGCGAGGATCGGGTCGCCGGGCACGAGTGGCGCGTAGACCAGCCGGTGCCCGTCCAGCAACGAGGGCAGGCGATCGGCGAGGTCCCGAACCGAGGCGACCTTCTCGATCCCCGTGCGCGCGCGGGCGCCCTCCGGTCCCGGCCGCCGCCCGTCCCAAACCTCCGCCTCGGCGTCGCGCGGTCGGACGAAGAGCATCTCGCCGCCCTCGAAGGCGCCGAGCACCAAAACCCCCTCCGGCTCGGCGAGGCCCGTCAGGTAGTAGAAGTCCGACCCGGGGCGAAAGGGGTAGTGCGTGTCGCGGCTCCGTACCGGTGCGTGGCCGGCTCCGACGACGAGTACGCCGTCTCCGAGACGGTCGCGCACCCGCTGGCGACGCTGGGCATGGACCTCCTTGGACGCGGCGCGACCCACGGGGCGGACGGTAGCAGACGCGGCAGCGGTCGTCCCGGTTCCAAGGCGGGACCAAGGGGGCCGTGCGGCGTCCCGGGACGGACCTTCGAGACAGCGACCGGGGGGCGATGGGGGGGGACGATGTTCCAGGTCCGCGATCCCTTCCCCTCGGCGCAAGCTTCGCGCGCTCGGTCGCGCGGTTCGGCGGGCGACGACCTCGTCCCGGCGGTTCCCGCACGACTGGTCTGGGCGCCTCCCCTGGCCGGCCCTTTCGGGGCCCTTTTGCTCCTCGCCATGGCCCTCGCCGGGATCGGTTGAGGCCGACCGCTCCGCGGCCTGGGCGAACCCGGTCGATCTTGCGCTTTTCGCGGGCGTGGGCAACGCTTCAAACCCATGTCGCCCCCCGAGACGACTCGCTTCATCCACGACGTTCAGACCGCCGTTGCGGCGCGGCCACCCGGCACGGACCCGGTCCTTCGCGAACACCTGCCCGCGCTCGTGCGGGCCGTGCTTTCGTCGGTGGATTTGCGCGATCTCAAGGGGACCTCGGGGGAGGATTTGGTCTTGCAACTCGAACACATGCTGCGGGGGATCGCGGTGCGCAAAAGGGGGGAGATCATCGTGCATGTCCACCGCACGGCGGACGATCGGATCGTCATCGAAACGTGCATGGAGGATCAGCCGTTTCTGGTCTCGACGATGCGCTCGTTGCTCGCCAGCGAGGGGATCGAGGTCAAGCGTCTGGTCAACGGGATCGTCCCGATTCGCCGCGACCCCGCCGGGCGCATCGTCAAGATCGGCCGCGGCCCTCTCGAGTCGTTGATGCGCGTCGAGGCCGTCACGAACGGCACACTGGCCGAACGGTTCTCGCACGTGGTGGTCGAGCGCCTGCGGCTCGCGCAGGCCATGGTGCGGGACTTCGAGGCCATGAAGGCTCGGATCCAGACCCTCGCGGACCACTACTTCATCGCGGCCGAAAAGGCGGATCCGGAACGGGCGCGGCATTTACGGGAAGCCGAGGCGCTCTTGCGCTGGCTGTGCGACGAGAATTTCGTGTTCCTGTCCGTGGAGCAGTACGGCCGGGATGCGGCGCCGGTGGAAATGCTCGGGATCAGCTCGATATGCCAGTCCACGCGGCGCCCGGAGTTCATCGGGCAGGATCCGGACGACCGCCGCCTCGTGCGCTTCGAGCGCTCGGCGGAGGAGTCGCCGGTCCATCGCACGGGCAAGCCGGGCTACTTCCTGTTCCAGCGCTTCGACGAGGACGGGGAACTCGCGGGCACGTTTCTCATCCACGGGTTGTTCACCTACAAGGCCCTGCACACGCCGCCCGAGGAGATCCCGTTCATTCGCATGGCCCTGCGGGACCTGCTTTCGGACCGGGACGTGCGCGGGACGAGTCATCGTGGCAAGAACATCACGAACGCCTTCAACTCGTTGCCGCTGGAGTATCTGCTTTCCGAGCGCCGCGAGACGATCTGGGAGGTGACGGACCGGATCCTGCGGGCCGAGATGGAGGGCGGCAGCGACGTCCACATCCGGGTCGATGAAAAGGGCCGCTTTGCGTTCGTGATCGTCACGTTGCCCCGTTCGCAGTTCAGCGAGGAACTGCGGCAGGAGGTGCAGGATGTCATCGTGCAGGTGCTCGGCGGGACGTACGCGGACTTCGGCGTCTACATCGACCGCTACGACAACGCCGTCATGCACTACTACGTCACGGGCACCCGTCCGTTCGCGCGGGTGGACACCGGCGCCCTGCGCGACCGCCTGCTGGCGATGGCGCGTGGGTGGGCCGAGCGGTTGCGCGAGGCGATCCGCATCCTGGTGGGGGACGACGAGGAAAAGGTCGCGGCGCTGTACGAGATGTACGTGGACGCCTTTTCGGAGGAGCACAAGCGGCGCGCGAGCGTGCAGCGTCTGGCGGGCGATCTACGTTGCCTCGAGACCTTACGCGCGGGCGAGGAGATCGACTGCGACATCTACGTCTCGGAGTTCGGTGATCATCCCGGCAGTCTGCAACTTCGGATCTTCTCGCGCCGCAATCTCAAGCTCAGCGAAGAGCTCCCCGTCATCGCCAACTTCGGCTTCGACGTCGTGGACGAGTACTCCCGCACGGTCCGGCTCGCCCACGTCGGGGACGTGGACATGGACAACTTTCGCATCGAGGCGCCGTCGGTGAGCATCGGCCACGTGATGGGGCGGCGCTCGGTGATCATCGAGGCGCTTCGACTCGTCTTTACGCGCGGGGCCGGGGACGATTCGCTCAACCGTCTGGTGGTGGCCTCGGACCTGGACGTGCGCGACGTGGAGATCTTGCGGGCGTACGTGGCGCTTTTGCGGCAATACCGTCTGCCGTTCGGGGAGGCGGCGATCCGCGACGCTCTCGTCCACCACCCGCAGGTCTCGACGGCGCTCATGATGGATCTCGCGGCCCGCTTCGACCAGGATCCGGCGATGACGCCCAAGGAGGCCCGCGCCAAGCTCGATGCCGAGATTCAGCGCATCACGGACTTTACGGCCGATCGGATCCTGTCGGCCGTGGCGGCGGTCGTGCGGGCGACGGTTCGGACGAACGCCTACTTGCGGCGGCAACGTCGTGGGGAGGCCTATGCCTTCAAGATTGCCTCGTCCGAGTTGCCTTTCGGACCGTCGCCGAAACCGTTTCGGGAGATCTGGGTCTATCACACGGACTTCGAGGGCGTGCATCTGCGTGGCGGCAAGGTGGCTCGCGGGGGGATCCGGTTCAGCGATCGCCCCGAGGACTTCCGCACGGAGATCCACGATCTCATGGCCACACAGATGGTCAAAAACGTGGTCATCGTTCCGGTGGGGGCCAAGGGCGGGTTCGTGTTGCGCCACCCGCCGAGCGCTCCGGAGCACCTTCGCGCGGCCGGTGACCACTATTATCGGGCGTTCATCGGCGCGATGCTGTCGCTGACCGACAACGTCGTGAACGGCAAGGTGGTGGTCCCGGAGGGAATTCGTTACACCGAGGACCCCGACCCGTACCTGGTCGTGGCGGCGGACAAGGGGACGGCCCACCTCAGTGACACCGCCAACGCAATCAGCATGGCGCGGGGCTACTGGCTCGACGACGCGTTCGCCTCCGGCGGCACCCACGGCTACGACCACAAGAAGACCGGGATCACGGCCCGCGGGGCCTGGGAGGTCGCCAAACGCAGCTTTCGGGAGCTTGGGATCGATCCGGAACGCGACGTCATCACCGCCGTGGGCGTCGGTGACATGAGCGGGGACGTGTTCGGCAACGGCATGCTGCGCAGCCGCACGATCAAACTCCTTGCCGCCTTCAACCACCGCCACATCTTCCTGGATCCGGACCCGGACCCGGAGCGCTCCTACCAGGAGCGCAAGCGGTTGTTCGAACTCGGGCGCTCGCAGTGGACCGACTACGATCCGAAGGTCCTGTCCCCCGGCGGCGGCGTCTACCCGCGCGACTCGAAGGAGGTGCCGTTGTCCGAGGCAGCGCGGGCGATGTTGGGTGTACCGGATGGCCGGCCGATGAGCGGCCACGAGGTGATCCGGGCCATCCTGACCATGCCCGTGGACCTCTTGTGGATGGGTGGGATCGGCACCTACGTGCGCAGCCGCGAGGAATCGGACGCGGACGTGATGGACAAGGCGAACGACGACGCCCGGGTGACCGCCGACAAGCTGCGCTGCAAGGTTCTGGCCGAAGGCGCGAACCTGTCGATCACGGACCGCGGGCGGGTGGCGTTCGCCAAGCGCGGCGGGCAAAACTACTCGGCGTTCATCGACAACTCGGGTGGCGTGGACGCCTCGGACCACGAGGTGAACATCAAGATCCTGTTCTCACCCCTTCTGGCCGACGAGAAGGTCACGCGACAGCGGCGCAATGAAATCCTCGAGCGTGCCGAGCCCGAGGTGGTCGAGGCGGTGCTGGCGAACAACCGAGCCCAAAGCCGCATGGTGTCCTACGATGCGCGAAGATCCCGTCGGGACGTCTACCGGTATGCGCGCACCATGCGCTTTCTGGTGGAAAAGGTTCCATTCGATCCGGATGCCTTCGCGCTGCCCGGTGACGACGAGCTGTCGGTCCGAAGCCGTAAGAAGGTGGGACTCTACAAGTGCGAGGCGGCCGTGCTGTGCGCCCATGCCAAGATGCTCGTCTACCGCGATTTGCTGGAGGCCCAACCACTCGACGAGGCGATCACGGCGGAAATGGTGCGGCGTTACTTCCCGCCGGCGGTGCTGTCGGAGCTGGGCCCCCTGGCCGACGAGGCTCTCTCGCGCCACCTGTTGCGCCGTGAGATCGCGACGACCATGCTCGTAAATCACGTCATCGACAACGCGGGGGCGAGCCTGTTCCCCGAGCTGATGATGGCGACGGGCTGTACGGCGCGGGACATCGCGCAAGGGTACTGGTTCGCCGCCGAGTCGGCGGGGGTCTCGGAGCTGTTGGCGCACCTGTTCGCCATGGAGTCGCCCACGACGCAGTCGCTGGTCTACGACGCCATGGCGCTCATCCAGGCGCCCCTCGAAGACGCGATCTACTATCTGATGGACCAGGCGCACGTTCCGACGCTCGACGGGGAGACGATGGGGGAGGTGCGTCGGCTGGTGGCTCGGGTGCCCGACATCGTGGCGCAGGAGGCCGAGGACCGGGCGAGGGCGCCCCTGCCGAGGGCTGAGATGCTCGTGGCCGAAGGGCTCGACGAGCGCGTGGCCGAGCGGATCGGGGCCCTTTCGCACCTTACGGCCTGCCTGGACGCGACGCGCCTGGCCGACAAGATCGGCACGACCTCCGAGGAGGCGCTGGTGCTGCGCATGCGGGTTTCCGAGGCCATGCGCTTCGGGCGGCTTCGTGCGGCGATCGATCGCATCGTCCTGGCGAATCCGTGGGACGGGCCGGCCGTACATGCGCTCGGGCGCCACCTCGAGTTCCACCTCCACAAGCTGGTGGTTTTGGCGGGTCGTGGCGGCAGCGTCGAGGGGCTGCTGGAGCGTTATCACCTGGGCGCGATCCGTGCCCAGGTCGGAGAGTACCTCGAACGGGGCGTGGACATCCCTGCGCTGGTCATGCTCGACGATCAGCTACGCCGGTTCTTGCCGGCCGAACTCGACATCCCGTAGATCCCGTCGGGAGGGAGGAGGATCGCGCCGTCGCGCTGGCGTGCGATCAACGTCGAAGCGTCGCGTCCGGGTCGGGCGCGGCGGGCCGTTCCACCGGGCGCGCCGTCGCGCCGATCTGCGCGTCCAACACGGCCGGGTAGACGCGGTGCTCGACCGCCAGTACGCGTGCGGCGAGAACCTCGGGGGTGTCGCCGGGTTCGACGGGCACCGGGACGTGGGCGAGCACGGGGCCCTCGTCGTAGCGTTCGGTGACCAGGTGGACCGTGGGACCGGACCACGCGACGCCCGCCTCCAGGACGGCGCGGTGGACGTGGATCCCGTACATGCCGGGGCCGCCGAAGCGGGGCAGGGGCGCCGGGTGGATGTTGAACACGCGCTCGGGGAACGCCCGCAGCACGAGGCTCGGGACCGGGCGCAGGTAGCCGGCCAGGGCGACGGCGTTGATCCGGGCGGCGACGAGGGCGTCGCGCAACGCCCGCGGCAGGTCGTCGTGCGTGCGGGTGCTCATGTGGCGCGCTGCGATCCCGCGCTCGCGGGCGAAGGCCAGTGCGCCGGAGGTGGAACGGTTGGAGACGACGAGAGCCACGGTCGCCCGCAGTCGTCCCGCGCACGACGCATCGACGAGCGCGCGCAGGTTGCTTCCGCGGCCCGAGGCGAACACGGCGAGTCTGGGGAAGTCGGCCAAGGCTGGTCAGGATACCAGGTGGCTGCCGTATACTCCCGCCCGTGAATCCCATGCCTTCGTTTTCGTCTTCCGGCCGGCCGGCCGGCCGGCGCCGTGGGGCCGGTTTGGGCCCGGTGCGAGCCACCACGGTGCTCGCGGTGCGCCGCGCGGACACCCTGGCGCTCGGGGCCGACGGCCAGGTGACCCTCGGGGACGCGGTGGTCAAGCACACGGCCACGAAGGTGCGTCGCCTGGCGGGCGGGCGGATCCTCGGCGGATTTGCGGGCTCGGCGGCGGACGGCCTTGCGCTGTTCGACCTGCTCGAATCCAAGCTGGCGGAGGTGGGTGGAAACTTCGTACGTGCGTGCGTCGAACTGGCGAAGGATTGGCGTCAAGATCGGAGGTTCCGGCGTTTGGAGGCGTTGATGATCGTAGGAGACTGTGACCGTACGTTTCTCCTCTCGGGCACCGGGGACGTCATCGAGCCGGAGGACGGCATCGCGGCCATCGGGTCGGGCGGCAACTACGCGCTGGCGGCGGCCCGGGCCCTGGCCACGCATACGGACTACGGGGCGCAAAGGATCGTGGACGAGGCGCTGTCGATCGCGGCCGACATCTGCGTCTACACGAACCACCAGCGCACGATCCTGTCGTTGCCGGAGGATGCGGCGCCGTGACGCGCTCCGCGGACCCGCATCCAAAGACGCCGCGCGAGATCGTGGCGAAGCTCGATCGCTACGTGGTCGGGCAGGCGGCCGCCAAACGGGCCGTCGCCATCGCCATGCGCAATCGCTGGCGCCGTACGCAGCTTGCCGAGTCCCTGCAGGAGGAGGTCAAGCCGAAGAACATCATCATGGTGGGGCCCACGGGCGTGGGGAAGACGGAGATTGCGCGCCGACTCGCGCGTCTTACGCGGGCGCCGTTCGTCAAGATCGAGGTCACGAAGTTTACGGAAGTGGGCTATGTCGGACGTGACGTGGACACGATCGTGCGCGACCTGGTGGAGGCGGCGGCCCAGATCGTCCGCGCCGAGATGATGCACGAGGTGCGAGCCGAAGCGGCGCGCCGGGCTCGCCAGCGGATTCTCGACGTGCTCCTGCCGGGCGCGGAAGGGGCCGGCGCGGGGGAGGAAGCGGCCGCGGCGCGGCACCGCACCCGTGCTCGCATGCAGGAACTGCTCGAGGCTGGCAAGCTGGACGATCGCGAGGTGGAGATCGAGCTGGAAGCGCCGCCGACGGATTGGACGTCGATGCTGCTCGGCGCCGGGCCCGGCGGCGGGGGCGATCCGCTCGCGGGCCTGCGCGAGTCCCTGGCCGAGCTCGGGGGGCGACGGCGACACAAGCAGCGTGTGTCCGTGCGGCGGGCGATCGAGTTGTTGACGGATGAGGAGGCGGACAAGCTGCTCGACCGGGAGCGCCTCGGCCGTGAGGCCGTGCGACGGGCCGAAACCTCGGGGATCGTGTTCCTCGACGAGATCGACAAGATCTGCGCGCGCCGGGATCGGGGCGCTGGGGGCGGTGCGGCCGAAGTCTCACGCGAGGGGGTGCAGCGGGACCTGCTCCCGCTCGTGGAGGGCACGACGGTCACCACGCGGCATGGTCCCGTCCGGACCGATCACGTGCTGTTCATCGCGGCGGGGGCCTTTCACGTGGCCAAGGTCTCGGATCTCATCCCGGAGCTCCAGGGGCGCTTTCCGATCCGGGTGGAGCTTTCGTCCCTCGGGGTCGAAGACTTCGTCCGGATCCTCACCGAGACGGACGCCTCGCTGCTCGAGCAGTACAAGGCATTGCTGGGAACCGAGTCGGTGGAGGTGACCTTCACGGAGGAGGCCGTGGCCGCGATCGCCCAGGCCGCCGCGGAGGCGAACGCGGCGCTGGAGAACATCGGCGCGCGGCGGTTGCACACGGTCCTCGAGCGGGTCCTCGAAGAACTGAGTTTCGAGGCCTCCGAGATGCCCGGCCAGAAGGTGACCATCGACGCCGGATACGTGCGCAAGCGGCTCGATACGGTCTTGTCCGACCGGGACCTGGCCCGGCACATCCTCTAGCGGGATCGCGTCCCGTGTCGAGAATGTGCGCAAGTAACGCGCTTTTTCGCAAAGATCTCCGGTGGTAAGGGCGATAACGCGCCTAAAACCGAGAAATTGCACCATCATCGCACTTGCGTTTGGTGAGTTTTTCATGAATTATGCTCCTCGACGGTCAGGCGTGGACCTGGCATCCTCCGCCAACCTTGCAAACCTTGCCCGGACATTCACCCACATCCTCCCACCCTTGAACCCGGGCACCACAACCACCTCGAGAGGGACACGAACCACCATGAAACGTCAACTTCTTTTCAGTGCAGCGACCACCATCGCGCTTGCCGCGGCCGCGTGCAGCGGTGAGAGCGAATCGACGTCCGGCATCAACACGACGGCGACGACGAACACCACGGCCACCTCGGGAGCGACCGACGGCCAGACGAGCACGTCGGGGCAGACCACGAACGACGCCGGCGGGACCGCCACGGGCGGCCAGGGGTCGGGGACGGGTGCCTCGACGGGGACACCTTTCGTCGTCCCCCCGGACGGCGGCAACGGTGCGATGGAGTGCGACGTCTGGACGCAGGACTGCCCCGAGGGCCAAAAGTGCATGCCGTGGGCGAACGACGGTGGAAACGCCTGGAACGCCACGAAGTGCAGCCCCATCGACCCGAACCCCAAGCAGCCGGGCGACGAGTGCTCCACGGAGGGCGGCGGCGTGTCGGGGGTGGACAACTGTGACAAGTCCGCGATGTGCTGGAACGTGGACCCGGAGATGAACATCGGCTACTGCGTGGCGTTCTGCACGGGGACGCCGGACATGCCGGGGTGTGCCGAGCCGGATCAGAGTTGCCTCATCGCGAACGACGGTGTGTTGATCATCTGCCTTCCCGCCTGTGACCCGTTGTTGCAGGACTGCCAGGACAACGAGCTGTGTCTCCCGAACACCGCGGGCGACGGCTTCGCCTGTGTGCTCGACGCATCGGGTGGCATGGGAACGGCGGGGACGCCGTGCGAGTACGCGAACGCTTGCAACGCCGGGCTCATCTGCGCGAACGCCGAGTTCGTGCCGGGGTGCGACGGCAGCGCCGGTTGCTGTGCGCCATATTGCGACCTGACCGACCCGAACGCCTCGTCCAACTGCGCGAACGCGTTCACGACGACGGGCGCGGATTGCGTGCCCTTCTTCGAGATGGGGATGGCCCCGCCCGGACACGAGGACGTGGGGGTTTGCATCATCCCGCAGTGATCGTCGCGTGATGGAACGCCGGGTCGCGAGCGCCGCGGCCCGGCAGGCGACAGGAGGCGCCACGAGGTCGAGCGGGACCTCGTGGCGCCTCGCCTTTTGGTCGAGAGGCGTT
>JALSIN010000384.1 GCA_026989935.1 Polyangiaceae bacterium | reverse complement strand
ACGTACAGTTGCGCATCCGTGACGCCGCGATCGTCCCAGACCTCCGTGGTCACCGTAAAGTCGGTCCCGGGCGGCAGGACGTCCCCGTCGATGGGGTAGGTGATCTCGACGGTCGGCGGCACGTCGTCCGGCCCCACGGGTTCGCTGGCGCACTCGAGGGAGCCGTAGTTGCCCGCCTCCATCGGGGGCTCCGATCCGTCCATGCACGAAGGCGGCGACGTACCGGCGTTCGGGAACACGACGTCGATGACCGCATGGGTCGGCGTCGTCTCCACCACGGTGAAGCTGACCCGTCCCTGATGGTCGTCGTAGGTCTGCCCGGGTTGTAGGTACCAGCCGGGCCCGTCGAACATGTCGAGGATCTTGGGGTTCGTGCTGCCGTAGTTGCGCGCCACGTGCACGAGGACCCCGTCGAAGCCGCTGTCGAAACCCAGGGGCCTGCGATACTCCAGATAGTAGTAGTTCGGCGTCCCTTCGATGGGGATCCGCAGCGCCTGGATCCCGTTGCACGGCAGTTCCATCGGCACCAGGTTGAACGTCGCCGACCCCGGCGCCGTGACGGAGTTGCAGCCTTCGAGCCACCCCATGGCGCCCTTTTGAACCACGTTCATGTGCCCGCAACCGCTGCCCATGGGGTCGAACGGGTCCCCGTACTCGCTCTCCTGGCAGTTCTCGCTGTAGGGGGCCCACTGGTCGCTTTCGTCCAGGCAGGCGTAGGAGTTCGAGTGCACGAGGCCGTAGTTGTGGGCCAGTTCCTGCGCGAGCACCGTGCAGCCGGCGCTGCCGTTGTACCAGCTGTCCTGGGCCGGAAAATCCGGATCCCCGAGGTTGGCAAGCCCCGCCCAGCCGAAGCTGGCGTCGAACGGGAAGTAGTACATGAACTGCTCGTACTGCCACAGGGCCACGCCGTAGTCCGCAAGGGCCTGCTGGGCGGCGCTGGCGATGTTGTCGGGATTGCCCTGGGGGTTGGGGATCTGGAACCAACCGAACACGTCCCCGGCCAGCCGGTCCTCGCCGAAGCTGATCTGCTGGTAGTAGGCGTTCGTGGACTCGTCGCCGGTAAACAGACGGACCTTGGCGTCCTCCTTGCTGATCCCGGATTTTCCGTCCCAGTAGACCTGGATCCACGCGATCCGTCGCGCCGGACGTTTCTCCGGGTCGATGGCCGGCACCGGCGCGGGCGCCTCGACCGACACGTCCGCCACCTCGAGGACGTCCTCCGCCAGCATCGTCCCCGAAACCCGCAACCGGGCCCCTCGGACCAGTCGGCTGCGATCGAAGTCCTCGGGGATTGCAAGGCGCACGCTGCGCGTACCGTCCACGAGCAGGTCGTAGATCTCCGACGTCCCGTCGAACTTGTCGGCGATCCGCCGCACGTAGCGCCCCTCGAACGACCCACGGCCCGCGAGTTCGAACGACCGGTCGGCCACCGCCGCGCGTTCGTCCAGCACGAGACCGCCGCCGGGCGACGCCGTACAGGCCGCAGGCAACCAGAGGAGGAGGAGCAAACGAGGATGCATCGGGGGGAACTCCTTCGTGCGAGCCTCGCAAGGCTATCAAACCCCAGGAACCCGCACAACGCGCAGGGTGATCACCCTGCGGACGTGTACGCCCCGGCACCCCTGGGGCGCGCGGCGGACGCCGCCCGGGACGAAATTCTCGCGCTTCGGGCGCCGCGAGGGTTGCAGGGTCTTCGCCACCGTCCCTGCCGCGAAGCGGAGAGCCTGACAGGCGTCAGGTGCCCTCTCGCCCCCTGAAAGGAAGCCACACCATGAAAGACCGAGACGCCAACCGGATCATCGACACCTACCTGTATGGCGAGCGCTCCCTGGCCGTGCGTTACGGCCTGACCGGCGCGGCGCTCGTGTTCCTGGTGCTCTTCCCGGTGGCCACGTTCCTCATCGGCCCGGCGATGGGCCTTCCGATCCCCCCCGGTCCCGCGGCGATGTTCGCGCTGGCCGCCGCCGCCACCTTCGGGATCGTCGCGGGTATGGTCGCCGGGGCGGCCGAGCGCGGCACGCCCCGGCGGCCGCAGGACGGCGACGCGGCCGAAACGAAACCCGCGCCGGAGCCGGGCACCCGGACCGCGGCCTGACCAGCCCGCCAGGGCCGCCGGGGCGGCCGCCCGCCGATGGACGGCGCGGCGGCCCTGTCGTACAAGTCCCCGAACTTGCCCGGAAAAGACGCCATCGCCCGGTGGATCGTGGGGGTGCGCTGGCCCCTGTGCCTGTTTCTGGCGGCGCTCGCGGTCCGGCTGCACTGGAACCTGGCCATCCACCCGCCGGAGGACTACGTCTACTCGGACATGCACGGCTACGTGGCCCGTGGGCTGGCCGCACTCGACCGGCCGCGCGAGGCGCACGAGTACGCCGCGTTCTTTCCCTACGGCAACCACCTGCTCGTGGCGGCGGCGAAGTGGCTGTTCGGGCGCGAGAGCCCCCACGCCCTCGGGGTCGTCTACGCCGTGATCGGCGCCGTGATCCCGCCGCTGGCCTACGCCGTCGCGCGCCGTTCGTCCCGCTACCCGTGGGTCCCGCCGCTCGTGGGCGCCCTGCTGGTCTTCCACTACCCGCTCGTGGCCCTCGGCGGCTACGTGCTCAGCGAGATCCCCTTCGCGGCGGCCATGTACGCCGCACACCTGGGCCTCGTGCGCGCAGTACAAGGGGGACGGTTGCGCGACGCCCTGCTGGGCGGGGTGTTCGCGGGTGTCGCCACGGCGATCCGCCCCCAGATCCTCCTGGCCATGGCGGTGCTGGGGATCGTATGGCTGGCAGTTCGAGGGCGCCTCGGCAACCTGCGCCTGCGGCACATGCTCGTGGCGTTCGTGCCCGTGGCCCTCGTCCTTGCCTTCTCGGCCGCACGCTTCTACCACCACACGGGGCGGGTGGGCCTCGTCAGCGAAAATGCCACCTTGAACCTTACCTTCGGGCGCTGCCACGCGGCCAAGATCGAGAGCCTGCCCGACGGCAAGGGACATGGGCGCGTCCACTTCCAGCCCCCCTCGTTCCTGCAGATGCGGGCCCAGGAGCGCCGCAAGAAGGACAAGTGGCTCCACCTGGACCCCGCCCTCGGCTACGATATCTCCTACAAGGGCTACATCGGCGACGGCCGCGCGCACATGCGCTTCGTCCGCCGGTGCATCGAAAAGACCGGGCTTTCGGGCCAGCTTGCCTACAGCCTGACGAACGCCGCTCTGCTGTGGAAGTACAACGTCCCGTGGCCCGACTCGGGTCGTACCCAGTGGCGCTCGGTGGCCGCCTGGTGGCAGCGGACCACGCGGAACCTGTTCGCCGTCGCCTCGCTGGTGGGGATCTTTCTGTTCTTCCGCCCGCGGGCCGCGCCAGCGATGACCCTCGCGGCCGTCCAGGTGGTGTCCCTGCTGCTGACGAGCGCGATCTTCTTCGGCAGTGGCCGCATCCGGACGCCCTACGACCCGTTCATCATCCTCCTGGCCCTCGAGACCTACTCGTTCGCCGCGCTGTGGTTGGGGCGGCGGCTCGTGGCCCGGCGCCGGGGCACGACCGCCGGTCCGAGCCCGGCACAGTCGAACGACTCCGGATAGACGGGGACGACGCGGCCGTCGGGGAGCACCGCGCCGTAGGCCGTCGCCGGCTCGGCCGTGGCGCATCGTACGCCGTCCCGCACCGCGGCCTCGAAGGCGGCCGTGGCCGCCTCCAGGAGGGGGACGGCGCTGCCCGCCCCCGGCCGCAGCCGCAGCACCACCTCGAAGGCGCCGGTCCCCGCGACGTGGACACGCCCCCCGGCGGGTTCGAACCGGGCCGGGGCCGCCACCTCCGCCCCGGTCGAGACCGCGGCATCGATCCGCGCCAGGGCGGCACGGGCGCCCTCGTAGACCGCGGGCGGCACCCGCCTTCGGCGCGGGACGCACAGGTCCTCGACCACCTCGACCAGATCCACCAGGGCCGAAAGGCGCGCGAGCACTTCGAGCCAACCTCGCGCCGGGATCGCACGGGCCCCCCGCACCGCCGCCGTGCGAGCCGCCATGGTCACGCGGTCGAGGGCGGCTTCCTGGACGCACGACAGCAACACCCCGAGTGTGGCGCGGTCCGGCACGGCAAGGACCACCGCCCCAGCGGCGACGACGCGCGGAGCGACCGGACACGGAGCCTCGGCCCGCAGGCGACATGCCGACAGGACCGCGGCGGCCGAAGGGCAAGCGCGTGCCACGGCCGCACGGTCTTCGGCGCCCAAGGCCACCGCGAAACGATCCGACAGATCGCTCTCCAACCCCGCGAGCATGGGATCGACGGCGGCGATCAGGCTCTCCTGGATGCGTCCCAGTTCCCGGAGCAAAGGGTCGCAGGTGCCCTCCGTCACGATCCGCGGGACCGTCGGCTCGATGGGGCGCAGGCGGGGTGGGCCCGAAGCCGCGGCGGCCTCGTCGTGCGCCGACAGGCGCCGCGGAAGGGTCCACGGGACCTCCGCAAGGCGTGATGCCGGCACGGCCGGACCTGCGAGGACCGGCGGCGAGGGCGCAGGCGACCGGCACCCGACGGCGAGGAGCACGAGGCCGAAGGTGAGCACGCGCCCCATGACGGCAACCATGGTCGCAGCCTGCGCGTCGGCCGAAAAGCCCGACACGAACGAACGCACACGGTGCGGGCTTCGCGGGCTGGACGACGGAGCACGGCGCGGTACTCTGTACGCGTGGCCGGACCCCGCATCCTGAGCGCCGGCGCCGCCTTCCTGCTCCTGTCGGCCCCGAGCCCCATCGCCGCGGCCCCGGTCTCGGGCCCCACGGCGCCGGCCGAGGGCACCGGCACCCCCGTGCGTCTGGAGTTCCACTTCAAGCCCGTGGCGAACCTCCAGATCGCCATCTGGATCGAGGACGAGGCGGGGAACTTCGTGCGCGACGTCTTCGTGACGCAGGCCACTGGCAAGCTCGGGATCGGCAACCGGCCGGGCCTTTGGGACTTCCTTTCGTCGTGGCGCGCGCCGTACGGCCCCCGGCCCATGGTCCTGCCGGTCTGGGCCCACCGCCGCGGCAAGACCTACCCCAAGCTGGTGTTCTTCGACGACAATCCAGCCGATCAGACCTCGCTCGGTTGGCACGAGAACAGCTCCTCGACGGAGCCGTACTTCTGCCGGCCGCTGACCCCCGACGAGCACGAGACAATCGCCACGGACACCATGACGTGCCCGTCGCCGTCGGCGTTTCGCAGCGACAAGGGTCGCTTCCACGAAACGGACGTCAGCGTCTACCCGCCGCGCAACGACCTGGTCGAGGTGCACCCCACCCTCGACTCGCCGGACGTGGCGATGTTCGCCGAGCTCAACGACCTCGACGCGGTCACGGGCGCCACACCGCCGGGCGAGACCGAGGTGGTCCGCACGATCATGCTCGACGACGTGCCGGACGGCAACCTGGTGGCCTACATCGAGGTCTCCCTCGAGGCCGACGAGAATCCCAGCTACGACTTTACGCGGGAAGACCACTTCATCGACCCGCGCCTTACCGCCTACGGGGTCGAGTTCTTCGGGCAGCCGTCGGTGGTCTACCGCGTGACCTTCGACCCGAAGGTCCGGGGTTTTACCGGCACGAGCGAATACGCGGGCTACGGCGAGTGGGACGGCACGAGCGGGACCCTCTATCCGCCCGACGAGACGATCAGCGTCTCGGGCGGTAGCGGGGCCGACCGCCTGCGGCTCTACACGAAGAACGGGGAAACCTTCCGCTTCGGCGTCTTCAGCGACGGTGTCGGGGGGGGCGGCGGCGACACCGGCGGTGACACCGGCGGCTGGACCCCGTGCACGGTCGGCGACCTCCCCCCGGTCGCGGACATGGCGGCCGAGGCCATGGACTTCGACAAGGTGCAGCTTTCGCTGGTCCTGCCCGTGTTGGAGGGGGCGCGGGAGGTCCAGACCGTGCGCGTGTTCTATCGCCCCGGCACGATGCCCATCGACGACTCGAACGTGTCCCAGGCGGTCGAGGTCCCGTGCACCGGCCCCTACGAGCCGGGCCAGCCGGTAACCTGCCTGGTGGACCAGCTCTTCGGCAACACCGAGTACCAGGTGGCCGTGCGCTACGAGGACACGTGCGGCAACCAAAGCCCGCTGGTCGCGGCCTCCGTCCAGACCCCCGCCCAGGAGTTTTCCATCGTCGATGGCTTCTGCGTGGTCGCGACGGCCGCCTACGGGGCCCCGTGGGCGCCGCGCGTGTACGCCCTGCGATTGTTTCGCGACCAGTACCTGCTGTCGAACCCGCTCGGGCGCGGCTTCGTGGCCCTCTACTACGAGCACGGCCCGCTGCTCGCCCGCGCGATCGCGGACAGCCCCTGGGGAAGAAGCGCAGTTCGCGCCATCCTTGGCCCCATCGCCGACCTCGCCCTGGTGACGACCCGGGCGCACGAGCCACGGGGCTAGCGGCGCCGGCATCGCCCCCTCGTAGGCGGGGACCGTTGCCCTGGCACTGCGGGCGTCACGGTCCGCTCGCCGGCGTCAAACGGTCTCCCTCTATCTGCGCATCATGCGCAAAGCGTCTGTGCGAACGCGCACATTTTTTTTCGACGCCGTGCCGGAAGGTTTCCCGGTGCCGGTGTCGAAGGTAGCGAGGTCGGCACCCGCCGGCCTTGGAGGGACCCGCCAACGAGTTCCTTCTGGGCGAGCAGCGGCCGGTGGGCACCGGTCGCACTTTCGGATGGCGCCGGCGACTCGGGGGGGTCGCCGACGCCATCCACTTTTTTCGACCGGGCGACACGACCTTCGGGGGGCCCCTGCCGACGACGACCGACCTCGGCCCACGAGATGCACGGTGCGCCGGGTTGGATCAGCCCTGGGGTGGGGGCTTGCAGGTCCCGCCAGCGTCGATCTGGGCCTGGGTGCGGAAGGTGTTGAGCAACTCCCAGTGCCTGGGCTCCTGGGCGGGGATCGTGGCGTCTTCTCGCACGTTGGTGACGTGGTAGGTGTGCTGGTTCCAGATCCGGCGGGCTGGCACCCAGCGGTCCTGGGCGTCACGGATCACCTGCAGGAGCGGTGCGGTCTGGTCCTTGAACCACCCCTCGTTCGAGACCACCACCACCTCGGCGGAGCCGTCGTTGTCCACGTCGGCGACCACCGGGTACTCGATGATCGTGCCGCTGGAGCGGGGCACCGTCAGGAGTTCGGCGCCGTTCTCGTCATAGGCGTGGAAATTGCGCTCGTCCCCGTAGATGGCGTTGGCGCTGCCGTCGCCCAGGAAGTCGAACGCCGTGCCCGCACTGGCGCCGGTGATGTCCTGGACGGTGGCCTGCCAGACCACCTGGCCGGAACTCTCGTAAACGGCGAAGATCCCCTGGGAGGCCGTGGCGAACTCGGCCTGGTCGTCGCCGTCGAAGTCGTGGATCGTGGCTGGCCGCATCCAGTTCTCCAGGGAGGCGCCCGCCCCGGTGGGGCGGCTGTTGGCGTAGGTCACGCTCCCGTCGGGCCGGATCAGGGAGATCCCCTGCTCATTCAGCACGAGAATCTCCGGCTGGCCGTCACCGTCGAGGTCGGCCACCTGGGGGTAGCCGGGGCTCACGTTGTCCACGCGGTACACTTCGGTGCCGTCCATGCGGTAGGCGCTGCGGCCGAGCACGACCTCCATGGCGCCGTCGCCGTCGATGTCCGCCGCGGTGGTGGCGTTGCCCCAGCCCGAGTGGGGTAGAACGTCCGGCAGCGTGGTCAAGAGGACACCGCCGGCGTCGAAGATCTGGTTGCCCAGGAGAATCTCGGGCGTGCCCTCACCGTCGAGGTTCGCCAGCGCGATGGCGCCGTAGCCTCCGATGGCTGGATCGACCTCGGCCACGCTCCGCCACAGTTCGGTGCCGTCTGGATCGAACGCCACCAGCTTGCGATCCACGGTCAACCCCACGATCTCGGGCTGACCGTCGCCGTCGATGTCGCCGATGGCCGGGGTCGTGTGCTTGCGCATGGCGGTGGCAAAGCTGGTGTGGACCGCGCCGGTGGCCCCATCGAGCACGTAGAGGTAGCCGTCGTGGTTGTAGGAGGAGTAGTCCCAGAACACCTGCACAAGGATGTCCGGGCTGTCACACAGGGTGATGACCCCATCACCGTCGTCGTCCGTCAGGTTCGCGACCAGGGGGATCACCAGGGACTGCTTGCGGTCACCATCGCCTTCCCAAGCCCACTGCACCTGGGGATCGAAGCTGTCGGCCGGCGCCTTCTCACCGCAGGGGCCCGCCGCGTCGCCGTCGGGATCGACGTAGCACATGTTGGCGCCGCCGTCGGTGGCGCCGCCCGACGCCCCTACATCGAAGAGCGGTCCCCCCGAGGTGCTCGCGCCGCCCCCCGTGCTTGCGGTGCTCCCTGGCGTGGTGTTCCCCGCGGTGGTGCTGCCGGCCCCCGAGGCGTCGCCCACGCTCAACCCCACGCTGGAGGCCATGCCCCGGTCGTCGCCGCAGGCGGCGAGCCACAGGGCAGCAACGGCGATCCAGGAGCGCAGGGGAACGAGGCGGAGGCGGGAGGGCACAGCGAAGGGCATGTCGTAGAGGTAGACGGCCGCCTCGCCGAATCGATCACTCGCGGGGTCAGCGCACCCGAGGCGAATGCCGTCCCCTCCTGGGAGCCAACCCACCCCCGTCACCGGTGACGCGCTGTGGTTCCCTCCCGCGGCCCCCTCCCGCGCGGCCCCCTCCCGAAGGTCGTGTGGAGTCCCGGGCCCTCCCCTCCCGGAGGTCGTGCCGGGCCTCCCCTCACGGGGCCTTGCCTCCGCCCTCCCCTCCCGGAGCTCGTGCCGGGCCTCCCCTCCTGGGGCCTTGCCTCCGCCCTCCCCTCCCGGAGGTCGTGCCGGGCCCAGGTCGAGCCCCCCTCCCGAAGATTGTGTGGTTCCTGTGGTCCACGTCCCGGGTGGATCGTTCGGTGTTCAGGTCACGACAACGCCAACGCCTCGTGCTCGGCCGTGGCCCACGGACCTCCCCCCCACCGCCTGCATCGACCTACGCCCGACGGACGCAGCGAGTGACCGTTTTGGGGACAAGACCAAGCTCCGTCGCCGCTACGTATGCCGTCTGCCCGGGCTGCCGGCCGATCCGAACGACCTCGGCCTCGTACTCGTCCCTGAAACGCCTTCGTTTTCCTGATGACGTCTTCCCGGACATGCTGCGGGGCATCCGTTCGGCCTATCGGAGTTGTCCAAGAAAACGGGGCCGGGTCCGATCCGCGGATGAACGGTTACCGTGCCGCACAGATCAAAAAGAGCGAGCGACCAGGACGCGGAACTGGTCGAGGCCGAGTTCGTCGTCGAATCCGTGGGCGTAGTCGAAAAAGAGGCTGATCGTTTCGAGGTAGCCCAGGCGGAAGTTGAGCACGAACGAGGCGCCCACCCCGAACAGGACGTCGCGGAAGGCGAGCGGTCCGGAGAACGCCCGGCCGGCATCGGCGTAGGGAATGAAGGTGATCGAGCGCAGGAAGGCGGGCAAGGTGCCCAGGCCGCGCTCGACGTCGAGGATCGGGATCCGGTACTCGGCATTGACGACGAAGAAGTAGCGCCCCCCCACCACCCCCGGCCGGTAGCCCCGCACCAGGCCCGCGGTGGACACCGGGGTGCGGGCGAGCAGACTGCGGAAAACGTCCTGTTGCTCGGGGGGACCGCCGACGAAGAAGGCGCCGCGCCGCCGCAGGCCACCGGCGGAAACGCCCCCGCTGGCCCGCAGCGCGAGGACCTGGTGCCCGCGAAACGGCATGGGCAGGTTCTGGCCGAGGGAGAAACGCGCCTGGAGATCGCCGTAGTCACTGCCCAGGACCCGATCGAATACCGCCACCGAGGTCGAAAACGTCGTGCCGTGGGTCCCACCATAACCGAACCGAACGGCCCGCTCGCTCGAAAAGGACAGGCCGAGGTTCACCTGCGCCAGGTTCCCCGTCTCCGGGACCGCGGCGAGCGGCGCATTCGGGTCCGGCTCGAAGGTGTCCTCGTCCAGGTTGCGGTAGTTCGTGAACGTGTACCCGGCCGACGCCTGCACGGCGTAGCGCGGGTCCAGGACGATGGGCAGGCTCATCGCCCCGAACGCGCGCCAGATCGACTCACGGTAGCCTTCGAGGACGTACGGGCCCGACACCCCGGGCTCGGGCTGCGGGGCGTCGTACACGTAGCGCCGAAAACCGCTGCGCTGGGCAAAGGCGCGCTCGACCCCCACCCGAAACGCCGGCAGCAACCGGTCAAACGTGTACGTGACGCTCCCCACCGGCTGGTCCACGGGCGGAAGGAGGTACGCCATCCGAAGCGCCAGGCTGTGGAAGCCCAGCACGTCCGAGATCCCCACCTGGCCCCCGATCTCGGTCGCAAACGACGAAGTCTGCAGGTCGAAAGCCGACGGGAACACCGTGCGGGGGAAAAACGTCTCGGAGGGCCGGTACACGCGCGCCGCGCGGGTCGGATCGTCGTCCGGCCGCGTGGACCGTGCGGCCGGCACGATGGTGGCCGCCGGCACCGCCGGCAGGAACGTGGCCGGGTCGAACGGCAGGGTCCACAGGTCGAATCCGTCGGCCGTAAACCCCACGTACACGAGCGTGCGTCCATCGGGGGAGATCGCCGGTTCGAACGCGCCGCCGTAGACGTTCGTAACCTGGTAGAGGTTCTTCGTGCGCAGGTCGTAGGCGTGGATGTTGAAGATTCCAGATCGGTCACTTGTGAAGATCACGTAGCGGCCGTCCGGCGAGAACGTGGGCGAGATGTCCGAAAAGCGGTCCGCCGTCACCGCCGCATACGTGCGCTCGCGCCGATCGTACAGCACGATGTCTCGATAGCCGCCCTCGCGGAAGGCCGAGAACACCACGAAGCGGCCGTTGGGCGACAGCGACGGCGTCGTCACCTGTTCGAGGCGCTCGCGTGCGGGCAACTCCGTGACGCGGCCCGTCCGAAGGTCGAGAAAACCGACCCGCGACTGGGCCGAATCGTTGCGACGAAACACCACCGTGCGACCATCCCGACCGAGGAACGGCTCGCTCGCACGCCGGCCGAACGTCCGACGTCGAAACGAACGCGGGTCATCCCCCTCGCGCCACTCGTACAGGTCCGA